>JBJTPZ010000179.1:0-5240 GCA_046075365.1 Planctomycetaceae bacterium
CCCCTCAAGCTCGCAAAATACCACCCCGGTCAACCATGGTGCTGGTGAACGGTTACAACGGAGAGACACACGGCGCTATTTCGGCTCACTCCTGCCGCTGCCACACGATGGCTTGCCAATAGGGTTCTGCCGCCCCGGGCCGTCGAGCAGGCCGCCCGCCGCCGCTATTGTCAACCGCCCTCAACATTTCCGCCAAGCGATTCATTCACATTCAATGAGCGTTGATCGCAGCTTGGCAAATGTCAGGTCGCGCGAATGTTCCGTGAGACCTTGAGGACAAAAAAACCGATCTCATTTGAAAAGAGCGGCTGTCCCGACAATTGAATGGGGCCAACGATCTCGCCGCACGGCAGCGTGCAATGCGTGCCGTGCGTAACGCAACGTAATTGGAACTCCGTGCTTTGAGATCGCCATGAATTCTCCTTCGTCAGTATCACGTTAGTCAAAACTCAACAATCGGATCGATGCCTACGTCTCTTGCGAGCGAAGCTTTAGGAAAACGCTTTGCCTAGATGGCAAGTTTTATTTGCGAGGTAGCTCCCAAGTTGAGGCAGGTTGTCTTCGATCTTGGCAAGGATGTTCTCCCAGGTGACCTGGCGGAAGTGGCTCGACTTCGCATCCGTCAGGAGGGCGCTAAAGGCCCTGGCGTCATCGGTCACGCCCGCCTCCCGGACGAGACTGACATGCGCAGCTACTGTCTGGGTGCTGTCCCGCGAAGCCATCCACTCGGCAAAGACCGTGTTCCGCCATAGCTGGTAGTGAATCGCGTGACTGCCGCGCGCTTTCGCAGGGTCGAGAATCTGCAACGACGAATCCCAGTAGATGTCGAGAAGCTCATCGAGCGTCAAGGACCGTGCATCTTTTCTCGGGCCCCGCGTGTACACGGGATTGGGACTTGTGAATTTGGCTTCAATCAACACCAGATATTTGCCGGGCAGGTGGAGCCCGATATCCGGCTCCGTCAGCGGACGCTTCACGGGAAGGCGGCTCTCGAAACGCTCCCGCGCGGCGATCAGCAGATCCCACGGCTCAAATGAGTCGTCATCTACACGGATTCCCCACAGGTACAGTCGAGGATGCTCGGCGTGAACCATGCCAGTCATCAGGCTGACAACTTCGGACAGTTTTCCAGCTTCCTGCAGTGAGCGAAACACATTCCAGCTCAGGGCATCTTCAGAGTTCTCGCCACCGAGTCGGTCACTTTCATACTTGAACGGATGTCCGACAATCCGCCGCGCGAACAATTCCGGCGAAGCGATGATGTTGCGTCGCACATCGTCATACGTGTACGTCGAATGGTCCCGTGAGTGATGGCAGTAGATCCCATGGTCCGGACACACCGTACCGCGCAGATTCCGAGTCGGTCGTCGCACAAAATGCGAGCAACCGCGGACGAAACAGCGAATCAGATCAAGGTCGTCGGCGTGGAAAACGACGGAAGGGTCGAGTTCGTCGACTCCATAGGGCAGCCGATTTTCTGGCATGGACTTACTCCCCGTTGAATCCCGGTCCGCGGCGATGCCCGGCCGCCTGACCACTGACTGTCGCTGCCGGTCCCCGGCTGCCACAGGCTTGATGTTGTCGCCCCTATTGGCCGCCGGACCGTCAACGAAGTAACGCATAGTACCCCTTGATTGTGGAAAAGTCGACGGTCCGGCCGCGAGAACATGGATCGATTCACGCGATAACGCTGCTCGTGCCGTGATGCGGAACGTGCCGTTGCTGCGGCGTTGGACGATTTGGCTGCGAGCCCGAAGCCCGAGCGTCGCCACGCCAGATTGCAGCAAAGACGTCAGCCGGCAGTGAAGCAGCCGCTGCCCCACAGCGGGGCCTGCGTTTCTCCGTGAGCCGGACCGTCGCAGCAAATCGTAAAGCCGGGTCTTGACAAGCGCGGGTCACGCTTTGAAAAACTGTGTGCGAATCCTGGAAAACGGCGACAATCCTCCAACGGAATCCTTGCCGAGACCGTCGCATTCGCAGATTTTTCCGTAGCCATTTCCCGTGGACCCACGTTTGTCATGAAGCCTGGGTAAGCTTCTCTGGAATCGATCTCGATTCGGGTCGAGGGGCAAAAAATGGTAAAACAGTCGTCACAGAATCGTCGCGAGGCGAACTGGGGGATAAGCGACGGGTACGCTTGCTCTGTTTGTGATGCCTTGGCTTCCGGGGAGTGCCAGAGTGGCTAAGAAACCAGCGAAACGTAAACGAAACATCCCGACCGGGAAGTCCGACGCCGACCGCCGTCTTCGTCAGGCCGCCCGGCTGGCCGACCATCTACGGCTGCTGCAACTGCTGCTGGGGCGAGGGCGCTGGGACTACGCGAGCCTGGCTGCTGAGATGGAGTGCAGCGAACGCACGATTCGTCGGCGCCTCGACGCGCTCGAACTGGCGGGTGTCCCAGCCTATTACGATCAGCAGCTGCGATCTATTCGCGTCCTTCCAGGTGTAAAGTTTCCCGTCCTCCAGCTCAGCCGTAACGAATTACTTGAACAGGCGACGGCGACCGTACTCGCGGGCGCGAAGGGACTGGATGCGGGCGCGAGCGTTCCGGCCACCGAGAAGCTGGCCGCACTCGCACCCGACGAAGTGTCTCAACTCCTGGTCGACGCCCAGCAGGTGATGGAGGCTCTCGACCTGCGGTTAGCGGATCACAGCAAGCATCACGACATCCTGAAGACCATTCAGTGGGCCCTCATCGAACGACGACAGATTACGGGACTCTACAAGACGCCTTATCAGGATCAGCCGGTCAGCCTGGCGTTACACCCGATTCGGCTGTGTTTGACGGGCCAGGCATGGTACCTCATCGCCCGGCCTGAGGATGGTGACGAGCCCAGGACGTATCGGGTTACCCGGTTTCAGTCAGCACGTCCGGTTGATGCCAGGGCTGATGTTCCGAATGAATTCGACCTGGACACCTATTTCGGCAACGCCTGGAATGTGTTCCGTGGCGCGAAAGAGTATGAAGTAGAAATCGAGTTTACGCCGGACGCGGCGGAAATCGTCACAGAGACCGTGTGGCACAAGACTCAGCAAGTCCAGCGTCAGGACGATGGCAGTGTGAGCTTGACGTTCACGGTCGACGGTTTGGACGAAATCGTGTGGTGGGTCCTGGGTTGGTCAGGGCGAGCCAAGGTCAAACGCCCTGAAGAATTGCGGACCGCGGTCATTCAGCGACTGGAGCAGGCGCTGCGACTTCACCAGTCGTAACAGTGCCGGCGCCAGTGAGACGTCGCTCCAACTTCCCGGAGCCACTTCATGCGCTGTCGCTCCGCCTGACCCACGTGTGTCCGTCAGCCCCGCTACCATTGGCATTGTTAGTCCGTTTCATCTGTGCGGCACCAATCGGGGTCCACTTCGAAATATGCGAGGGCTGCGGCGACGCAGCTCGATGTACGTGACACAGGAACCCGAGCATCGACATGAAGAAGGTAACCATTACTCTGCTCGGAACGTTGACGTATTCCGCCCATCGCACGCTCGAAATCGAAGTGTCTGACGACGCCGACCTTTCGACAATTGCTCCGGAAACGCTGAATGACCTGGCTGACTTCGAGCGGATTCCGTGGGATTACAGCGAATTCGGATACCTGGATTTAGAGGACTTTTCGATTGACGCGTTCGTTTCGGGCGACTGTGAGGATCGGAACCCACAATGACTTCGCTTGCGGGCCGGGAAGTGGTTTTCTGGTCCTGCGACGCTCCCCCTTTTTAGCCCTTGACTCGACATGAAGCCACGCACAATTGCTATTGGAGATATTCACGGACATGCATCCGCGCTGGCGGCGATTATCGATGCCGTTGATCCTCAACCGCTGGATACCGTCGTGTTTCTCGGTGACTATATCGATCGTGGGCCGGACAGCCGGGGCGTGCTGCAACTGGTTCTTGGTCTGGCCGAACGATGCTTTTTGGTCCCGCTGATGGGGAACCACGAAGAGATGTTGCTGCATGCTCGCACCAGCCGAAGTGCAATGAGCGTTTGGCTGGATCACGGGGGCGATGCGACGCTTCGCTCGTATGGTTCGAGTGAAGGTCTCGAGGGAATCCCGACGGAGCACTTCCAATTCCTGTCGGCGCTGCTGCGCTACCACGAGACCGAAAGCCACTTCTTCGTTCATGCCAATTACGCTCCGAACTGGAGGCTGGATCAGCACGATTCGAAGACGGCTTTATGGTTGCCGCTCTCGGATTTGCCGAGCCGACACTATACGGGGAAGACGGCGGTCGTCGGGCACACGCCCCAGCTCGAAGGGAGAGTCCTGAACCTCGGTTACTTACTCGGTATCGACACGGGCTGTGGGTTCGGCGGCCCTTTGACGGCCGTTGACGTCGGCACCGGCGAGCTGTGGCAAGTCGACGAAATGGGGAGATCCTTTCCCAATTGACGTCCTTTAGAAACCGCCGTTCCACACACCACTGGGCAGTAATTATGAACCGCCGCAGGTTTCTTCACGACAGTGTTGCAGCTGGAGCGGGTTTCCGGGCGATCACGTCGTGCGCAGACAGTGCTCCACGCCCTTGACGGCCAGCCGATCTGCCTCGTCGTTGTGCCCGTCTTCGGACCACACAGGATGCACCGGCAGATCATCAGTTGGGCGAAGACGATGCGACTCGGTAAACACCTGCACCCACAGCGCGTCGCGCGGAACAACCCGGCCAAGGCAACAGAGTCGATCATTTCAGCACTCTGTCGTAGTCTGCGCTAAGTCCGGAATCTGGACGAGCCCGAGAGAAACGGCCCAGAAATAAAGCGAGCGCGGCTCCTCCTGACTTTCCGACAGGTTTTCAGCAATGCAACGAAGGGGAGAAAAGCCGACCGAGGAGCGGCTTGACCTTAAATTCGACTCGCTCGACGTCCGACTCGGCGCAGGCCTGCAACAACTTCACACATATCCTCGGCGTGTGGGCCTTCGGAAGCCAATTGCTCGGCGAACAGGTAGTCTGTTCTGAGTGTGCACTCTCCAGAACCGCTTGGCTCGCTGGCGTGAAGCCGCTGATTTCCTGTTCCTGGAAACAGCACGTTCGTTGCTGCCAATTTCAGCAGCGAGGCGACCTCCAGCGGCTGTCCCCGCAAAATTGTTGGCGTGCAGGTGAGTGATCACTTCCGAGCGATTCTCGGCTGTTTGCTGTCTGAGACCTGGACGACTCCGACGCTGGTCGAGCTGTTATCGACTTCGGACGGCCATTTACTGGGCCGCTGTGCTGGCGAGGCGGCAAGCCGCGTGTTCCTTGGCAGC
>JBJTPZ010000180.1:0-8087 GCA_046075365.1 Planctomycetaceae bacterium
TGCTCCAGCTCCGCGAAGATCTCCTGCAGCATCGCATCTTCGGCTTCGGCTTTGGCGGCCGCTTCCGCCTGCCTGCGGCGATTCACCAGTTTACGAGATCCCGGTCCGCTGCGCTGACCGCGACCGGCGGCAACCGGTGCTTTGGCCCCGCGCGGCGTGCCTGCAGAACTGCGTTTGCCGGGCTTCGCCGCAGATTTTCCGTTGTCCCCGTCTGACTCAGAATCTTCTGACTCAGACTCCGAATGTATTGGCTGTTCCGGATTGGACTGTCCGGCTGGCACAGCTTTCGCTGGAATATCTGGCTGGCTCAGCATAAACACGATCGAAAGCTCATGGAATTCCGAAGCCGCCTCCCACAGGAACTCGTTGTCCCGACGAATCAGTGTGTCAGCAGAAATACGCCCGATTTCCGCCAGCTTGATCAGTGAATGTCCGGACACCGGTCCCAGCGTGATGCCTTCCACCTGAAACCAGAAGAGGTCACAGGGCTCGTCTGCATCGGCGGCTTCGTCCTCTGAGCTTTCGGGGGGCAGGTTCGCCGTCAGCGGGTTGAGCCGTTGAAATTCGGTTCCCGTGATGGGTTCGGCGGCGTCAGATCTTCGCACGGGATCACTGCCGGCGAGGGTGCCGTCCTGCAGCAGTTCGTGCAGTGTGGCGACCGAAACCGGTCCGAATTCTTCGCCCAGCAGCGAGTAGTACCAGTCTGACATTGCTGTTCCCCGGCAGATCATGTTCCGCGAATTGCCGCAAAATCGCGGCACCGCCATGATTTTCTGCGGTACACAGCCTGCGGGTCCAGCACGGCCCCTGCGACTGAACACATTATTAACGGAACCCTCACTGCTGCGACGATCTGCACGAACCGGAATTCCACTTCCCCCGGAATCAGAACTCGCGACTTAACGCAGTCTTTACTATATTCTGTACAGCGTACAAGCCGTCCGAGTCATTCACTGATGAGGTCCAGCAGTGTCCAGTTCGACGTCCGGCATTCAGCAGCGGATACAGCAGCGTAAGGCCGAGATGGCAGCGATCCGCAGTGAACTGCGGCAACAGCGTCACGCTGACAGCACTGGTCTGGCCTGTACGAACTGGCTGTCCGATCAGATCGATCGGTTTGTGATTGATGCATTCCGTCAGTCGGCAGAGCTGTTCAGCGGCAGCCTGCCAGAATCCTGGTCGCTTTTGGCTGTCGGTGGAAACGGCCGTCGTCGCCCCGCTCCGTTTTCTGATATCGACCTGCTGATCGTCTGCGATCCTCGCCTGCAGGCTCGTCTGCAGCCGCTGGTGGATGTTGCAATGCGGGATCTGTGGGATGCCGGTGTCCAGCCGGCCTGCACCATGAAATCCATCGACGAAGCCTGTGAATACGCCACGAAGGACGTGCAGTTTGCCACATCCGTGATGGAGCCTCGCGTGCTGGCCGGCTCTGCAGCTCTGGCGGCAACCTTCAGCCAGCAGATTTCGCAGCGAGTTTTGCGTAAGGATGCCAGCGGTCTGATTCTGCAGTTGCAGGAATCTCGTCGCGCCGAATGGATCGCTCGCGGCAATTCCGTGAATCAGCTCGAACCCGACGTCAAGCGTTCTCCGGGAGGTCTGCGGGACATCCAGCTGCTCCGCTGGGTGGCGTTTCTGCGCTGCGGATCACCTGAACCGGAAGCACTGCGGCAGGCGGGAGAAATCTCCGGCAGTGAGCTGCAGGAACTGCAGCAGGCGGATCAGTTTCTGACTCTGCTCAGACTTGACCTGCACCTGCTGCAGAATCTGAAGCAGGACGTGCTGATTCGTGAACTGCAGCTGAAGATTTCCGAGCAGCGGCAGATTGCCGGTACCGATCCATCGCGGCCTGTGGAAGTTTTCATGCAGCAGTATTTCGGCCACACATCCCGAGTGGCTGCGATTGCTCGTCGTGTGGCCGACGTACCGCGTCCGCTGACAATGCTGCAGCGACTTCGCAATCGCTTCCTGCCAGTGCTCAGCAAACATGGATTTCAACTGCTGGACGGAGCTTTGCATCTGAATGAATCGCAGCTGCGAACGCTGCAAAACCCCACGGTAATCCTGAAGGTGTTTGCAGAGGCGGCAGCAAATCGAGTTCGGCTGGCTCCGGAAGTCATCCGCGGCATCGCCGCAGCGGTGGAACATCTGCCGGACGAACCGGACTATGATCAGAGTGAGCAGTTTCGTGAACTGCTGCGAGACGTGGCGGGCCTGCCAGTCACGCTGCGGACCATGGCGGAAACTCGCTTTCTTGAATGGCTGATTCCACCATTCAGAGAGATTCGCAATCTGATGCAGTTCAATCAGTATCACAGTTTTACCGTAGACGAGCACACGCTGAAGACCATTGATGAAGTGGCGAAGTTCGCTTCAGAAAAGACAGCCGTCGGTTCTGCCTATCAGGAAATTCGCCATCGGGCAACCCTGCACCTGGCGCTCCTGATGCACGACATCGGCAAAGGGCGGGCCGGTGACCACAGCATTATTGGCGAGCAACTGGCGGCTGCCACAGCAGAGCGACTGCAGCTGGCAGCCAACAAACGCAGCATGCTGATGTTCCTCGTCCGCTATCATCTGATCATGCCCGATCTGGCACTGCGGCGTGATATTACTGACCGAGTTGTGCTGCTGGATTTCGCAAGACTTGTCGGTGCACCGGAACTGCTGCGAATGCTGTACTGCCTGACGGTGGCCGACATCCGTGCTGTCGGGCCTGAGGTGTGGACAGACTGGAAGGGCGATCTGCTGGCCGATCTTTACAATCGAGCCAGCCTGATTCTCAGTGGCCGTCCGTACAATCATCTGGAGCGGGAACGGATTCAGAAAATCCGGTCTGCTGTGCGGCAGTCTTTTCTGCCGTCGGAAGGGCAGGTCGTGAAGACGGCTGAGGAATGGGGACAGTGGGCCGATGCCGAACTGGACTCGCTGCCGCCACTGTATCTGATGAATCAGCAGCCCGAACGGATTGCCAGAGATCTGGGCGTCATCCAGCTGCTGGATGGACGCGATGTCAAGATTGAAGGCGAATATGATCCTGAGCTGGAAATTGTCAGTTATCGCGTCTACGCCCCAGAGCGATACGCTGCCGGCAGTTTTCACGTTGTCGCCGGTATCCTGTCCGCCAAGGGCATGGACATCAAGGATGCTCTGATCTGCACTTCAAAACGCGGCTTTGTGATCTCACTGTTTCGCGTTGAGGATCGCAACTTCAGCGGAGGCGTTCCGCATTCACGAATTGAAGATGTGGCTGTTGTGATCGGTGACGTGCTGACGGGACGGAAAAAAGTTGACAGCGTTTTCCGCAGCAGCACTCTGATCCGCCTGCTCGGGCAACGCGCCGTTATTACTCGACAGGCACCCAAGGTCATCGTCGACAACGACTGCTCGCAGCAGTACACCGTCATCGACGTATTTGCCACCGACACTCAGGGGCTCCTGTTCACGCTGGCACAAACCATACATGCTCATGGGCTGACAGTATATCTGGCCCGCATTGCCACCAGCGTGGATCAGGTCGTCGACGTATTCTATGTGCTGGACATGGATCGCAAAAAACTGGAAGACGCGGAACGCATCAGCAGTCTGCGACAGTCGCTGCTGGACGAAATTGGCAAACTTTCGTCCACCTGATCGCAAGGCTGCAGCAGCAGACGAGGCAGCACCACAGACGGGCCCCGGCAAGATCGTAAAACCGGGTCCAGACAGCCATGATGATGGTGATTGCTGAAAGTTCTACAGTGCTTCGTCGCGACCGGGACGCAGCAAATCGTGAGACTCCACAACCGCACCGTAGAGGGCCGGACGGCGATCGGCCATCCGATCAATCACATGCTTCCCGGGAACCCGCACAACTCGCTTCTTGCGTGCGACCTGCGGATCAATTTCGGCTCGCAGAATACCGGCGGTCGGGGTATCCAGCGTGGCCAAAGTCGCTCCGGTGGGGTGACAGATGCGACTTTTACCGATGAAACTGAATCCGTTCTCTGTGCCCACTCGGTTCACTGCCGCAAAATACACTCCGTTCTCCATGGCCCGTGAATTGATCGCATAGTCGGCCATGTAAGTTCCTCCCGGCGGCCAGTTGGTGGGCAGCAGGATCAGATCGGCACCTCGCAGCGCCAGAACTCGCGATGCTTCCGGAAAGCCACCGTCGTAACAGATCAGCATTCCTATCCGCACTCCAGCCGCTTCAAACACTTCAAAAGGACGTTCACCGGCGGTTGTAAAACGGTCGACCCCCAGCCACGGCAGATGCACTTTTCTGTACGAACCGATCAGGCCGTCAGGTCCGATCAAAACCGCAGCGTTGTACAGCCTGTCGCCGTCCCGCTCCAGCAGCCCAAAAACGACGTGAGTACGCAGCTGCCGGCACAATGCAGCAACCCGGTCCGTCGACGGACCGGGAATCGACTCACCAAACTCCAGAGCTTCTTCGAGTGAATCAAAGCAGTACCCGCTGGCATAGCACTCCGGAAAAATCGTGAGATCTGTGCCCTGCTGAACTTCGCTCAGCACCGCAGTTTCCAGGGCCGCCAGATTGGCCGAAGTGTCCCGAAATACGACATCCGTCTGAATACCGGCGATTTTCATGGGGCTGATCTTCAAGGGCTGAGTTCTGGAGCGGTCGGTTCACCAACGGCAATTTCGGCCGAAGCATGACCACTGCAGAGCTGGAGAAAGTAACAGATGAATCGATTGGGACGATTTTGAGAATTCTGTGGGCTCTGAAGGCCGATGAAACCAGAAGACTTTTGTCCCTGGAACGTTGGCAGTCATACGCAGCGTTGCGGGGCATTCAGCCGACACCGATGCAAAGGCGATCTCTCGTGAAGACACTCTCTTTCCGTGCCGGACAGTTGCTGACCCTTACGGCTTTGCTGGCAACGACGGTGCTGCTGACTGGCTGTCAGACGACTATCGGTGGCCAGACGCTGCCGTCTCCGGACTATCTGACAGACGACGTTCAGTTCTATCCGGCCGGACCGGAATTCCGCCTGACGAATCAGGTAGAAGCCAGTCGCAAGCAGGCTGCTGATACCCAAACGCTGGAATCCAGCGGTAACTGATCAGCACTGCTGACCAGCGAAACTGCCTGAACTCACGCACTCAGCGACTCGGGAAAATGACGTTTTTCCCGAGTCGTCTTTGCGCGCCCTGAGGAATCAGACTTTGTCGGCTGTCGGGCAAATGTACGGTGCCCGGTATTCGCGGGTCAGCCAGGCATTTGCTGCCGGATTGTTGGTGAACTGCTCCTTCTCCGGATCGAACTCCAGCAGCGCACCCAGCGAGAGGAAGTCTGCGTCGGTGTTGACACCATTCTTCTTCAGATGCTGGATGGTTCGCTGCAGGGTGGCTTCGTTGTCGTCCAGCGATCGGAAGTCCTTCAGAGCGGCTGAAATATCGGCAACTGCCAGGCGGTTGGATTCGCCTGCGTAGAACGAGATATTGCCGAGGTGGCTGATGGCCGCAGACAAGTGGCCTTCGCGAACGTCGGCCGCCAGATCTTCCACTTTGCGGGACTGACAGGCACTGACGAAGTTCTTGAAGTGCTCGCCACCACCCTTGAACTCCTTCACCACCTTCATGTCGCGATCATAGACATAGCAGTGGCTGTAGGAATCCTGCACCACGTAGCCTTCAGTGCCGTAGAATACGACTCCCACTTTGTTCCCGCTGCTGCTTTGGAACAGTGTGTTCAGCTCGGCGTCGTCGCTGTCGTCAACGGACAGTCCGCGAGTTTCGAAGACTATGCAGCGATCGCCGTAGTCATAGATTGAGACTTCGGTATTGGCCGTGTCACCCGCATCGACATACTTTTCATCCTTGCGCTCAGCCTGGTAGCCCAGTCGGCCACCATAGCAGAGAATGCGCGACGGGTGAGTATCAATGCCAAGTCCCCAGCGGGCGATATCAGTCTGGTGCGGTCCCTGGTTGCCGAGGTCACCGTTTCCGTAATGTCGCTGCCAGTGCCAGTCATAGTGGAAGTTGGGGCGAGTACATTTGGGATCGGTAAGCGATGCCGGACCGCTCCAAAGATCAAAATTGACGGTCGCCGGAATGGTGTAGTCGCCCCTGGCACCAATGCTTTTGCGGCGTTTGTAGCACAGTCCGCGCGCCAGCTTCACTTCGCCAATGCCGCCAGATCGCATGAAGGCAACCGCTTCGATGATGGCTTTGCTGGAACGACACTGGGTTCCGACCTGACACATCCGACCGTACTTGCGGGATGCGGCGATCAGGGCCGAGCCTTCCAGAACATTATGGCAGACGGGCTTTTCGATGTAGGCGTCTTTGCCGGCCTGCATGGCCCAGATACCGGTCAGTGCGTGCCAGTGGTTGGGTGTGGCGGTGCTGATGATATCGACAGCGTCATCTTCGAACGCCTGACGCATGTCGGATACGGGCTTTGGTCGCAGCCCCTGCTTCTTTTCAATGTCATCGCAGCGACGGTTCGCAACTGCTTCATCGACATCCACGATCACTCGGATTTCCGTGCGGTCATCCCGCAGAAACTCGCTGATGTGCTCGCCACCACGACCGTTGACACCGACTACGGCGACACCGATTTTGTCATTGGCAGAGGTACCGGCACGGCCAATGGCCGGGGCCGCAAAGGCGAGCGAAGCTGCGGTAGTAGTTGACAGGAAGCGACGTCGATTCAGGCTGGTCATCAGCAGGACTCCTGGCGGGAACGATCAGACGGACCGCACCGTGGCGGCGTGATGGCCACAGCGGGACGCTGTCGCAGGAGCGACAGCAACACCATCACACAGTTTTTTTGCTGCGGATGCAAGCGAACCGGCCGTTCGGCGGGAATAAAAAAACGCCGGGGAGTTCCCGGCGTCAGCTTTCCGCGGCAGACAGCCTGCAGGTCCTGGCCCGGCAGGTCCTATCCCAGCAGGTCCTTCACGCATTCACGCTCTTCACGCAGTTCGTTGACCGTGATGTCAATCTTTGACTGCGCAAACTGGCTGTGAGTCTGTCCCTGTACGATGGAAACTCGGCTGCCGTCGCTGACCAGCGGAAATCCGGTGATCAGACCGGCTTCGATACCATAACTGCCATCGCTGCAGACGGCGGCGCTGAAACAGCTGCCGGCCGCAGTCGGGCGAATGATGCCCTTCACAGTGTCCAGCAATGCATTGGCGGCCGAGGCAGCGCTGGAAGCACCGCGAGCCGCAATCACCGCCGCTCCACGCTTCTGCACCGTGGAAATAAAATCACCCTGCAGCCATGCATGATCGGTAATCACTTCGGCTGCCGGACGACCGTTGATCTTCGCGTGATAGAAGTCGGGATACTGAGTTGCCGAGTGGTTGCCCCAGATGCCAACGCTGGAAACGGCACCCACCGGTACACCAGCCTTCTGGGCCAGCTGAGATGCAGCGCGGTTCTGATCCAGCATCGTCATCGCAAAGAAACGATCGGAGGGAACTCCGGGAGCATTCTTCATGGCGATCAGACAGTTGGTGTTGCAGGGATTGCCAACCACGACGACTCGAACGTCCGGAGCAGCAGCAGCAGCAATGGCTCGCCCTGTGCTGGTGAAGATCGGACCGTTCACACGAATCAGGTCACCACGCTCCATGCCGGCCTTGCGGGGAATACTGCCGACGCACAGCACCCAGTTGCAGTCACGGAAACCGTCTTCCAGATGATCGCTGTCAGCCTTCACGACACCGGCCAGCGTTGGAAATGCACAGTCGTCCAGCTCCATCTGCACGCCATCCAGAGCCTTCAGGACCGGCGGGACTTCCACCAGGTGCAGAATCACCGGCTGGTTCGGGCCAAACACTTCGCCCGAGGCAATACGGAAAATGGACGCATAGCCGATCTGACCTGCGGCACCTGTCACCGCAACACGAATGGGAGCCACCATGGGGAAAACAACTTTCTGAAAAATGTTGATTCGAGCCTGTCGAATCCCGGACCAGCCCAATGACTGAACCGGTATTAGAAGGTGCAGCCGCAGAATTTCAAAATCAGCACCTGCAGGCAGAGCAGCAATGCTGGTGTTGAGAATTCCACAACGGAAATCGGCTCCGATTCCTCAGGTTCTGCAAAGCCGCTGGCGAACCTGACGACAT
>JBJTPZ010000181.1:0-8260 GCA_046075365.1 Planctomycetaceae bacterium
CGGTACATCCGACTCCGGAAACACCACAGTGCCACGACCCGGTTCCGACATTTCGAACAGCAGTCGAGTCGCCGTTGGATTTCGCATCTGCTCGATACCCCCTCCCCGCACCCAGTCGTCACTCAGCCAGACAAAACCTCACCCAATGCCGCTGTCAGCGCATCAATTTCAGCTCGAGTCCGCTTTTCGGTCAGAGCCACCAGGAAGCACCGCTCCAGACCCTCACCCAGACTGTCCCCAAATCGCGATAATTCAGGTCCGACATTAAAACCACGAGCCGCCAGGGCTGTCAGCACCTCAGTTGCCGGAAGCGGTGTTTCCAGCACAAACTCGCGAAAAAATGATCGCTCGTACTTCAACACAACTCCCGGAAGCCGCGTCAGACTGGCTGCCGCATACCGCGCCTTCTCATGACTGAGCTCCGCCATCTGACGCAGACCACGAGGCCCCACGACGGACAGAAACACCGTCGCACGCAGCGCCAGCAATCCCTGATTCGTACAGATGTTGCTCGTTGCCTTGTCACGCCGAATGTGCTGCTCACGAGCCTGCAGGTTCAGCACAAAACACTCCCGACCACGACGGTCCACCGTCCGACCAATCAAACGACCGGGCATCTTCCGCACATACTCAGAACGACACGTAAAAATGCCCAGCAGCGGTCCGCCGAACTGCAAAGGAGTTCCCAGGGGCTGGCCCTCAGCCACAGCAATGTCCACCCCATAGTCACCCGGTCGCTTCAGCAGACCAGGACTGAGGGGGTCAAATGCGAGAATTGCCAGAGCACCGGCAGCATGAGCCGCTGCGGTCAAACCTGCAATGTCTTCCAGACAACCAAAGAAATTCGGCTGCTGCAGCACCAGCGCCGTCGTGTCTGCTGTCAGCGCCGCACAACACGATTCAACAGAAACCACACCACCAGCCGCCGGTACCTCAACAATCTCCGTGCCCAGACGCGAAAAGTAAGTCCGCAGGACCTGCCGGTACTCAGGATGCAGCGAACCTGCCACCACCACACGTCCTTCACGACCGTTCACCCGCATCGCCATGAACACCGCTTCGCTGACCGCTGTTCCTCCCTCATACAGACTGGCATTCGAAACATCCATCCCGCTCAACTGCGAAATCAGCGTCTGATACTCGTAAAATGCCTGCAATGTCCCCTGACTGGCCTCGGCCTGATAAGGAGTATAAGCTGTGTAGAACTCGCCTCGCGACGTCAGCTCATCCACCACCGCCGGGATGAAGTGGTCGTAAACACCGCCACCCAAAAAACACACGCCGCCGCCACCCGCCTGACCCAGCCTCCGCTGCAGATCCTGCTCCAGCTCAAGCTCAGAAACCGCTCCCGGCAAAGACAGCTCACGACCCAGCTGCAGCTCACGCGGAATCTGCTCAAACAACTCATCCACCGAGGCCGCGCCAATCGCCTCCAGCATCCGCTGCCGCTGCTCCGGAGTATCAAACAGATAGGCCACGATCAAGACCTCCCCCGCGAATCACTCCCCCAGCCCGAAACTAACCACCACAGTGCTGCAGATACTGAGCCCGATTCATCAGTTTCTCCAGCTCACTCGCATCACTCAGCTTCAACTTCACAATCCACGCCCGCTCAAACGGACTCTCACTCAACAGCTGCAGCTGATCAGGCAGTCCCGAATTCACCTCCAGAACCTCGCCCGACACTGGAGCATAAATATCACTGACCGCCTTCACGCTCTCCACTTCACCCATCGCCTGACCCGGACGGTACACTTTCCCAGCCACCGGAAGCGACAGATACACAATGTCCGTCAGCAAACGCACAGCAAAGTCGGTAATCCCCACCGTCGCTACGTTGCCAGTGACGGAAACCCACTCATGAGTCTTTGCGAAATACAACGTTTCAGGATCCATGAATGCGCTCCGCTTCCTCACGCTCAAGCTCGCCGATCCGCTGGATACGGCGAGCATGTCGGCCACCATCAAACTCCGTCTTCAGCCAGATCCGCACAACCTGATCAGCCACCTGATCACTCAACTGATCGGCCGACAGACAAATCACGTTCGCGTCATTATGAGCACGACTGTACTGAGCCGTGACGCTGTCCTGACATGTCACCGCTCGCACGCCGGCAAACTTGTTCGCAGTAATGCACATCCCCAGACCCGTGCCACAGATCAAAATCCCGCGATCCAGGACCCCGGTGGCAACATCGCGAGCAACCCGGGCAGCATAGTCCGGATAGTCCACACTCTGAGCCTCAAAGGGGCCCAGATCGTGCACCTCAAAATCCATCGACTGCAGTAACTGAGCCAGCCTGGCCTTCAGTGCAACTCCGCGATGGTCGCTGGCAATCCCAATCTTCATGTCAGTGAGTGTCTTTCTTGAAGAGCTCTTCTACCCACAACCGCAGGTTCTGCCCAATCTGCAGCGCACAGCGACGATAATCATCCACCGTTCCCCCGAACGGATCATGCACATCCCGGCCAGCACGGTCCAGCAGGTGAATTCGAGCACCCAGGGCAGGACACTCGTTCAACAGCAAATCCCGATGACGACCCGTCAATGCCAGCACCAAAGTCGACTGCTCAACCATCACACGATTCACCCGACGACTTAAATGCTCCGTCAAATCCATGCCGTGCTCACGCATCACCTGAACCGCCTCAGTGGAAGCCGGAAGATTCTCCCAGGCTCCCACTCCGGCGGAAAACACGTCCAGACCACGCTCACGCAGCTCACGGTCACCACAGCCCAGACGCTCAGACGCCAGCTTGCGAAACAACATCTCGGCCATCGGACTGCGACACGTGTTGCCCGTACATACGAACAACACTCGCAGCACGGATCCCTCGCGAGACCCCTCTGATGACTGCACGCTGCTCACTGAACGCCCCAGTTGCTGACTTCTGCACGCCCGCGCCACAAGTTCTGACGAGCAGGTATGTTACGGTGAAGAGGGAAAAACTCAAGGTTTCGAGCCCTCACAGGGGAGTTAGTCGGCGGAAATCCAGTCGCACACTGTGCACCCCAACACTCTTTCCCCATGATGCGAACCCGCAACCGCAAAATTCCCGCTAATGAAAGTTGAAATGGGTAAATTCGAGACCATTTTTGGGGGATTTCGCTTGAAATGGGCGAGAATCCCGTTCCCTGAACAGGCACCCCCAGGGGCACCTCACTCCGCCAACGGCCACACCACTCGCCACTCCAGCAAACGCACCGCCGTCGGCAACACAGACTCCTCTCGCTCACCATCGCCCTGACCCGTCAGCTGACTCAGCAAATGCACCTCCCCACGCTCTCGCCATACCGCAAAATCCACCAGCGGGTCCGCCTGACCCACACGCTCCGACAGTCGCCAGTACTGCCAGTCCCCCAACTCGTAATCACTCGCTACCGCCGCCGTCACGCCACCACCCAGCTCCTCGTCACGAAACAACACCACAGCACGGCGCGAACCCTCAGCACCGCCCAGCAACAGTAAAGGTCGCGAAATCGGAGGTCGCTTTGTCCCGCCCCCACGACGCTCAAAATTCAACGTCCGCTCGCCCACCTGAACCATCCGCCAGCCACTCTCCGACAAATACACCAGTCGATACTGAGGCACCGCACCCGCCTCTGCAGCACGCCAGAATGTCGCTATCACCGGACGACCAGCACCATCCACCGACATGCTCGTCTGATTGGCAAGCTCGCTGCCCTGAGCTATCCGGAACGCATATTCCGACCCCGACTGCGTCAGCGGTACCGATAATCGAACACCCGCTGAATTCGTCCACGTCACCCCGCCATCCGCCGACCGCGCATAACACAAATCATGATTCGTCACGACATCCGGAGTCTCACGCCAGACCCACGACAAATGAATCACACCGGAACCGTCGGCACACGCCTGCCAGTAAGCGTTCCGCTCGCCCTCACCATCAATCAAATTGCTCTGCACCCGCTGCCACTCACCAACACCCGACGGCAACAGCCGATAACGATTCAACACCAGATTCCCCGCCCCGGATGCCCCATCACGGTAAAAAAACAACAGATCACCACCCGGCAGACGGTAAAACTCAGGATACGTCACACGCTCCTCATCACGCCCCAGCATCACACCCCGCTCACCCGATGACAGCCCGCCACCAGCAGCGACCCGCATGTATCGCAGCGGATCGCCATGATGGTCCCACGACATATGCAGACCACCCGCACCGTCGAAGGCCAGCGAGATGACATTGTGAGCATCCGTGACCCGACCACGCAGATCTGTCACTTCCACACGCCAGACTGACTCACCCAGACGACGCTCACCCAAACACACTCGACCCTCGCCGTCATACCAGCCCGCCACCTGCCGATCACCGAAACTGTCCACCGCACTGTGACGAAAGATCGCCATGTTGACCTTTGTTCTGGCCCAGCCCAGCCCCAGTGAACCAGACTCACGCACCTCCGCCTCACGCACCGTCCGCTGACCACAAACCCGAGACAAACCGGGCACATCCAGCACCACACAACACAACATCACCGCCGACAGCACGCCACGCACCACAGCACTCACTTGTCACCCTCCAGCAAATCCCAAAACTCCTGCTCGCTGGTATCCATCGGTCGCTTCACAGCACCACGCTTCACACCAGCCTTGCGACGTGTCTCACCACGCTGCAGACCACCCGGACCCGCTCCACAACCAGTACACCGCCCCCCGCGACCCAGCTCCGCTCCACACTTCTCACACAATAATATCGGCTGATCCGAAACTGCCCCGCCACCACCACCACCACGACCCTCCATCGACTTCAGCAAATCCTGAAAAACATCCAGCAAATCCTCGTCGCCCGCTGCCGACTTTGTCGCAGTCGCCCCGGCCCCCGCTCGCCCCTTACTTACACTCGGATTCACACCCGGATTCAAACCTGGATTCACACCCGGATTCACAGCGGCAGACCCGGCAACCGCTGCGGTACCCGCCGGACGCCCCAGATTGTCCGCCCGCAGGATCTCAACCTCCGCTGTCGCACCGCTGAGCGGCTCACGAGCCGTCACGTGGACTCGCGCCTGATGATCATAACTTAAAGTCACCTCTACCTCTGATCCCTCCGGTAAATCCGCAGGCAATCCCGCCACCGTGCAGTCACCAAGCACCACCGGCGGCCGGTCCGATCCCGCCCCGCTCTCAACAATTCGCACATGCACCTTCCGCTGATTTCGCACCACCGTTCCAAACACCGATGTCACAGATGTCGGCAACGCACTGTTCGCAGCAATCAGATAATGCGGCACACGCTGACCAGTCGACTCGTCACGCACCAGAATGCCCAGCGCACGAGCACTCACGCTGCGCTGCTTCACTCGCTGCAGTCGCTCAGTCACCTGACGATCATAAATTGACTTCGCCTGCTTCCGATTCGACTGCAGCATGCCCGCATACAAGGCCGCCCCATGAGCAATCGACTGGTCAGGCGATAAGGATGTATTCAGAGTCCTGCCGCTCAGCTGCGACAGCAGACCCTTCACCATCGGCATCCGCGATGCCCCCCCAGTCGTCAGCACCGTGTCAATCCGCGCCCAGCCAAATCGATTCTCCTGCAGTATTCGCTGCACTACCTGCCGACAACGCTCCAGCAAAGGACGACTGGACGCCTCAAACTCCTCACGCTCGATCTGCCACGTCTTCAGCCGATTCTGATGACGCACTGTGATCGCCGCTCGAGCCCGCACGGACAAACTTCGCTTCGCCTGCTCTGCTTCCAAAGACAAAAACTGCAGACTTTCAGGGGTGTCACGAGGATCCACGCCAAACTGCCCGATAAATCGTTCAGATGCCAGATTCACCAGCACTCGGGTCCAGTCGAGACCACCCAGTTCGAGATCTCCGTCCGATGCAATCACCTGCACCTCGTCCTGACTGTATCGCACCACCGCCAGATCCAAAGTCCCGCCGCCAAGATCAAAGACCAGAATCTGCTGAGCCTCTGACAGGACAGAAAAATTCAGACCATCACTGCCCAGCACATGACACAACGCCGCCGCAACTGGCTCGTTGATCATCTCGACTCGCTCCAGACCAGCCGCGCGACCCGCCTGCACCGTCGCCTCACGCTGCGCATCACTGAACTGAGCAGGAACGGTGATCACCGCTTCCGTAATCTCACCCAGCTGCTCACGAGCCCCCTCGAGCAGCTTCCGCAGAATCAATGCCGAAATCTGGACCGGCGAATAACGAAAATCATTGATCTTCCAGAACTTGCCGCCGTCACCCATGTGCCGCTTCGCATGCTGCACTACCCGATCCGGACTGGCAATCGCATTCCGCAGCGCTTCAGTCCCCACAATGACCTGACCACGCTCGTCAAAAAACACCACCGACGCCGTCGATAACTCACCCTCGGAATTCGGCAAAGTTACCGGCTGGCCATGCTCGTTCAGCCACGCTATACAGGAATACGTGGTTCCCAGATCGATGCCAATTGCACGTGTTTGAGCCATAGCGGTCAGTCCCCTCTGTGTGAACTGCCCACTATCCTACTGAGAATTGGTCGACAGGAGTAAATGAAAAAAGGATTCGAGCTGCGAAAAGGGGAAAGGCGATCCGCGCCAGCCGTACACCCGTTCCTGTCCACTTGTGGCTCAAAACAACCACCTGCGCTGATCCAGGGCCCCGCCGCTCTGCTCAAGGCTTCAGCCGAATCCGGTCGTCCAGTACCTCCACCGTCCGAAACTGACCGCCAAACAACGCCGGAAAGAATTTCAATCCAGGCTGCTTCTCACGCACCACACTCAAATCCACGACACCCTGCAACAATCGCTGCACAGCCGGCTCGTCCTCGCCCTCCACCTCAATCACAATCCGATTCTTCCGCAGCTCCTGCAGCAAATAACCCACCGTGACCCGCTCACCCTGCAACTGAAACTGCCTCGTTCGCAGCGAATCCCCCGGAACAGCCGCACCAGCACCAGCACCCAAAGCAGACAGCCGCTGCTGCACACCCACAAAGTCCGCATGCAGGTCCAGATCAGCCTTCAAAGTCACCGTCGACGATGACCACCGCAGGCCAGCTTCCGGATGCCGCTGCCTCCACTCGCTCTGCAACTGCTCTTTCTGCTTCAATGGTACACTGTACTTAAGTTCCAGTACCCGCGCTGCATCAATCGGCTCAATCCGCACCCGCGGACTGTCCGCTGCCAACACCGGCTGCAGATCAAACTGCACCAGCACCAAACAGGCCAGCTCGGCAAACGACTGCCGCGGCAGCTGCACGGCACCCCACACGTCATGCGGCACAAGCTCAGCATTCTCCAGCTCGATCCCGCACTCCGCCGCCGCACGCTGCAGAATCTCTCGCGGTACCGCACCCGCGGACCACTCAGGCTGCAAACCACTGACGGCCTTCCGCGGCAACCGACCAGCCGGCAGCTTCTTCCACAAATTCTCCTGCTCTGATACCTCTTTCAACAGCACCGGCAGTCGCTGCACCCGATTCGCAGGCCCCAGCAGCACATAACTGTCCGTCACAACAGCACTACAATCCGGTACCGCCGCCGCAATCTGCTGCAAAACGGCGGCACGAGCCACAAAGCCGGTCTCCACTGTGATGCTGGACCGCGGATCAACGCGACGGTCACGCAGTACCAGAATTCCCGACTGCTGCCGCACACTCGCCAGCTGACTCTGCAGCGCCACCCCGTCCGCAGACCACGACACTGATGACGCCAGTGCTTTTTGCAGAGCACTGCCGGTCACAACCTTCGGCTGTTCATCCGCCCGCAACACCGCGCACAAATAACACGCCAAAATCAAAAAACGACACCACACAGCCATACAACAAAATACTCCCCGCAAACACTCAGACTCACCCTCTCACCCAGCCCCGCGCCTCCGCGAAAAACACTCAACGCCGGCAAGAAGACTCACCAGGGTTCAAGTGAAAATCGAGACGAGTACTGCCCCCCCAAAAAAACCTCACCCCGTACTCGTACTCAGTCCGCCCTGGCGGACGGTACTCGTACTCGCACTCGAAAACCACCCACCTCCCACTGACATTTGCGTCTTCCTTCGCGGCTTCGCGTCTTCGCGTGAGCCAAACCGCCTGCAACTAACTGGCAACTGGCCACTGACAACTAACAACTGCCCCGGTCATCACCTCCCGCCGCGACGGATCAGCACCTGCGACAATGCCGCATCCAGATTCTCAGATGTTCGCACCAGCTGATAATCAATCCCGCTCCCAGCACACCGACGACGCACCGACTCCAAAAACTTCTCCAGAGCCGCCTGATAGC
>JBJTPZ010000182.1:0-26069 GCA_046075365.1 Planctomycetaceae bacterium
CACCGCGAGGAAATCCGTCGCATCGAAAGTGCGATCGTCAATCCAAAGATCGAAACCATTGAAACGCTCACCATGCCCAGCGAGGCAGAGACAATCGAAAATATTGATCTCACAGGCACCACCGAGCACCCCGGCGGAACTGAAGGTGCCGTCGACCGAATGACGCTCGAAATCGCCGCATCGCTCCGGCAGCGCAGAACATTGCCCGTCTGGCTGTTTGACGAATCAATTTCGCTCGAACATCGCCGCGAAGAAATTCTCGCCCGATTCGAAAACGTTTACCGGCAACTCGGGCTGATGGACGACATCGACACCAAAGAAGCCCTCAAGACCGGCATCGTTGGCTACGGCAAAGACGTCCACGTTCTGGTGGAAGAACCTTCCAGCGATATCCAGGAACTGGTCAAAGCCGTAAAGACCATCAAGAGCGACGTTTCAGGTGTTGAAAACGTCTTCACTGCCATCAACATGGCTCTAAAGCAATACGCTCCGATGCGGCGTCGCATGCGCGCCAACATGATGTTTATCATCGTCACGGACGAACGTGGCGACGACTTCGGCGGTGACAGCTACGCCATCCTCGAAGACACCGTACGAAAACTCAGCCGCGAAGGCGTTCGAGTTTACTGCATCGGCAATTCTTCACCCTTCGGTCGCCAAAAAGGTTATGTGCACGTGAAATGGACCGCACCGGACGGTACCGAATTTGAAGACGATCTGCCAGATGCCGACCAGGGCCCCGAAACTCCCCTCGCCGAAGGTCTGCAACTGCCATTCTGGACAGCCAATGCCCAGCAGCTGGAACGTATGTCCTCCGGGTACGGTCCGTACACACTGTCCCGGCTGTGTGCTGAAACCGGCGGCATTTTCTTTGTCGCCGACGATACGACGGTCCGCAAATGGGACCCGCAAATCATGCGTCAGTACGCCCCTGATTACCGACCCGGTCTTGAATACCGCAAGCAGCTGCAAAGCAATCTGGCCAAACAGGCTCTGATCGCAGCGGCCCAGCTGGCCATCAATGAACCGGTCCCCATTCCGCAGCGAGCTTTTCAGGCCAACAACGACAACATCCTCCGCGAACAGATTACGGAAGCCCAAAAACCGCTGGCGGTTTTGGACTACTTCCTGCAGCGCGTTCATGAGGCGCTTGAAGTCGGCGAAAAGCACCGCGACAAGCTGGATACCGATCGCTGGCGCGCTCAATACGATCTGGCCATGGGGCGAATTCTGGCCATGCGAGTTCGTGCGTACGGCTACAACTCGCTGCTCGCTGAAATGAAATCCAGCCCAAAACGCTTCGAAAAAGACGGCAGCAACCAGTGGATGCTGCAGCCGTCCGAGAAGATTGAAGGCGGTGCGAACGTACGAAAAATGCATGACAAAGCACTTTTGTATCTCAACCGCATCATCGAGGAACATCCCGACACCCCCTGGGCGTTCCTCGCCAAAATCGAACTCAGTGAACCACTGGGCTGGGAATGGCGTGAAAGCCAGCTTGCGATACCTCAAATGGGCAACGGCAACGGCGACAATGCTCGTCGTCCCGTCTTCGCTCCCGAAGAAGAAGAACGACGCCGACAGGCTCAGGAAATGCAGCGGAAGAAAGAGCAGTTCAAGCCCAAAGTCTGACAACATGTCTGCTGATCCGCTGATTGAAGAAACCCCTGCCGGACTCTTCTGCCGGCAGGGTGGGTTTTACATCGACCCGTGGGCAAAAGTTGAAAAGGCCGTGATCACTCACGCCCACGCCGACCACGCCAGACCTGGCTCAGCTGCCTACCTGGCCAGCCACGAAGGACGTCGCATTCTGCGATCCCGCCTCGGGCCAGCCGCTGTCATCGAAACCCTGAAATACGGCGAAACAACTCTTCTGAACGGTGTAAAGGTTTCGCTGCACCCCGCCGGACACGTCCTCGGATCTGCCCAGGTACGCGTCGAATATCGCGGGGAAGTCTGGGTTGTCAGCGGCGATTACAAAACCGAGCCTGACCCGACCTGTGCGCCGTTTGAACCCGTCAAATGCCACACCTTCATCACCGAATCCACTTTTGGCCTGCCAGTCTATCGCTGGCCGAACCAGCAGTCTGTTTTCGCAGACATCAATCAGTGGTGGATCCACTGCCGTGATGCTGATGTTCCTGCAGTCATCTTCGCCTACTCCCTCGGCAAAGCACAACGACTGATCGCCGGTGTCAACGCCGGTATCGGCCCCATCTTTTGCCATTCCAGTGTTGAAGAGCTAAACGGCGAATATCGTGCCAGCGGCGTTTCACTGCCTCCCACCTTCCTCGTCAGCCAGGCTCCCGCACGAAAAAAATGGGGCGGAGTACTCCTGATCTGCCCACCCGGTGCCGCCGACTCCTCCTGGATGAATCGCTTCTCTGCTGCCTCCACCGCCATGGCCTCCGGCTGGATGCTCACTCGAGCAACACGACGGTGGCAGTCCGTCGATCGCGGTTTTCCTCTTTCTGATCACGCAGACTGGCCAGGACTACTGAGCGCGATCGATCAGACAGGCGCCGAACAAATCCTTGTGACTCACGGCCATACAGAACCTATGGTTCGCTACCTGCGCGAGCAGGGAAAACAGGCCCGCACTGTCGTCACTCGATTTTCACCAGAAAATCAGTCCGAAACAGCAGCGTCCCCCGAACACGCTGTTCCTGATGCTGACCGGCATACGCAGCAAATCTGAATTCGACAGCCACAGAAAGCATTCCCACATGAACTGCACCACATCCAGCCGCCTGCTTTCGATCCTGCTGACTGTCATCGCTGTCCTGACCCAGGGAAGTATCTACGCTTGTGAAGACCTGCTGCCCCTGTGGCCGCAGCACGCCCCCGGCGAAACCACACTGGAAGAAGGCCGGACACTGCCATTTCGGGAATCCGAGACACCTCGAGTCACCCGCATCACCGATATCACTCGCCCTACAATCAGCGTGCACGCTGCCGCACAGCCCAATGGCACAGCAGTGCTGATTCTTCCTGGCGGCGCATTTCGCCGAGTCGTTACGGACAAAGAAGGAACTGAAGTCGCCACATGGCTCAATCAACAGGGCATCACCGCATTCGTCCTGAGATATCGAGTGGCCGATCGAGATGTACCTGAGCCGTGGAGAAAACCTCTCCAGGATGCCCAGCGCGCCACCTCACTGATCCGCTCACGTGCAGGCGAATGGAAACTGAACCCCGGTCGAATTGGTGTCGCTGGATTCTCAGCCGGCGGTCAGGCTGCAGCAAGACTGCTGTGCGCCGGCCAGCAGCGAAGTTATCCCGCGAACGACAGTGTGGATCAGCAGTCTCCTCAGCCAAACTTTGGTCTGCTGATCTACCCCTGGAATTTGTGGGATGAAAAATCCGGCAGCCTGCTGCCTGAACTGACCATCGATGCAGCCTGCCCCCCCACATTTCTCGTACACACCCACGATGATCGCGCTTCCTCACTAAGCTCCGTTATGTTCTATGCGAAGCTCCGACAACTGAATGTTCCGGCGGAACTGCACGTATTTGAAACCGGCGGACATGGGTACGGACTCCGCCCCGTCGCAGATTCTCAGGTCAGCTCATGGACGACCGCTGCTGAACACTGGCTGGCTCGCCGCACTGCACCCCGCTGAATAACACAGCAGCCCACATGCGCAAAAAAAGGCTGTTCAGCCGTGAGACTGAACAGCCCGGGAGGATGACCGCAGAATTGCTCCTGCGGCCAGCAGTGACCCCCAGTTCCAGCCGCTGCCGATGAACGGCACCGCCGTTCCTGTGGAGCGACTGGCTCGTCAGACACCGCTCAAATCTTCACAGACTTGACGGTGCGAATGATTTCGGAAGCCACCTTGTAAGGATCTGCGTTGGACGCCGGACGGCGGTCCTCCAGCCAGCCCTTCCAGCCGTTGGTAACAGTCGCCACCGGAATGCGAATCGATGCTCCACGGTCGGAAACGCCGAAGCTGAACTTGTCAATCGACTGCGTCTCGTGCTTGCCGGTCAGACGCATGTGATTGTCAGCACCGTAAACCGCAATATGCTCTTTGATTCGCGGCTGAAATGCCGAACAAATCTTCTCGTATGTCTCGCGGCTGCCACAGGTACGCAGAACTTCGTTCGAGAAGTTTGCATGCATGCCCGATCCGTTCCAGTCCGTGTCACCCAGCGGCTTGCAGTGCCAGTTGACCCAGACGTTGTACTTCTCGGCTGTCCGCTCCAGCAGGTAACGAGCAACCCAGACTTCGTCCCCGGCTCGCTTCGCGCCCTTGGCGAACACCTGAAACTCCCACTGACCCGTCGCCACTTCGGCGTTAATGCCTTCGACATTCAGGCCGGCTGCCAGACACAAATCCAGATGCTCTTCAATGATCTCGCGACCAAATGCGTTCTTCGCACCAACCGAGCAGTAGTAAGGGCCCTGCGGAGAAGGATAGCCACCGATCGGGAAACCCAGAGGCAGATTCGTGTCACGATCCCACAGGAAATACTCCTGCTCGAAACCAAACCAAAAATCGCCGTCATCTTCGATCGTCGCACGACCATTCGACTCGTGCACCGAACTGTCCGGATTCAGGACTTCGCACATCACCAGGAAAGCATCCAGCCGACCTGGATCAGGAAAAATGGCTACCGGCTGCAACAAACAGTCCGACGATCCACCCGGAGCCTGATTGGTGGAACTGCCGTCAAAACACCACATCGGACACTCTTCCAGCGTCCCGCCGAAATCCTTCAAAATCTTCGTCTTCGATCGCAGCACCTGCGTCGGTCGAGTCCCGTCCAGCCAGATGTACTCAAGCTTCGATTTCTTCGCCATGATCCTTAACTCCTCCCGATGAATTTCTGTACACGACAAGCTCTGCGGATATCCACAGCCTCACTCAGCCAAAAATATCCGTCACTGCCAGGCTTCTTGTCGCCAAAGCCATCCCCACCGGCTTTTCGAGGATGTGCCTCACACAGACACCAAAATCTAAAATCCCCGATTTCATCCCGATAACCACCTCTGCCTATCCATTTTGCACTGACGCCCAAAAAGGAGGCAGAAACGATCACAAGACGAGTCAAACAGCCGGTATGACTCATGTTAGCACATCATATGCCATTCCGAATCTGCAGAATGTGCAGATTCCACCATCCTTCCGCACACAACTGTCCGACACCGCAAACTTTCCCGCCTAGAAACCAAACAGCCCATCTTTCCTCAGCCACCGCCAACATCCCAAATCGCTGCCGGAATTTTCAAACCCGCGAAATTGACATCCGCATGAACTGCAGTCGCCTGCAACGGATCTGACTTGACTTCCCCGACGATTTCCACAGGATGAAGGCACTCTCAGCGTCCGCTCCGGACCGTCCGTATCTTCCTGCCTTGAAACTCCGCCATGACCGCACGCATACCTCCGTTCGCCCCGTTGCTGGCCGCCTGTTTTGCTGTCACCTCCGCCAGTGCTCAGGCAGAGGAACGCATTGATTTTAACCGTCAGATTCGTCCGATCCTGTCGGACCTGTGCTTCAGCTGCCATGGTCCGGACACCAATAAGCGGCAGGCCGGCCTGCGACTGGACACCAGCGAAGGTGCCCGAGCAGTTCTGGAATCCGGGCACGCAGCGATCGTTCCGTCTGATCCTGCGAACAGCACTATTCTCAGCCGAATCACCGCTGCCGACCCCGACGTGGTCATGCCTCCGCCCTCCACGGGAAAAGCGGCCACCGCGGCACAACTGGAACTGCTGACGGCCTGGATTCGCCAGGGCGCCCAGTACCGCGGGCACTGGTCCTTCATCCGCCCCGAACGCTCGCCAGTTCCCACGGTCAAACACGCGGAACGGACAGCGAACCCCATCGACAATTTCCTCTTCTCAAAACTTGAAGCCGCTGGTCTGTCCCCGGCACCTGAAGCCGACCGCGTCACGCTCATCCGCCGCGCCACTTTCGACCTGACCGGCCTGCCACCGACCCCCGCAGAAATTGACAGCTTCATCGCTGACTCCAGCCCGGATGCCTTCGAAAAACTGATCGATCGGCTGCAGCAGTCCCCCCGCTACGGCGAACAGATGGCGCGCTACTGGCTGGATCTGGCACGCTACGGAGACACACATGGTCTGCACCTCGACAACGAACGTTCGCTCTGGAAATACCGCGACTGGGTGATCGCTGCATTCAATCAAAATAAACCCTTCGACCAGTTCACAGTCGAGCAACTGGCAGGTGACCTCCTGCCCGACGCCACACTCGAACAAAAAATCGCTACAGGCTTTAATCGCTGCAACGTCAGCACCAGCGAAGGCGGCTCCATCGATGAAGAAGTGCTGGTTCGCTACGCGGTGGATCGCACTGAGACCATGTCCACCGTGTTCATGGGCATGACACTTGGCTGTGCCGTTTGTCACGACCACAAATTTGACCCGGTTACACAAAAAGAATTCTATCAGCTCTACGCCTTCTTCAATGCCTCCGCTGATGCCGCCATGGACGGCAATGCTCTCTCACCGCCTCCAGTCATCAAGGCTCCCACAACCGATGAAACCGCACAGCTGGCAAAGCTGGACGCCGAGATCGCAGCCCTGCGAACCGACATGGATGCCCGTATCAGCGCATTCCAGTATTCGGACCCAGGAACCGACGGTGAGCCGGCTGCTTTAATTCGAGGCGACTATGTCTGGATCGAAGATGATGCTCCGCCAGGCGCTCAGCTGCAGGGTGATTCTCCCTGGGAATTCGTCACAGCTCCCGACCACCCCGTCTACTCCGGATCCAAATCCACTCGCCGTCGCGCCGATGCTCTCAGCCAGCACTTCTTCACGGGAGCCAGCCCGACACTGAAGATCGGTGCTGACGATCGCCTGTTCGCCTGGGTCTGGCTGGATCCTAAAAACCCGCCTAAAACTGTGATGCTGCAGTTCAATGACGGCGCCTGGGAACACCGAGCGTTCTGGGGCGAAGACAAAATTCCCTTCGGATCCGGCGACACCCCTGGCCACCGTTCTATGGGACCGCTCCCGGAAGTCGGCAAATGGGTACGGCTGGAAGTGAGCGCCGCACATGTTGGTCTGCCTGCAGGCTCGGAAATCAACGGCTGGGCCTTCACGCAGTTCGGCGGCGAGGTCTGGTGGGATCAGGGTGGCAGCGTCACTCAAACCCCGCAGGCTCCCCGCGAATTCAAGTCGCTGGCCGCATGGGAAGCCTTTGATCGCAGTCTCGAAAAATCTGCCGTCCCGCAGCCCGTCCGCGACGCCATCAAAATTGAAATTGACAAACGGTCGCCCGAACAGCAGCAGCTCATCCGCCGCTACTTTCTGACCAGCGTTTACGGCCCGTCTCGGCAGGACCTGGAACCACTCCAGCAACAGGTGGATCAGCGTGCAAAACAAAGAAGCGATCTCGACGCCGCAATTCCCGTTTCCATGATCATGCAGGATCTGCCTAAACCGCGAGATACCTTTGTTCTGCGGCGCGGCGAATACACACTGAAAGGTGAAAAAGTCGAACCAGGCGTGCCCGCAATCTTTCCCGCTCTGCCCGCCGACGCGCCCCGCAATCGACTGGGGCTCGCACGCTGGCTCACCGATCCGGCTCACCCGCTCACAGCGCGAGTCGCCGTGAATCGCTTCTGGCAGCAAATCTTTGGCACAGGCATCGTCAGGACGGCCGAGGATTTTGGATCGCAGGGACAGTGGCCCTCCAACCCCGAGCTGCTCGACTGGCTGGCCGTTGATTTCGTTGAATCCGGCTGGGATGTCCGACGCCTGCTCAAACAAATCATGCTGTCCTCTGCATACCGACAAACGTCCAGGGTCACTCCCGAACTGCTCCTTGCAGACCCGGCCAACGAGCTGTTGTCCCGCGGAGCTCGCTACCGGCTTGATGCTGAAGTCGTCCGTGATTCTGCGCTGCTGCTCAGTGGGTTGCTGCGCGAAAATCTCGGTGGCAAAAGTGTTCGCCCTTACCAGCCGGACGGTATTTGGGAGGCCGTTGCCTTCGTTGGCAGTACGACGCAGTACTACAAACGTGACTCCGGGGATGCCCTCTACCGCCGCAGCGTGTATACCTTCTGGAAACGCACAGCACCGCCGCCATCGCTGATGGCCTTCGATGCTCCGTCCCGCGAAACCTGCGTCGCCCGCCGCGCCCGCACCAACACACCGCTGCAGGCCCTCGTCCTTATGAATGACGAACAGTACGTGGAAGCCGCCCGTAACCTGGCTGCTCGCATCCTGCAGCAACCAGGCGATACCAGTGCCAGACTGGCCTGGGCCTTCCGACTTTGCACCGGACGTTCACCGGAATCTGCTGAACTTGAAGTTCTTGCCCACAATCATCAGCAGCAACTGGAACATTTCGCCGGCAGCCCGGCCGAAGCTGAAAAGTTGCTGGCAATCGGGTTGTCCCCCCGGCAGACGGACGCGCCGGCAGCGGAATTTGCAGCCATGACCATGACTGCCAACCTGCTGCTCAACCTCGACGAAACCATCACTCGCGAATAACAGACGGGAAAAAGCCGATTCTGCCGGCCCAATGTTTCGCGAAAACTCGAATTCACAGCATTTTCCACAAGCGGACAGGACAATATCGGCCCTCTGAGGTATTGTTTCCGCTCTGACTTTTCAACCACATTTCACACAGGATCGGGACGCATGGCGGTCAAGGTTTATTACGACGACGACGCGGATCTCAGCCACCTCAAAGGCAAGACCATTTCCATCATCGGCTACGGCAGCCAGGGGCACGCTCAGGCCCAGAACCTGCGTGACAGCGGCTGCACCGTTGTTGTCGGACAGCGTCCCGGCGGGGCTAACTATGACCTTGCCATCAGCCATGGTTTCAAGCCGGTTTCAGCCGCTGAAGCCGCTGCTCAGGGCGACCTCGTTAACATTCTGCTGCCCGATGAACTGCAGGGCGACGTCTACCGCAACGACATTCGCCCCAATCTGAAGCCCGGCAATCTCCTGATGTGCTCGCACGGCTTTAATGTCCACTTCGGCCAGGTTCAGCCCCCGCAGGGTGTCGACTGTGCCCTCGTGGCACCAAAAGGCCCCGGTCACCTCGTTCGCAGCGAATACGAAAAAGGCGGTGGTGTGCCAACTCTGATCGCACTCAGCGATAACGCCTCAGAAACGTCCCGGCAACTGGCTCTGGCCTACGCAAAAGGCATCGGTGGTACTCGCGGCGGCGTGATCGAAACGACTTTCGCGGAAGAAACAGAAACCGACCTGTTCGGTGAACAGGTCGTGCTCTGCGGGGGCGTCAGTGCTCTTGTCAAAGCCGCCTTTGAAGTTCTCGTCGAAGCCGGATATCAGCCAGAAATGGCCTACTTCGAATGTATGCATGAACTGAAGCTGATCGTCGACCTGTTCTATCAGGGCGGACTGAACTACATGCGATACAGCGTTTCCAACACGGCCGAATACGGCGACTACACTCGCGGTCCGCGAATCGTCACCGAGCAGACCAAGGCCGAAATGAAAAAGATCCTCTCCGAAATCCAGTCCGGACAGTTCGCCCGTGACTGGCTGCTCGAAAACCGAGCCGGACAGGCCTCATTCCAGGCTACTCGCCGCCGCGAACGCTCTCATCAGATCGAAAAAGTCGGCAAGCAGCTGCGTAAAATGATGAGCTGGATTGCCTCAAAGGAAGTCTGACTCTGCCGGACCTGAATCTGTCACTGCGGCGGGTCTGATACTTACGGACCCGCCGCTTGTTTTTCTGCGGCAGTCAATTCGATGGAAGTTCAGGAAATACTGCCGGTGGATCGTCCTGTCACAGGGACGGTGCGCCCCCCGGGTTCCAAAAGCATCACCAACCGGGCCATGGTACTGGCGGCCCTCGCAGATGGCCCTGTAACGCTCACAGGTGTCCTCGACAGCCAGGACACTCAGGTCATGGTCGAAAGCCTCCGGCGACTCGGATTCAGTGTCCGCCAGGATGTCGCTGCCTGCACCTGCCACATTCACGGCCAGGCAGGACGAATTCCAGCAGCCAGCGCCGATCTCTGGCTGGAAAACAGCGGCACCAGCATCCGATTTTTGACCGGACTTTGCGCACTCGGAACAGGCTCATATCGACTCGATGGATCCGCCCGCATGCGTCAGCGACCGATCGGCGATCTCGTTCGGGCACTACAGCCGCTGGGAGCTTCAATCGACTTCCAGACACATGGCTCTGACTGTCCTCCGCTTCTGATTGATGGTCGTCGCGGTGCTGTGCACGGTGGCACAACACATATTGCCGGCAACATCAGCAGCCAGTTCCTCTCAAGTCTTCTGATGTGCGGCCCCGCCTGCAGCAGTCCCATCACCGTCACCGTTTCCGGTGACCTCGTTTCTCAGCCCTATGTTCAGATGACTTTGCAGATGATTCGAGACTTTGGCGGGCAGATCGACGCCCCTGCAGATCTCAGCCACTTTCACATCCACTCCGGCACCTATCGCTCGCGCATTTACGACATCGAACCAGACGCATCTGCAGCCAGTTATTTCTTCGCCGCCGCGGCAATCACGGCAGGGAAAGTCACCGTCTCCGGGCTTCACCAGGGATCATTGCAGGGTGACGTGCACTTCGTTTCAGCGCTGCAGCAAATGGGCTGTCAGGTCGACTGGAACGCGGACAGCGTCACCGTAACAGGGCGTGCCCTGCGTGGCATCAGCATCGACATGAATGCAATCAGTGATACTGCCCAGACACTGGCAGCCGTCGCGGTATTTGCCGATAGTCCTACCACAATTCGCAACGTCGCTCATATGCGTCACAAGGAGACAGATCGCATTTCTGCCGTCGTCACAGAACTGCAGCGCGCCGGGATCAATGCGGTTGAACACCCTGACGGACTCACAATTCATCCCGGGCAGCCACATTCCTGCCAGATTCACACCTATGACGATCATCGCATGGCCATGAGCTTCTCACTGCTGGGGCTGAAAGTTCCAGGCATTTGCATTCTTGATCCTGGCTGCACATCCAAAACCTACCCCCGGTATTTTGCCGACCTTGCGGCACTGTGCGGGAACACTCATTGATGAACAGATCACATTCACCATCCGGACGCGGCCCGGCAGGCAAACGACGCTTACCGACACCTGCCCCCGCCGTCCAGGCAGTGGAACCGTACGTAAACGGCCGAGTGCTTGCATGGGCTGCGCTGCAGCAGGCTGAAAAAGATGAAGCATTCCTCCAGGAAATATTCGCGGATTTTGATTCACGCCATCACCTGTCAGCAGCCGAACGAGCACTGGCGGTCGATATCGCCTCGGGTGTTATTCGCCGCCGCCGCACGCTCGATCGAATCCTCGAGACCCGCGTCGCCAGACCCAGGTCTCAGACGGAACCGGAACTGTGGCAGATCCTGCGGATGGGAGCCTGCCAGCTGCTGTTTGCCAGAACGCCGCAACACGCCGCCGTTGCGGCAACTGTCGAACTCTGTCGGCTGCTGGGACGTGAACGCTGGACCGGGTTTGTTAATGGTATCCTCCGCAGCATCTGTCGCCTGACCGAAACGGCGCCTGACACCCCCGTACCTTCCATACCCTCCCGCTCAACACTGCCGGTCCCGGGCGGCCGCTGGCTGCAGCTGACAGAAGACATCTTTCCTGATCCGACCTCGGATACCGTCGCGTGGTTCGGTGATGCGTTCTCACTACCGTCAGTACTGGCCGCCCGCTGGGTATCCAGAATGGACCAGCAGGACCTGCTCAGTACAGGTTTTTTCTGCTGCGAACCTCCCACGATTACCCTGCGAGTCAATCGGCTGGTCAGCGATACCGCCACTGTCGTCGAGCAGCTTGCAAAGGTCGGCTGTGAAGTGCTGCCCGGACACCTGCCCTGCAGCCTGCTACTCCCCCGCAGTCAGCGCATCGATCAGCTGCCCGGCTGGACCGCTGGCCACTGGAGTGTCCAGGATGAATCGGCCATGCAGGCAGGTTTCCTGCTCGATCCCCGCCCGTCCGAAAACATTCTTGACCTCTGCGCAGCCCCCGGCGGAAAATCGGCTCACCTCGCAGAGCTGTCGCAGGACAAAGCCATCATCACAGCCTGCGATGTCTCCGAGCGTCGCCTGCAGCGGGTCCGCGACAACGCACATCGGCTAAACTTAACATCTGTGCACACACGCCTGATCTCACGCGATGGCAGCGACCTCCCAGCCGGGCCGTTCGATGCTGCGATCGTCGACGCCCCCTGCACCAATACGGGCGTCCTGGCACGTCGCCCGGAAGCTCGCTGGAGATTCACTGAGCAAAGTCAGCAGGAACTGGTCGTGCTGCAAACCAGACTTCTCCTCGAAGCCGTCCAGCGGCTCCGACCCGGTGGACGAGTCGTTTACAGCACCTGCAGTATTGAGCCGGCCGAGAACCTGCAGGTCGTTCAAAATGTGCTGGCAGCGTTCCCACAACTGCAGCTGATACAGCAAAATGAACACCTGCCCGGACGGCCGGCCGACGGTGCCTGGCAGTGCCTCCTGCGAAGTCCAGGCTGAGCCAGCTTTACTTTTTGCCGCCGGGAAATCAGAATTCAGACGTTGCAACTGTCTTCACCTCCTCGCGTTTCCCGCCACGGACCTGCCATGACTTCCCCGCTTCGGTGCCTTGCCGTATTACTCGCTGTCGCCAGCCTTGGCACTTTCACCGCTGCCGCCTTCGCAGATGATGAATGGCCACAGTTCCGTGGTCCCGACGGACAGGGACGCACCGAAATCACCGGACTCCCGCTCACCTGGAGCGAAACCGAAAACGTTGTCTGGAAAACAACGTTACCGGGCGAAGGTCACTCATCACCGGTGATCTCCGGAAACCAGATCTGGGTGACGGCCGCCATTGCCGAAAAACTGTCCGAAGAAGAGGCCCAAAAACGGCTCGCAGCCATCAAGAATCCGCAAAGCCTGCAGCTCGCAGGATCGCTGCAGCTGCAGGCCATCTGTGTAAATCGAGAATCCGGGAAGATTGAACATGCCGTTACGCTGTTCACAGTGCCGGTTCCTGAACCAAAGCACGCCCTCAACAGCTACGCCTCGCCCACCCCCGTGATCGCCGGCAATCAGGTGGTCTGCCATTTCGGTACCTATGGGACAGCCTGCGTCAGCCGAGAAACAGGGAAGGTTCTCTGGAGCAACGACGGACTGAAACTTGAGCATCAGAACGGACCAGGCAGCTCACCGGTCATCTGGAACGATCTGGCCATCGTCCACCTGGACGGCACCAATACCCAGTCCATCGCAGCTCTCAAACTCTCCAGCGGTGAAGTCGCCTGGCAAACGATGCGATCTGGTCAAATGGACCCAACGCCGGAACTGCAGAAAGCCTACTGCACGCCGCTCCTCGTTCAATCCGGCGATCGCCCCCTGCTTATTTCTCCCGCCGCCAACTGGGTCTACGGCTACGACGCTCGCGACGGCAGGGAAATCTGGAAGGCCAGCTACGGCCAGCTGGGGTTTTCAACCGTGCCCAGACCGGTGATCAGCGGTGACCGCGTCTATGTGGCCACCAGCTACATGCAGTCACGGCTGCTGGCAGTCAGGTTTGACGGAGCAGGGGATGTCACCGCATCGCATATCACATGGACATCCGACAAACAAATTCCCCAAAAACCCTCCCTGATCGCTCGCGAAGGACGCCTTTACTTTGTCAGTGATAAAGGTATTGCACGTTGCCTTGACGCCGCCACGGGTGAAGAGAAATGGTTTAATCGACTCCCCGGTGACTACTCAGCCTCACCGCTCTCTGCGGAAGACCGTCTGTACTTCTTCAATCAGGATGGAATTTGTACGGTCCTGAAAACCGGAGATGCCTTTGAAAAACTCGCAGAAAACCGCCTCGAAACCGGGTTCATGGCTTCTCCGGCAGTCGCCGGAAAAGCAATCTACCTGCGCACCGCCGCCGCTCTGTATCGCATCGAACAAAAGTGATAAGTCAGGGCGTGCGGGCCAAATGCACCCCAGCACTGCAGTGAGGCCTAAAAAGGGCTCTGCGCGGCCTGCAATTCTGACCCTCGCCCTGATTCTGATTCTGATCATCAGCCTGCCCGGCAAACACGCCTCGGCACAGACAGATGATCCACCGAAACTGGTCGTTGACTTCCGCGGCCCCGTGGGCAAAACAAGAGCCCTCGGATTCGCCGGATCTGCTCGCCGTTTCTATTCGGCCGGCGAAAATAAACGAATTCAGTTCTACGACATCGCCAATGGCGCTGTGATCCCCGGCTCAGTCATTCGCTGGGAGTTTTCCCGCGGGGCTCTCGGAGAAGTTAACGATGCCGCAGCATCCTCCGACGGCCGCAAAATTCTGTTCGGTGGCAGCTCGCTCCGCAATAACGGTGGCGATCTCCTGCTGGTTGATGCCGGCTCACAGCAAGTCATCACGCATTTCTCAGCCCCGGCCGAAATCATCAGTGTTGCACTGTCACCCAGCGGACAAACAGTCGTCGCCGGCGATATCTGCTCAGGAGTCACCGCATGGAGCAACAGCAACAACACGTGGCAGCAACAGGTGCTGCGCCCGGCACTGCCGCAGGCCAGTGCGGACACGCTCTGGAATCCACTGGCCATCGTCGATGATTCCACTGTTCATTACATTGCACAAGACGCCGACACATCAGCAACCGGACTGCTGGCAACCAGTAACCTTCAGTCTGGCGAGCTGACTTTGGGCACAACTTCTGTCCCGCTGCCCGTTTGCACCCTCACGACAACTCAAATCGCTCAGCAGCCCGGATGCCTGACTGCTTCAGTTGACGGAACAATCCTGTTCCACGGCACTGCGCAAAACATGGACTCACAACGCTGGTCCGCCAGCGATTTGCTCGTTAACAGGCTCCGTGAGACATCACTCACAGTCGCTGCATTATCCCCCGATTCGTCTTTGCTGGCAATTGCCGGGGATGGCCTGACACCAGCTGACGACTCGCAGGTCATGTCATTCGTCGCGCTGCTGGATTTTCCGGCAATGACGATTATCGACATGGTCGAATTTCCTGGTGAAGCCTGCTGTGAATCGCTCGCTTTCAGCCCGAATTCCGCTGCTCTGCTGGCCTGCAATGACGAAGCCGAGACATTGCTGCTGTGGACTCTTCGCGATGCTGTCGGGAAGACTCTGAATCGCCCGCTTGCATCTGCTTCGGGACAGGCAGCCGGACGCGGCCGCAGCTTTCAAACAGCCCGATTTGTGCAGGACTCTGCAGCTAAGCCGGACGGATACAGACTGCAGTTGCAGGATCTCCAGTCGCAGATTTGGCAGCTTGAACCGGGCACAGGCGAACTGGAACTGCAACAGCCCGCGGATCTGTCGACAGTGATTGTCAACTCACCTGATACATTTGCCCCTGGCTGGACCGTGACTGCGGAACCGGTGTCTGAAGATGGACTCACTCAAACCGTCCTCATCGTTGCTCCACCTGGAAACAGCACTGCCGTGCAGCCGATCCGATTGAATGTCGTTGATCAGGGACAGTTTTCCGGAGCATTCACATTCGTCAGGGGCTCAGCAGACAGACCTTTCGCTATAGCCCTCGGCACAACACTCATTGACGGAATATTTCTCTATCGCATTCCACCCACCGCAGATGTCGCACCACAGCTGATTCGCTATTTCCGAGACCATGCGGGACAGATTCGCGACTTGTCCGTTTCCACGGATCAGCGATTCCTTGCCTCCTGCTCCGCTGACCAGACGGTGAAAATCTGGAGCCTCTCTGGAATTGACCTCGATTCACCACGGTCGATTTGGGGTGGACGCATTGAATTACAGCCTGATGGTTCAGCCGGCGTCTCCGAACTTAACCCTGCCGGTATTCTCTACGCCCGCGGACTGCGGGATGGTGACTCCATTGCGGCAGTCAGGACAGCCCTGCAGCCTGAACTGCTGCAGCAAAATCCCCGGCAGATCACAGATCTGCTGAATTCCCACCCTGCGTGGGCTACGCTGGACCTCTGGCTTACACGCACGGGATTTGATGCCAATAATCCTGAGACCGGGGCTCGTCGCATCAATCCTGGCTGGGAACCTCTGCTGACACTTGTTGCCGACAAATCCGGAGAATGGGTGCTGTTCACGCCGGAAGGCTGGTTTGACGCCTCGGTCGCTTCCGGAGATCGATTGTTTGGCTGGCAAATCAATCGCGGTGTCGCCCTGCCACCCAGATTCGAGCCGGCTGAGCACCTGCAGAAGGAATACGAAAAGCCTGAGGTAATCAGGCAGGTGCTGCAAACTGGCAGTGTTCCGGAAGCACTGGCGGCACTCAATCGGCCTGTGGTCGGTGACCTGCGACTCGAACTGCGAAATCGAGTCCTGGCCCTGCCCGACATCCGTATCATCAGCCCGGCCGACGGAATTGAAGCGCAGGCACCTGCTCCTGTACCAGTCACCGCTGAGATTCGTTTTGCCCAGCCCGACGATGCCGGAAATTTTGAATTTCTGGCTGCCCAGAACGGTCGCTCACTGCTCGAACAGAATCGGGCGACAGTTGACGGAATCCTGACTGTCACCTGGATCAGCCAGACACTTGAACCAGCCAATCTCTTCTCAGTCACCGCACGTGAACCCGGAAACGATCTGGTCAGCAGCGACCAAAGCAAGGCCAGCGTCACCGTTCTGACGAGCGCCCGCAAAGCAAATTCGCAGGCTCGAGTCTTCCTGCTGGGACTGGCAGTCGACGCCTACCAAAAGGTACAGCCGCTGCAGTTCTCAATCCAGAGTGTCTCTGCATTTCGCGATGACCTGCAGTCGCTGGCTGGCCGGGAAGCAGGAAAAGTGCCTGTATCAAAACTGCTCGCGGATGCACAGGTTTCCACAGAAGCAATCGATGGCGGCCTGGCGGAATTTCTGGCGCTGCGCCGAAAGCAGTCGTCACCCGATGACCTCATTGTGGTTGTCGTGTCCGGCCAGGGTGTTTCGCGAACAGTGGCTCGCGGCAGCAGTATCCGCCTGAATGCACTTGAAGAATTCTTTTTCCTGCCGCCGCAGGTGGACCCCAAAGACCTGAGACAACTGGGTCGGGAAGGCATACGCTGGAAAAACCTGTGCGATCCAGTCAATCAATCCGACTGCGACGTGCTCTGGATCGTTGACGCCAGTCACTCCCAGCGGGCTCGCAATGAGGCCAAAGCGGCCTTTAGCGAGTGTCGCGGACCACACGGAAGACATGTCATTTTCACAGATCAGACTGAAGCTGTTGAATCCGCATTATGGCAGGTTCGCAGCGGAGAACCGGGAAACTCGTCACTGCTGACTGCTGTCCGTGAAGCCATGCTGGGACGCAGCCAGTCCGCGGATGCTGACAAGGCAGTCGCCACACTGTGGCAGGACCAAAACCTTAGTTTCGACGATCTGGCCGAATGGACTGCCGACCGCGCCCAACGGCTGGCCGACTCAGTCGGGAAGCGACAGAAAGTACTGTATTCCCCGACCGCTCCTGTCTCAGCGGTGCACCCGCTGATTCTGGGCACCCGGACCAGACAGCCCGCTGTAAGTCAGTGACGGCCGGCAGCACCAGACACCAGTCGCTGCAGTAATTCGGCAGCAAGCTGCCTGAGCTGCTCAAGAGACATGGCATCCAGTTCATCCCCGCCGACGGCAGACTGCTGCAGCATAGTCTGACAGGACAAAATCTGCTGCTGCAGAGCCCGTCTTTCACCCAGTTCGGCACCGCGAGCCTCACCGCGAGCCTCACCGCGAGCCTCTGCCTCAACCTCCCAGGGATCCGGGCCAATACCCCGCTTCAACCGATCCTCACGCCACTCCTGTATCCAAACGTCCATCGCACTCCGCATTTCTTCCTCCGACCGAAACTGCAACCCATCAATCACCGCAGATTTCAGATCCGACGCCTGCTCAGGCCCCACAACGGCCACCGCATACCGCATGATATCCCGAACCAACGGCCAGTTCCAGCTTTTTCCCCGCTTCGATCGGCTGATCATTCCCATGATCTGTTGCACCTCCTGCGGCAATTGAGCGGATAACTGGCTGGCCACTAAAGTCCTTAGACGAGCAACGTAGTCCACCGGCCCCCGAAAAAAACGATCATCGGCACGCGGCAAATCCAGCACCAGCACGTCATGATCCGGAACAAACCTCTCCAGTGGCTCAGGAGCAGCCACGAGCTGGCGCAAATTCAACGGAACCTGCCACGGAACAGACCCATGGTAGATCACAATTGGAATCACAATTCCAAAAGGCTGATGCATTCGCCTTTGGTGCTGCATCAGGGAAATGATATACGTTATGACCTGTAGTGCAGTGAACGGATCCGGCCAGCTTTTGTGCTCAAACAAGACGTAGACATAAACTCGCCGCCTCAGTCGGCCTCGCACTGGAATCTGATACAGCCCATCCACGTGCTTTCTGCGCAATTCATGATCAATCAGCAGCTCATTACAAGGTCGCAGCCCCCGCAGATCCAGCAGTATTTGGAGCTCCGGTGGCAACAGCAGCCGCAGCAGCCTCCTGACGTGCTGCGGAATCCGCAGCAGCGCGGCAGCAAATACGTCGTGTGGATTATGGGGGTAATTACTTTCCATCCCACACTTATTCACCGCTGGCAACGGTCCGTCAAGCACAAATGCCTTCGAATTCCTCCACTGCACGAACGCAACTGTACAACCGATCGAGCTGTTGACAAAAAACAACAAAAATCCAGCTGCAAAGCGATAAACAAAGCTCAGTCTCGCAGACGGCTCCCCGTCAGTTTCAAAAATAATCGCTCCAGACTGGGATCATGCGTTCGAATCGAACGCAGTGGAACCCCCGCCGATGCCAGTTGCTGCAGCAGAACAGTCACCTCCGTCGCTGCCTCACGACCCATACCGGAATCACTCTGCAACCTCAGCACACCATCCTCACCCTCCCGCTCAAAGTTCACACCGCACGCCGGAGCAAACGATGGCGGCAATGAACCAAACTCAACCCGCAACTCCACCTCCCACGGAATCTGACGCAGCAGAGAATCGATTGCGTCACAGACCAGCAGTCGCCCATGATCCACGATCGCAGCACGCGAACACAATTGCTGAACCTCCTCCATGTAATGGCTCGCATAGATAATCGCTGTCCCCGTCTGCTGTAACTGCCGTACACAGTCCAGCAGATGCGATCTGCTCTGCGGATCAACACCCACAGTCGGCTCATCCAGTATCAGCAGCCGCGGCTCATGCAAAATCGCCGCAGCAAAATTCAGTCGCCGCTTCATGCCACCCGAAAAATGCCCCGCATAGTCATCCGCCCTGCCATGCAGCCCGGTCTGCTGCAACGCAGCCTCCACACGATCCCGCAGCCGCTGACCACCAAGCTGATACAAACGGCCAAAAAACTGCAGATTTTCGCGAGCCGTCAGGTCGGGATAAATCGCCAGATCCTGCGGTACAACTCCCAGTTCCAAACGAGTCTGCCGCTCCTGACGCAGCAATACACGCCCACCCAAACGCACCGAGCCAGCGTCCGGGTCCAGCAGCCCGGCTATCATCATCATCGTTGTCGACTTGCCGGCTCCGTTCGGACCCAATAATCCAAACGCCTCGCCAGCCCCCACCTGAAAACTGATCCCGTCGACCGCCTTCAATGCCCCAAAGGACTTGCTAAGCCCCGCGACATCCAGCAATACCACCATGCCAGACTCCGCAAAATCCAGGTCACAAAAACAAAAACCCGCGTCATCCGACGCGGGTTTTACCTGATCTGCCGTCCCGAGGGCATCCACCCACGGAACCGCTCGCTTTTCTGAAGTATCAAGCCATCCGGCTTTGACACCCCTCGCTGATGTCACCAGACCAGCGGATTACAACGACTCACCACTGACACTGCAAGCCCAACGAGAAAAATTGGCCGCAGGCGTGCTCGACATCGCTGTCGAACACGCCCGCCGTCCTCCGTCACCGGGAACAACTCACTCCGTTTTCTCGCCGGCCTTACGAGCATCCAGAATTTTTCCAATGAAATCAGACAGACCCGGACCACGCAGCGCCGCCGCGTCAGCCAAAATCTCACCCGTGTCACCATCCACCAGCAACACAAACGGGATCGCACTCACGTCATGCATGCCCCCCAAAGTCGTCTCCCAGCCCTTGCCCTCGTAGATCTGACTCCAGGTGATTTCCTGCGCATCCAGGAAACTGGTCACCTTCTCTGACATGTTCTCCTGATCAAAACTAACACCCAAAATCTCAAAACCCTTGTCATGCCACGCCTTGTAAGCTTCCTTCATGTGAGGAATCTCACCAATGCACGGACCACACCAGGTCGCCCAGAAGTCCAGCATCACAACCTTGCCCTTGTAGGCTCCAGGGAACTGAATCTCTTCACCCTTCATCGTCTTCGCAGAAAATGACAGAGCCTTCTGGCCAACAGTCAGATTCGGCGGCAACGGCTGCTGCTCAATCGGCTCAGCAGCCGCTGCCAGCGTCAGCCGACCTTCTGACAGTGCAAATTTGTAGGTCGTTCCGGTGAAGTTAAACGGAGCACCAATCTGGGCTGCCTCAAAACGACGACTGACCCGACCGTTTCCATCTCGATCAATCGGCAACGTCGCCCCGTCAGCCAGGGATCCCGACACAAATGTCGAAAATGGCTTGCCGTCCAGCTGGAAAGAATACTCCGAACCAAAATCAGTATAGAACATCAGCGTCGTCGCCAGCTGCGCTCGCCGCGGATCCTTTGGGTCAAATCGATACAGCCCCAGTGCTCCCGTCCGGTCCGCTGTCAGCTGAACCTTGCCGCGCCCCGAATACTGCTTCAGTCCGCCACGCTCTTCACTCTTCCACTCAACAGCCGGATCATTCGTCAGGTCACCGTCCGCATTCGAATCAATGAACAGTCGGCCCTCAGCCCCCTCCGGTTCATCCGCAATAAACGCAAACTTTCGGTCACCCAGCACAATGTAACCAAACTTCGGAGCCTTCAGATCTTCAGGCGCCTTCGAGACAATCGACGCTTCCTGATCCATGGCAGCACGCTGCGGACGATAACCGCCCACCCGAGCAGTCACGCCTTCTGACAGAAACTTCTCGGTCACATCCTCTGCCCGCACACAGGCCGAGACAGCAACTATTGCCGCACACAGTCCGGCAGCACTGCAAACCCTCCGCCACAGCGTCTTCAGCCATCTCGCCGTACTCATTCCCGTTGTCTCCCAAATCTGCCTGAAAATCGCCCTCGAACACTCACATTCGATCCTGTGGGCCCGCAGTATTGCGTTGCGCCGGCCTCCGAGCAAGCGAGCCACGACGAACCACCCAAAACTGACCAAAACACATCGCATCAGTTCATCAGTACAAATTTCGACAGTCCTCCAGACGCGTCCCACGCTCGTCAGTCACCGCAAACTTCGCCCCCTTGTACATGCTCGTACCCGCATAACGACCGTCCTTCGACATTACATAAAATGAAATGTCGAAATCCGGCTTGCCGTCGGCTCGACGCAATCGCGGCTCAGTCGTTTTCGCTATCCGTCGCAGGATCTCCATGCCGGCTTCCTCCGGACTGGCCCCGTTTCGCATCAGCTCCACACCCGCAAATGATGACAGATTCTGCAGGTTCGCCTCGCCGCGCCCAGTACTTCCACAGGAACCCACACTGTTGTCCACGTACAGCCCTGCACCAATGATCGGCGAATCACCCACTCGCCCAGGAATCTTGAACGCCATGCCACTCGTCGTCGTCGTACATGACATGCTGCCCGCCGAGTTCAAAGCAGAACAGTGTATCGTTCCCGTCGGACGCCGAAACCGCAACAAACCTGTGTCGGCAGCCAGCACCGAGTTGCGACGAAAGAACTCTGCTACAGGAGCATCCGCTTCCGCAGGATCCGGCAGCCAGTCATCTCGATCGCTCATCGTTTCCTTCCACCGCAGCCAGATCTTCCGAGCATGCTCAGTAAGCAGATTCTCCTCCTGAAAACCATGCGCCCGGGCAAACTCCAGCGCACCTGCTCCCACCAGCAAAACGTGATCCGTCCGCTGCAGCACCTTCAGTGCCACCTGCGCCGGATGACGTATCCCCTGCAGCGATGCGACACCGCCAGCCCGATGAGTCGGGCCGTGCATCACCGCAGCATCCAGCTCCACCACGCCACGCTCGTTCGGCAATCCACCGTAACCCACACTTGTGTCCAGCGGATCATCCTCCACCAGTGCCACGCCACCCACCACCGCATCGACAGGATCCAGACCCTCCTGCAGCAATTCCCACGCCCTCTGAGTGGCGTTTGCCCCGTTTCCCGAGGCAATCACTCGCGCCGGACCGGCCGCAGTACCCGCAGCCGAAGCTCCCGAAGAAACCGCTGCAGCAGCCACACTCGCTGCATGCATAAACAAACGACGCGTTACATCCGTCATCACCGGTCCCCCACCCCGCTGAAAGCTTCACAGTGTCTCACGACGGCAAAGGCCGCCCGCAGGCACGCATCATCTTAAAAAATCAAGATCTTTGCAAAGCTGGCGCAGCCCGCTCCGCCAATCTGTGAAATCATGCTTCTTCCCGCACGCCGCCCGGATCGGCTTGCCACACCGGCTTTCAGGTGGTAACTTCATCCACAGCAGGCAGCTATCTTCACAGCCAAAGGCTCCGCAGACGCCCCTGCTGCCCCGACGCCACCACATCATAACCACACTGCTCTTTCAATTTCGCCTCCAGCCACAGGCCCGCGGCATGGTCGTTGTCAATATCCCGATTGACATTCGCGAAGTGGCGGATGAACCTGCCCCGCAGGACGAACTCCTCGGCGTCTACGAACTGCAGGAATTCCGCACCGTCGCGCCGTTCAACGGCATGAAACCCGGGCCCGAGAATTTCCCCGGTGCAATGATTCTCAGACGCGTTTACCGCGGACGAGTTCTCTGCCATCAGGGTGACCCTGGACGCACCGCATTCCAGATCCTCGCCCGCCCAGATGCACTCAATGTCCTCAAAGCACTCCGTCGGTCCATCGACGCCGAAGCCAAAGCCATCGCCGCTGCACTCTCAGCCGGCATTACACCCGAAACTTCCCCGGAAGAACTCGACCGACTCCAGCGCCGTGACGCCGCCGAAACGCCGCTTCGCAAACTTCGGGCCGAACGGCTCGATCAGGAAATTCGGCTGCTCGAAACCGCCGTCGCCAGCATCACCCCACACAGCACGCCTCGAATCGTCGCCCAGGCACGACTGCTGGTCTCGCCGCCAGGAAACCGACGCGGTCTGCTCAAACGCCTCCTCAGCCTGCTGCCCGGATTCGGACAACCCACCGACTCCCGCAAACGCCTGCCCGATTATATCCCCAATGACGGACCGCAGGACCTCAGCGCCGGTACACTCAGCGCCCCCATGCTCGAAGGTGACCTGTTCGGCGAAATGAGCTGCATGAATCTGGCACCACGCTCCGCCACAGTCATCGCCACCGAAGGCACTCCTGCCGAACCCGTGTACATGATCGAAATGGTCCGCAATGCCCTCGATGCACTCCGCGGCAACGCCGAGTATCGTCGTCGCATGGATGAAATCTACCGCACACGAGTCATGGAGACGCAGGTTCGCAGCCTGCCACTCTTCCGCACACTCAGCGACACAGACTACAAATGGCTGGCCGACAAGCTGGAACTTGTCGAATTCAGTGCCGGCGACGTCATCTTCGACGAACATGATCACTCCGCCGATTTCTGCTTCGTGGTTCGCAACGGTGTCGTCAAGGTGTCCCGCGGACTCGGCTGCCTGCTCGGCCCCGCCGACATCCGCAGCCCCGCAGCACTGCTGCACGAACTAAAGACACTCAGCCCAGGCTCACCGCTCGCACAATCCGTCAGCCAGCAGCTCCTGCCCCTCCTTCAACAACTGCCCGCACAACCGGCCGATGAATCCACACTGCAGGCCTCGCTGCGACAAATCCTCAATCGCTGGATCCAGACAGCCACCCTGCACAAACAACTCGGCAACAACACCGCAGAACTGCTCATCAGCACCGGCCTGACCGACCACCACGCCGTATTCGCTGACTTTCAGGAAAAAACGGCCGACTGGTGGCAACTGGAAACCCGTATTTTTCACCGCGTCGTGCTTGACCACTTATGCCCCAAAGGCCTGAAAGGCCGGAACAATGCACTGCAGCAGCGGCGCACGCTGTCCTACGCCGGTCGCGGCGAACTGATCGGCGAAATCGCTGTCCTCCGCGGCGAAGAGCGGTCCGCCACCTGCCTCGCCTTCACACACCCCTCGTCCGGGCAAAAAACCGCCACCCAGGCCAACCTGATCCCGCAGCACGTCGAAGCAGTTCGCATCAGTGCCGCTACACTGCGATCCCTGATGGATCGCTCGCCCACTTTTCGCCAGAACGTCGAAGAAACCGTCCGCCGACGCAAAGATCATGACCAGCAAACAACGCGCGCTGCCGACGCTGAAAAAGTTGCCAGCCAGTCGCCGGAATTCGAAGCCCTCGGACTGGCCTGGGGACAGTCCCTGATGGTCATCGACCTCGACCGCTGCACCCGCTGTCAGGAGTGCGTCAAGGCCTGCGTCGCCGCTCACGATGACGGACGCACACGACTCTACCTCGACGGACCTCGCTTCGAAAGCCGCTACCTCATCCCTGTCAGCTGCCGTCAGTGTCTCGATCCCGTCTGCATGATCGGCTGCCCGGTCGGTGCCATCAATCGAGGCACCAATGGCGAAATTCGCATCGCCGATCACTGCATTGGCTGCAGCAAATGTGCCGATCAATGCCCCTACGGCTCCATCCAGATGGATCTGCTCGACACAGCTCAGGAAACCGACGCAGATCTCGCCAGCCTGCTCGGGCCCGGATACGTCCTGAGATCCGTCCAGGAACGCGCCGTCGTTTGCGATCAGTGTCAATCCACACCCTCCGGAAAACCTTCCTGCGTCTATGCCTGCCCGCACGAGGCCGCAATTCGCGTTGAAGGCCTGAAATTCTTCGATAACCTCTGAAAGGCCCGGCGTGCTGCTCGATCGCAACCATTCCCGCTGGGCCACCCTCTCCGGCCTCGCACTGACTCTCGCCGCCGCCACATGGTTCTTCTGCGCCGCCGGAACACCCAATGGAAACTCAGGAGGCAGCGTCTCCGGACTGATCTTCGGCATACTCGGCACACTCATGATGTTCTTCGCCGGATTGCTCGGCGCCCGTCGACCACTGCGACACCGCCGCATCGGCAGCGCCAGCTTTTGGCTCAAAGGACACCTTTGGCTGGGGACGCTGTGCATCCCCTTTATCCTGTTCCACGCCAGCTTTGCCTGGGGTGGTCCGCTCGAACAAATCCTCTGGATCTGCCTCATCTTCGTAGCCGCCTCCGGCTTCTTCGGACTGGCAGTACAGCAGTTCCTGCCACGTCTGCTCTGGAAAAATGTGCCCCTCGAATCATTCGAACCACAATCGCCCTGGCTCTGCGACCGCATGACCCTCAGCAGTGATATTCGCATCGCTGCCGCCTGCGAAAGCAGCTTCCCGGAAATCAGCAAACACCTGCTCCCCACCGCAAGACACCTCGTCAAAAACTTCGATGAAATCTCAGCCGGGAAAGAAAGTCGAGGCGAAAAGAACGCACGCAAACTGCTGCTGATGCAGCAGCTCTCGCCGGCCGATCAGCGAGATTTCTTCTGGGCCATGGCCAAAGTTGCCAAAAGTGACCTGAAAGCCCTCACCTTCGAAGGCGACTTCCCGGAACTGCTGGCGAAAATCTACCAGAATCTCCGCGATCAGGCCCCCGGCAGCAATAACCCAGCCCCTCCGAAAAATGTCGTGGCACCGGCGCCAACAACACTCGCCGAATCCCTGCCCGCAGCCCCCGCACACAGCCGCACGATACCCGCGCCCAAAGAACAGTCTCAAAGCTCGCAAACAACGCTGCCCAAATCCTCTCCACTCGATCTAATGAAGCAAAAGGCCGCGGAAAAAGCCGCCGCTGCGGCCGCTGCCGCGAATAACTCCACCCCTGCACCCGCCGAAACCCCCGCACCGCCCGCTGATACACCAGCACCCGCCGCACCACAACCCAAACCCTCACCACTGGAACTCATGAAACAAAAGGCCGCGGAAAAGCCGCCGCTGCCGCCGCCGCAAACAACTCCACCGCTGCACCCGCTGAGGCCCCGGCACCGACCCTCGAAACGCCAGCA
>JBJTPZ010000183.1:0-7247 GCA_046075365.1 Planctomycetaceae bacterium
TCACAACTGAGGCGATGCGACGGCGAGGCGAAAAGGGGCGGAACCTCGTTTGCTGAACCTGAGCGGAGCTTTTAAACCACACTCTTTACCCACAGATTCGGGTGAAGAACCTGTTTTAGCTGCACGTGGGGCATGTTAAGCCACGGTCTTCTGTTCGTTCCATTGCGTGGAATCGGCAAATACTTTGTCCAAAAGCGATCGATCGAAAAACAGGCGTAAGAACTGGTGACAACCATTGCGAAGGATCGCAAAAAACAACACAATGCACCCAAACGGGCGAATTGGGCGTTTTCACGGGGACCATCATTCTCGTGGGCCGTGTGATTGTGGTCGCTATCAGTTAGTTTCCCCGTTTTCCACAGGTTTTTCGAAATGCATCCCAGGTTTGCTCCGGATCACGATAAGGTGCAATCACACCGTTCGAAACCGTTTCGGTGGTGGCAGCGTCGGCGAGTTGCCAGACTGCGAGTTCGTTTACTGATCGCAATACTGTTTGCGATCGCTGGAGCATTTGTAGGCGGTTGTATTGGTATCCCACTTGGAATAGCGTTTGTGGAAATTGCACAAGTATCAAATTTTGAAGGGCGCAGCGGATGGGCTGTAGTGGCATTTGTAAATGCAGGCTCCTTAATTTTTGCATCAATGTTTGGCTACTATGGGCTGTTTGTCTGGACAACCTCGCCCGTATCGAGTGAGAAAACTACGAATTGGACATACAGGGTCCGCAAACGGAACGGCCACTCTGCCGAAACGGTCGAGAGGAACTCCGATTCTTGCCCATAGATGTGCCTCCGGCAGAGCAGGTCCACGCCGGCCGCCAGCGTGGCCCGCGAGACGTTGCGGCAGGTCGCGGCACCGCTTGACAGGCGTTCTTTTGGCATGGGTGACTTTTGGCTGATTCGGATCGTCGAGACGGCGACACCGATTGGGGCAAGTTGGTTGATGGAAACAAAACGCAGAACGTTGTATTCTTTGCAGTACTCGGCGGAGTCGCGATTGCCTGGGTACGGTCGATACATTCAGGTAATATCCAACCATACGCTGAACTTGAGTCGCCATTGATGTCGCCATTGATGTCGCCATTGATGTCGCCTTTGATGTCGCCTTTGAAGCCATAGGTTTCTTCCGGTTGACCTGTCACCGCCACCGTTCCGCTCCTGAGTCCGGCCAATTGCGACGTGCCCTTTTCTTCTGCGGCCGTGATCAAGATTGAATTTGCAGAGGCGGTAGGGCAAAAAGAGACTTTCCGGGGGCGTCTGCGCGTGAGGCCAGGTCTGGCGGGGCCGCCGGGCTGTCCCTTGGGGCGAAGCGCATAATAAAACAATGCTCGCGAGTTGCGGATCGCGGGTTTCCTGGTGGCAGGTCACCTGGTCCGAACCGCGTGTTTGTTGTTGTTACATCGGCACTTGAGCCGTTTGCGTGCCTCAGGGCCCCTGCTTTGGCTTGCGGTCCCAGCTCTGCTGGTTGGCCTCCACGTCCCTGCCTGGATCGGCTGGTATCGGCTGACCACGCTGCTGCATCACACGTTCCAGGCAGGCGATCGTTGCGGTGTCCGGGCGAAAATTGCCTTCGCGGTAGCCGTGGGCGATGATGAGAGGGGTCCAGCCCCAGCGATTTGGGCGATTCCACACCTCAGGCTTCATTCCCTGCTGATCCAGATATTCAATCAATCGGGGCCAGTTCTGATAGGCGGCTCCATGCATCGCCGTCTCGCCGTTCTCATCCGCAATGTTAATGTCCAGCCCCAGGTGCTGCAGGCGTTGCAGCACCTCAATGGCCTCCGCTTCCGTCCCGGCCGCCTCCAATCCGCTCCCCAGATCCCCCACACCGGCGGCCGCCAGCACGGCCGTGGCCCCATCCGCATTTGGAATTGCCGGGTCCGCTCCAAGTTCAAGCAGCAGCTGCAGCAGCGCCAGATCTCCTGTTTGTGCGGCCATCACGAAGGCCGTACAGCCGGTCGTCGTGAAATCGGCAAACCCGGACTGCCCCCGATGAAGTCGCAGGTTGACGTCTCCGCCCTTCCTCACCAGCAGACGCACAAAATCAAGCGATCCCAGGCGACCAGAGCCGACGGGTGGCGGGTCACCGTCGCCGCGGACCGGACGGCGGACCGCCACTACAGAGTGCAGCGCACCGTGTCCTTGCGGTTGAGCATTCGGGTCGGCACCCGCATCCAGCATCGCTGCGGCGGTCTCGAAATGACCATTCTGCACAGCCAGCAGCAGTGGGTTTGGTCCGAGAACCCCTTTATCGGATTTCCGAGGAGCGTTGACATCCATCCGCTGGCGCACCAGCATTCGAGCGGTCTCGGTTCGCCCCTCACGCACCGCAAAGAAGAATGCATTCCAGCCCGCCGGGGTCGCCGCCCGCATGTCCGCGCCGGCGTCGAACAGCCGCCGCACGACCGCCGTGTGTCCTTCTGCCGCCGCCCACATCAGAGCCGTTTGCTGCCTGTGTTCACGAGCATTCACGTCTGCGCCCGCCATCAGCAGCACATGGACGGCTTCCGGGCGACCAGCACGGGCTGCCAGCATCAGCATTGATGCGCCGCCGGACGTGGTCGCATCCACATCAGCCCCGGACTGCAGCAGTAACTCCACCAGCCTGCCGTCTCCATTTTCACAAGCCAGAGCCAGCGGTCGCACACCGTAGCGGTTTTCTGAATCGACCTGTGCGCCAGCCTGCAGCAACTGTTCGGCCCATGTTCGCTCGGAATGCAGCACTGCCCAGTGCAAAGCGGTCATGCCGTCTGCCTGAGCTGCGTTCACAGCCTGCCCGGCTCGGATGAGACTGGCCATCCGTTCCCAGTCACTGGATTCGGCCGCGTCCGCAACGTCGGCATTTGCAGAAGTCGCATTTGCAGAAGTCGCGGCCGATGCTGTCACCTGTTCATCGGCGAACAGACCGTCCCGATCGGCGTCCTTCAGACCAGTGCTCAGCACCAGCAGGCAGGTGACTTGTCGCAGAATTCGCATAGACATGCTGCACCCCTGAACTCAAACCGCTACAGGCTCAAACAATCCATCCACTTTTCCGTGACTGTCTGCAAAGCTGTCGAGACTGATGCCGACTTTGTCAAGCAGAGTCAAATGCAGGTTGGCGAGCGGAGTCGGTTCTTTGAACTGCAGATGCCGGCCTCCCTGCATTCGGCCGGCAGCGCCTCCTGCCACGACGATTGGCAGGTTCAGGTGATCATGCAGATTCGGATTACCCATCCCGCTGCCGTACAAATACAGGACGTGATCCAGCAACGTTCCGCCGGCTTCCGGTGTCTGCTGCAGGCTCTGCAGAAACTGAGCGAACAGCGACATATGAAACCTGTTGATTTGTGCCACTTTGGCAATCTTCTCGGGGTCGTTTCCGTGATGGGTGAGCGGGTGATGGGGTTCTGCAACGCCAATTTCCGGATACGTTCGATTGCTGGTTTCGCGGGACATCTGGAAGGTGATCACGCGAGTCAAATCGGCCTGCAGGGCCAGTTTCTGCAGATCGAACATCAGCTTTGCATGTTCGCTGTACAACGCCGGAACGCCGCGGGGCCTGTCAAGTTCGGGCAACTGGCTGTCCGCGGTGGCACTCTCGGCCCGCTGAATACGACGTTCAACATCCCGAACAGCAGTCTGATACTCGTCCACTCGCTGCTGATCAGCAGGTCCAAGAGTTTTTCTGAGCCGCACAAACTCGTCACGAACAGCATCCAGCAGGCTGGCCCGCCGCTGCAGTGTCGCCCGCCTGGCCTCCGATTTTCCGCCTTCCCCAAACAATTGTTCGAACACCATTCGTGGATGGGGTTCGGAGGGCAACGGGGTTGTTGGTGATGACCACGACAGGCAGTTCTGATAGACGCAGGCGTAACCGTTGTCGCACTGCCCGACAGCGGCGATCAGATCCATCGACAGTTCCAGTGATGGCAGCGCGGTTTCGCGCCCCAGCGTTGCGGCGGCGATCTGATCGACCGTTGTGCCCAGATGATAGTCGTTGCTCTCAGTCCGCTTTGCCCGAGCAGCACTGAGGAACGACGCGTTCGATGTTGCATGCGTTCCCGGCCAGGCATTCCGCAGTTCCAGTCCGCTGAGCACCGCGATCTGCTCACGCACCGGCGCCAAAGGTTCCAGAATTGGGGTCAGCGTCTGCAGCTTCAGCTGGTCCGCCGGAGTCCACCGGCTGTGGTCGCAGCCCATGGGAATATAGACAAAGCCCAGTCGCCGCAGGCGTTGTTCGGCCGCCGCCGTTTGTGACTGGGCGGTGACCGCCGGCACCATGGCATCCAGCAGCGGCAGCCCCAGCGCGACTCCGGCACCGCGCAACAATGTTCGCCTTGGAAGATGTTTACGAAACATAAACGAAGATTACTCCTTCTGTCCGAACGGCACACTGCGGACGATCGCCCGCACCAGGGCCGAAAACCGATAGTCCTCTGTCGCTGACTGGCGAACAATCTGTCTCACCGCTGCCCCGTCTTCCGGTTCCAGCCCGCGTCCCAGCCCGTAGATGAGCAGCTTTTCTGTCAGCGTTCGCACGAACAGTTCTGGTCTTGCCAGCAGAGCTTTTTCCAGCCCGTCGACTCCAGTAAACGGCCCCACACCCGCGAGACCACCAGCGGCCAGTACCGGCTGTTCGAATTCGTGATCGCGCCAGCGGCCGACGGCGTCGAATTGCTCGAGCGCCAGCCCGACAGAATCAAGCCGGTCATGACAAATCGCGCACGCCGAATTCTGACGGTGCGCTGCCAGACGATCGCGAACCGTCAAACCGGCTGCCACCGTGTTGTCTGCCAGATCAGACACCCCAGGCGGTGGTGGCGGAGTTGGCGCTCCGAGCAGATTTTCGAGCACCCATTTGCCGCGAATCACCGGTGATGTTCGGGTGGAATACGATGTGGCCATCAGCATACTGCCCTGTCGCAGGAGTCCACCGCGCTGCCATGACGGATCCAGCTCCACACGCCGGAAGTGACTGCCCGCCACATGAGGTATGCCATAGTGCCGCGCCAACCGCTCATTCAGCCATGTCGTCGATGTCTGCAGGAGTGACAGCACACTGCGATCCTCCCGCAGCATGTCCAGAAACAACAGCTCCGTCTCACGGCGAAACGCGTCCTTCAGATTCTGATCCACGTCCGGGAACAGGCGGGCATCCGGAGCGACCGCCTGCAGGTTCCGCAGATAGAGCCACTGGTCCGCGAAGTTCTCAGCCAGCGAGTTCGCTCGAATATCCGTCAGCATTCGCGAGGTTTGACGCATCAGCTCAGCTGGATCTGACAGACGCCCGGCCTCTGCCAGCGACAACAGCTCTTCGTCAGGCAGACTACTCCAGAGGAAAAAGGAAAGTCGTGAAGCCAGTTCAGAATCCGAGATGAACGATGCGGGATTCTCCGCGACATGCTGTTCCAGTTTAAACAGGAAGTGGGGACTGGCGAGAATTCCTGCCAATCCCCGCTCGATCCCGGCTTCAAAATCCTGTCCGCCCGCGGACGCTTCATGAAACAGTCGCAGCGGCATCGCCAGATCGTCTTCGCTGACTGGGCGACGATAAGCTTGTCGAAGCAATGGCTGGAAGATCTGCGTTGCGCAGGAAAGTGCCTGGTCGGGTGTTGTCGGCATTGCCGTCAGAACTCGCCGCCGGCTTTCTGATTCGCCCGGCACGGACTGGCCGACGGGACCATGAATCACCAGCTCTGCAAGGGCCGGGGCGAGTCTGGGGTGACGGTAAAAGTTAAAATGGACGTTGAGCGGCTGGCGGTCGGATTCGATCAAGGCCCGCCCCTGCTCGGCAAACGTTGCTATCAGCTGATGACGACCTGCCGCGACATGGAATGACGCTGTCAGATCGGCATCCACCGAGCGATCATCCTGACCGGCCGACGGGCGGGCGATGGAGAATCGCTGCACGCGGTGGCGATCCAGCAGCACATCCAGACTGTGGCGACCGTGAAGCCCTTCGATCTCATCATTGCGATCGCGCATCAGTCGCAGCTGCACCTGATAGGTGCCGGTTCGGGGAAAGTGCCAGTCGATGACGAGGCCACCGCGAGTTCCGGGAGGTGCCCCTTCGGGACGCATGCTATCCTGCGTCAGGTCTCCGGATACGCGAAAGGTCTCGCCACCCGGACTGATTTCAGGACGGCCGAGGGCCTGGCGACTGATTTTTTCAGCGGCCGCAATGTATCTGTTAAGCAGTGTTGGGCTGAGCCCCGTGACAGTGATGTTGTCAAAGCCGTGACTGGACTCGTCTGCGGGCAACAGTGCGACGGCGTCGATTTCAATGGCGAGCAGATCGCGGATGGCGTTACGGTATTCCGTGCGGGTGAGGCGGCGGAGCGATTCGGTACGACCGGCGAAAGGCTTGCGGGCAGCGAGGTGATCCAGTGTGGCGGTCAGTGATTCCGTCGCCTGGCGGGTCAGCTGAGGATCGGGCGGGGACTGAGAGGCAGGTGGCATGTCACCGTTCTGCAGTCGCCGCAGGACTTTCTCCCAGAGTCGACGATTCGCGTCAGTCAATTTGGAATTCTCGTCCGGCAGCAGCAGGCCGCCTGATGGCTCGGGTCCGCTGTGACAGGCGATGCAGTGCTGCCGAAGGAGGCTTTGGACGGGCGACGAAAGTCCGTCAGGCTCGTCCGCATGGCCTTGCCGAACTGCAAGACAAACGCAGACCAGAGATGCGGTGAGAAGTTGCGTTCGGCTGAACACAGTTGTTTTCCGGTTCGGCAGACGTGGTGGGTGGGGGCGTGAAACTGCAGTCGGGCGGCTGCAGAATACCGTTGAAAAGAGCAGGTGGAAAGGCTGTTCCGACTTGAAATCCTCTCCAGTACTTTTCTGACGTGCGCACGACCATCACCCTGCGGTCAGAATTCCATATTGGCGGCGGCGGAAACTGGGCCAGTGAAGGGCCGGATTCGAGCGTAGCTGTACTCTGGCATCATACGGGTCGGGTGGTCGCCTGCCGACACCGGGGACACAGCACCGCGACACCGGGGACACAGCACCGCGACACCGGGGACACAGCACCGCGACACTGGGGACACAGCACCGTGTTTCCGGTGCTTCCGATAGGAGTGCGGGGGTTCGGGCCGAGGCACAATCTTCTCTGCGGGAGAACACCCGGTCGCGTGGCATCTCAGGCTGCGACACTGGGGACACAGCACCGCGACACCGGGGACACAGCACCTTTTTCCGGTGCTTCTGATTGGAGTGCGGGGGTTCGGGCCGGGGCACAATCTTCTCTGCGGGAGAACACCCGGTCGCGTG
>JBJTPZ010000184.1:0-1268 GCA_046075365.1 Planctomycetaceae bacterium
TGGTCAAACAGATATGCTGTCATGGTTGCGTTGATTCGATTACGAGTACGAGCACTGTCGCACTGAGCACGATAAGAAGACTGATCACAGACCGCCAGCGATCAGCGAGACTGGGGAGTTGACTGGACTTCAGTAGACAGCGGCCGATCGAGCCCTTCGTCTGCATCACTTTGTTATGGCTCTTTGTCGTGCTCAGCATCGCCACAATTCGAACCAGACTGGATTTCAGGAAGTTCGGGCATTCCTGACGTCAACCACCAGACCAACACCCGTCGGTTCCCACACTGAAACTTGCAAAACCAGCCGTGGACTGCTAACATTTTTCTACCGGATCTGTCTCTTACCAGCCTCTTTTCTGCATCTCAATGACTGTACAGGTATGCGACAGCATCAGATTGATCCGTCGCTTCGGGAACTGCAGGCTAGTCTGGAACAGGCAAAACTGCGTCGTGCAGCGTCGATGTCGATTGCGGAAAAGCTGCGCATGGGTGCGGATCTGTACGACGAGTGCATTCGTTGGCAGAGGCAAATCATTCAGGCGGAACGCCCGGAGTTCGATGCCGTTCAGGTGGACGCTGAACTGGACCGCCGCCGAGTAATTCGGCGGAAGCTCAGGGATGCCGGCCTCGTGCAACCCTGTCCTCCGGAGACAACTGGTGACAAAGACCAGCTTTGACTGCCTTGCCGAAGTCATCCGCGCGCTCCACTCACAGCAGATTCCATATATGCTCACTGGAGCGTTCGCCAGCAATGCATACGGCTATCCACGCGCCACACAGGATGCCGATATCGTCATCGAGTACAGCGAAGGTGTGCTTCGCAGACTTGGTGAAACGCTCGGATTGAATTACCAAATCGATCCCCAGCCAGGCTTCGAGCTGAAGACCGGCACCATCCGAAATCTGCTCATTCATTTACCGACGAAGTTCGAGGTCGAACTGTTTCGGCTGGGAACTGATCCACATGATCAGCAGCGTTTCGCACGCAGACGGCGACTGTATCTTGAGGAGCTGCAGGCAGAAGTCGTGATTCCCACAGCGGAAGATGTGGTGATACAGAAGCTGCGCTGGCAGCGTGACAAGGATCTGGCGGATGTCCGCGTTGTGATTGCCATCCAGGCGCATGCTCTGGATTGGTCGTACATCAGTTGCTGGGCAGCAGAACACAACACCGTTGAACTTCTGCAGCAGGCGCGGGCGGATGTGGGATTGTGAACAGACGTTTGTGCTGGCAATTCGCTGCGGCAGTGGTGTGGCGGAAATTCGATG
>JBJTPZ010000185.1:0-14620 GCA_046075365.1 Planctomycetaceae bacterium
TCATACTCATACTCATACTCATACTCATACTCATACTCATACTCATACTCATACTCATACCCATACCCATCAGAAAAGTGGCCCGCAACTTCGGATCAGGCTGTGCGACAGCCGCCAGAAATACTTCTTCAACTCGCGAAATGTGGCTCATAATCGTCGTCCCCGGGATTGATTGGCAGCCTGACAACCACAATGCGAGGAACCGCAAAGAATCCCCTCGGGATTTTTCGGAAAACGTGGCGGAAAATGGAAAAAAGTGAAACCGCTATTCTGCGGCGGGCAGAAGATGCGGTTCCTGTTGTCCGTTGTCCAAACGTGGTGAATTCGCCGAACATCACACCCCCGGCGACTGCACACGGATTGCTCGTCGAGGGCTATTCGATCGAAGCGTTTGCTGACACACCGTACCGCAACATGACTCCCGCGAGCGGAAAGTGAATCCATTTATCGACGACTGTTGCGCCGGCAGAGTCAAGGATTTGTTCGTAGGCGGCAATTTGCCCTGAATATTCCTCAGATTTCCTGATACAGGCATCTCGACGAACTGGAGCGCTCTTGTGGTCGATGACCACCACTTCCCCGGTCTGCAATTCAAGCAGCAGGTCAACTGTCCCCGCCCACTGCCCCCCTTGTGGTCGAGGACTGCTGACTGACGTTTCGGTGTGCCATTTTGCCCGCGGATAATTGGCATCAACCCATGCAACAAACCTTTGTCCAGCGGAAACGATGAACGATACTGGAATCAAACCAGTGATCCCGAATGCAGCGAGGCAGCGTTCGGCCACTTTAGTCCTCAGTTCGTCGCGGGCACCCCGCAGTGATGGAAGGGCTGCCATGTAACTGTGTACAGCATTTCCAATCTTTGTATGCGTTGCCTCATCTGTTTTGGCGGGAAAGAACTGTTCCCCGGGCAGTGGTGTTTCTGTGACTGAAATAACGGCAACTGTCGGCGCTTTACTGGGTGAGTGACAGCGTGCGGGGGATACATCGGCATTCATGGCCACTGGTGGTGAAAACCATGTCTGTTTGGTGGCCTGCTGCAAGCGGTGGTGATCGACATCGTCGTGGCTGAAATGTCGAATCACAAGGGTCGTGTCGATGCCGCTGATGGGATATTCGCCGGGATCGAGCTGAGGGTCCAGCAGACTGTTGATTTTGACCAGCTTATCAAGCCATTGGCAGTTTCCTTTACGATGGGCAAGAACGATTTTGCTTTTTGCACGCGTAAAGCCAACGTAAAGCAATCGCAGGTTTTCCTCGTCCTCACGACTGGCCTGCTCCTGTCCCTCGGGTGACGCAAGTGCGTCGGATTCGAGGTTGCTGCCGCTTTTGATTTTTGGAAAGGGTCCGTCAGACATCCCGAAGGGCCAGATCCAGTGGCGGATTTCTCTGTTCAACAACGGATCTTCTTCGAACGATCGGCTTCGAACCACCGTCCTCCACATATCGGGATCGCGGTCGGAATTTAGTCCGCTGAGTACGACCACCGGCCATTCAAGACCTTTCGCTGCGTGATAAGTCAGCAGCGTTACGGCATCGTGCCCCTGCAACGTGAACCGCACGTCTTTTTCATCTGCGGCGAGCTGTTCGAAGTAGAGAATCAGGCCGGAAAGAGTAACGCTGCGGTTTCCCGGAATGGCGGAGTTCTCGTATTCGCGCGCATGGCGGATTACCGAGTCCAGGTTGGCACATCGACGGATCGTACACCCCCACGCATGCACTCTTTTCTGCAAGTTCATCGCTTCGATGACTTGCTGAACGACGAGTGACGGAGCGAGACTACGGAAGTCAATTGCTTCAAGGGGAAGCAGAAGTTCGTGCTCTTCCCACGGCATTCCAAATATCGGCTGACCGGTTTCCGCATCGGTTTCTCGGGCAGACAACGATTGTAAACGGTCGGAAAGCCATTTCGGAGTGATTTCGTTTGGATCAGTGGAAAGATGCAGAACGGTGGCCGCTGCAAGTGAATCATACCGATTGGCAACCAATCGAAGACCCGCAAGGATGAGTTCGCCTTCACGCGTGGAGAATAGTCCCGGACTCTCAATAAAATACGGAATTCCGACTTCATCTAACGCAGTTGCCAGTGCTTTCAGCTGGGCATTGTTGCGTTCCAGGACCGCGATGTCTCCAAAGCTGATCCCTTCACTGTGCAACTGAGCGAGTCCGCACGCGAGGGACGAGGCGTCGTTTCGATTATTTGCAGAACCAAAGAGCCATCGTTCAACTCCTTTTGTCTCAGCAGGTTTTTGTGGATCCTGGCGAGGATCTTCCTCGAAGTGCTGCGAAAACAACTCACCGACAAGCTGGACCAGACCTTTCTGGCTGCGATGATTGTTTGGAAGTGTGGTTCGAAATTCGGCGGGCACTCGGTTCCACACCTCCGAAACCAAACGTGGATCGGTATCCCTGAATCCGTAGATGGCCTGACGTGAGTCGCCAACCCAGCGGTTTCTTGGGGCGATCATTCGCAAACGCTGAAAGATCGCCAGTTGCAGCGGGTTGGTGTCCTGAAATTCATCCACGAGGACAAGGTCATAATCCATCGCCAATCTTATTTTCAGCGACTGGTCTTCAAGTAGTGTCAGCAGAAGTGTTTCCAGGTCGGTAAAGTCAACCAGCCCGCGTTCAGCTTTGTAAGCGTCGTATTCTGCTTCAAGAGCAAGGGTCTCTTTCGCAAGTAGTAGAGCGAACTCTTTCAGGTTTTCGTGCAGCCGGGGATTCTTCCTTACCGTTCCGGCGAGCGATCGCAATGGGTCCAATAATCGGTCTGCTCCAGACTTCTTGCTGGCTTTGATCGCCATTGCGTCAACATAGGATGCCCACAGCGGGCCGTTTGATGAGGAGATCTTTCGCAGAGTGCGTTTCGCTTTTTTTGTATCATTGGTGCTGTCGGTCGTTAACGCCTCAATCTGTTCCAGGGTATCTGTCGCAAGAGTGTGCAGTTGACTGATGGGTGACGCTTCTGCCGCCGGGCCATCCGGGGCGAGCAACGAGCTGACACGATCGGCACTTGTCGCCAACTGCATCATGAAGACGTCTTTCTCAATCCGGTTGCTGCGTTTCGATGAAAGCAGCGACAGGATCTGGATCGGGAGATTCGTCACGCCCAGGTGGTCTGCGAGTTGCGACAGGGCGTCCCATCGCGCAACCGGAATTGTGGCCAACAGATCGCCGAGCACCTTCTCAGTTCCCTGTTCGAGGACTTCCAGTCGAGGCGACAATCCGAGTTCAATTGCATATCGACGGAGCAAATGATGAGCGACGCTGTGGACGGTGCCGATCGCTGCCAGTTCCAGGCGATCCGCGTTTCCAGGCCCGCTGTTTTTGAGCAGCTTCGCCTGAATCCGCCCCTTCAGCTCGGCAGCCGCCTTTCTGGTGAAGGTGGTTGCAAGAATACGAGCGGGGTCGAGGCCACTGGCGACTGCTTTTGCCACGGTGTCGCAAAGATCCGTTGTTTTACCGGAGCCCGCACCTGCGCGGACGACTTCGAGTACGTTTGTCATGTGAGTTGCCTACGTCCGCAGAGGTGTTGGTAGTCGCAGTATTTGCAAACAGGCTGGCCTTCGCTCGGCTCGGGACTCGAGTCGAGGACAATATCCACGCCGGCCGGCCAATTCTGGGGCTGCTGCAGTGGCCGAGCCGGAATCTGGCCATTTGTGGTGAACCAGTCCTCTGCCCGTGAGATCGCTGCCCGGAAATTCTCCCAGACATTTCGAATTTCCAGCCCGTTGACGAGCGATCGGTTTCCATCACCGCGGATCGGGTCGGTGGCCGGAGTAATGAGCAGTCCATCACCTATAATCAGATAGGCAACTGCAGGAAACCGTCCAGTGGTGATTGACCGGCTGTATGCGTAGGTTGCAAGCTGGACGGCCGTACCTTCGGCGATCAGTCGCTCGTACTTCTTGCCGCCATACTTGAAGTCGATGATACCTTCGTTGCCGGCAGCGTCTTCGATTAGGCAGTCGACAGATCCTGAGAGAGGCTTTGCGAAAGCTTCTCCCTGAACTTCGACTTCAATGCCTTTGATGCGATAGCCGCCGCTTGCAAGCGTACTGATCAGGACTCGTGTCGCGTGGGCCAATTGCCGTCGGAGAGCCTGTCGCTCACGGTACTTGTCTGACTGAGCCAGCGGCGCGGCATCCAATTCAATGCGCTCATCGAACAATTGTTCAACCCGTGCCACCGCTGTATCGACCGGTGGCAATTCTCCGCCATCGCGGAATGCATGCTCCAGAATCTTGTGACAGAAGTTGCCTTTCAGTCGATAGTCATTCGGGAGTTGGGCAATTGGACCTGGACGAAGATTGGCCTGGTATCGGAATACCCACTTGAGAGGACACGCGAGTCGATCTTCCAGGTCGGTTGCTGAAACGCTGCGGCGATCACTGAACAGGATCGGATCGACCGTCCAGACAGGACGGGGCGGCTGCTGTCGTTCGACTACGACAGATTCGACCGGGCACGTGAAGGGTTCAAGGAGTGACACACGGTCACGCTCGATCAGGCTTTCCAGAACCGGAGTCGTTTCCAGCGTCCGGGGAGCAAAAACCGAACGAATTGTCAGCCATACAGGGTGGCAGCGTTTTTCCAAATCCTGCGGGAGTTTAATGGCAAGGAGGGAGTCTTCGATGAGGGAAAAGCCTCGAGCTTCGGCTGCGCGGAGTGATGTGAGTGACTTCGTGCCGTCGTCAACGTCAATCCCCTGTGATCGCAGTGCTTGCAGCTGGTCGGCTGACCACCGACATGCGGGAGCATCGGCCGTCCCGAGTCCGAGCCAAATCAATCGGTAACACGGATCTGTGATCTCGGCGAGAGAACGGACACGTATCGGTCCACCCGTGGCTTCGATGGCTGCAACTGTTTCGACGCCGGCCGACAAAGCTTCTTCAATCAGTCGCGACAACTGGGGTTCGCTTAGTTCGGATCCTGAGCTGTGTGCAAGTTCGGCCAACAATTTTGCCTGACCGGCAGCAACAAGAAGTGCCTGCTTCAGCGACTGTGACGATTCCCGGCCCTCCATGAAAGCTGCCTGTCTGGTCGCCCACTGCGCCACCGAGGAGCACCGATCGCGAACCAGCTGTGCTGGAATCAAAGTGTGCTTTGCAACGCGACGGCAATACAGCCACTCGTCAAGCTGTTGCCGGAGCGTGCCGTCCGGATCGTTCTCGGATGAGCACAGCTTTTCGAAACTTGCCTGCCATGCAGTGCTGTCAAGCCCCGGCTGTTCAGTCAGGGCAGCGGCCAGCTTGTCCGCAGCCTGCCGAGGAACAGGGCGGACGGGCAATGTCAGAAAATCGAGAAGGTACCGGGGATCGACCGGCTGCCAGCAGAGAGCCAGGCTGAGTGGCAACACCTGCAGCGCAGGATGTGCCGTGGAATATGCCGAAGCACCCATCGTGGGCAATCCGTAACGGAGCAGGCAGGCATCGAGCTGCATTGCCAGATGATCATCTTCGCACAGTATGACCGTGCGTTCTGTCTGGTCCCGCGTGTGTGCGAGTGTTGCGGCGACGAATTCGACGGCTGCAGTCTGACTTAGCGCGGGGATGTACCGCAGACTGCGATCCGGCTGAACCACTGAGCCGGTGGCTCTGCGTACGACACTTTGTGCTGATCTCAGGGCCGTACCGTCGGCGGCAGCCAGTGGCACTTCGGGGATGGTTTCCAGGTTCAGCCTGCAGAGGACTGCCTGCCATCGCTTCGGCCATTGGTCAGCACCTTCAGCGAGGATGCAGACGTGAGCAGGAAGCAGCTGTCCATCGTCCAGGGCGCTGAGAACTCTGCTGATGCGTTCTGCCATACTGGAGAAGGCAAAACGGCGACCGTTCTCAGCCTGGGCCATGTCGCGGACAACGTCCGGAAGACCCTGCACATCGGACTGGTTCCATCCGGCGGTGAGCAATTCATCGCGGCGGCAGAGCAACTCAGATGCGGTGGCCCAGCGGTCGTTGGCCATGCTTTTAGAGATCAGTGAATCCGTGATCGAATCGAGGGCCGAAGCGTATTCAGCGATGCAGCTTGCTCGATGATTTTCGACTGCAGGAAGGCCGAGTTGCGTTTCCAGCCATCGCAGCAACGTTTCAGGTCCACCACGCAGCACGTTCAGTGTGCAGGCCCCCAGTTTCGGCCGCAGCGTGCCGGATGTAAGGCAAATTTCGAGCTGTGCTGGTTTAATCATCTGGCTGTCCTCGGTGCACAAACAGTTTGAGTGTTTGTTTGATCAGATGCCCCACATGTTCAGAAACCCGCGAAACGCTGGTTCCTCGGCCTCTGTGATGGCATCATCAGACCAGATGTCTCGGTCTTCCATACGGAACGCTGCCCGCACCTCCTGGGCATACGGATGCGGTTCGGTCAAAAGCTGAGTGAACGTCCCAGCCCAGGTGATTTGAGAAAAGTGCTGCAGCACTTTGTTGAGTTGTGCAATGCCGTCGGGATCCGCCAGGCGACCGCATTTCATGTTTTCAACGATCGCCGCAGTTTCTGATGCGACAGCTTCACAGTCCAGCGAAGTCGGTCCGGGAGGACTGTACGGCAGAGTGCTGGCAATGAAATCGAGCAGATCATTTCGGGAGGGAAACCAGATGAACATGCCCACGCCGCCGCCCATCGCGCCCGGTGCGTCACCGTAGCTGAACAATCCCCATGTGTAAGTTCCAGGATCGCCCTGTGCGCCGGAATTCCAGTTTGATTCTGCCCGGTCAATTCGAGCCTGCAGTTTGTCGTCGGACATGAGGGGACTTCCAGGAGGTTGTGTCAGGGACATCAAAAACCCGCGACGCGGATTCATCGCAGCGTGCCAGTGCAAGTGGCGGACCGTTTGAGTAAAAACAGAGGTTGTCAATCCGTCGCATACCGCTGGCACGCTGGAGAATCGCAGGATTTTGCGGCTTTTACGAGTCACAGTCTGCCGCCCGGTGCTCGATTTTCGGACGCATTGCGTCTTTTCGGACTATGAATTCAGCAATGAGCGCATACAATGCTGACTGTGATTTCACAAAAGGAATTGTGCCATGGCAAAGCGAAAAGTACTGGTTCAGTGGATCGGGCACAGTGACCTGCGCGCGATGGCTGCGTCGCTGCCGGCGACGAAACAAAAAAGAATACTGGATGTAATCAAAGGCGCTGCTGCGGCAGACCACGATCTCGGGCCAACCAAAACCCTGCTTTCCGGTGAACGCTTTGACGAAGTGCTGCTGCTCAGCAATTACGACGCAGAATGGAATGCGTGGTTTCAGACGTGGATTGGGGTGCGGGCCAGGCTGATCTCTGTCAGTCTTGCCAGGCCGACCGACTACAGGGACATCTTTCAAATTGCTGATCAGCAGCTGGCACCATTGAAACAGTCGAGGGACTGGGCAGATACCGAGCTCTGCCTGCACCTGAGTCCAGGGACGCCGGCCATGGCTGCCGTCTGGCTGCTCCTTGGAAAAACGCGTTATCCGGCAACATTTTACGAAACGTGGTCCGGTGAATGGAGGATCACCCATGTTCCGTTCGATCTGGTAGATGTCATTCCGGAAGTGCTTCGCAACCCGGATGCCAACTTGCAGCATCTCGCGTCTGAGTCTCCGGCACAGATCGAAGGCTTTGAAGACATTGCCGGGAACAGCCAGGCAATCCGTGATGCGGTGGGTCGAGCCAGACGTGCAGCGATTCGCAGCGTATCGGTGCTGCTGCTGGGCGAAAGTGGCACCGGCAAGGAGATGTTTGCTCAGGCAATACACAAAGCCAGCTTGCGGCGAGAGCGGCCATTCAAGGCCATTAACTGTGCTGCACTTTCCAAAACGTTGCTGGAATCCGAACTCTTTGGACATTCCAAAGGAGCATTTACTGGTGCCGACAGGGAGCGCAAGGGGGCGTTTGAGGCAACCGATGGTGGTACGATTTTTCTGGATGAAATTGGCGAATGCGATCTCGAAACGCAGGCCAAACTGCTGCGGATTCTGCAGCCCGTTTCTGGTGAGGGGCCCGCGATTCGGATGGTTTGCCGACTGGGCGAAGAAAGGGAACGCAGGGTCGACGTACGCATCATCGCGGCTACTAACCGGGATTTGCATCAGGCCATTGCCATGGGCAAATTCCGGGAAGACCTGTACTACCGACTTGCCGCAGTCACGATCAAACTGCCGCCACTCAGGGATCGACGGAGTGACATCGCTCGAATAGCAGAGCATCTGCTGGGGCTGATCAATGAACAGTTCAAAGCCGAAGAGCCGGGCTACAGCCACAAATCTCTTTCTGCTGCCGCAATTGCTTTTGTCAGGGAAGGGGCGTGGCCCGGCAACGTCAGGCAGCTTTATAACGCACTTGTTCAGGCTGCGGTGCTGACTGACGAAGACAAAATCGGCCGGCGTGAGCTGGTCGCTGCGCTCGGTGAAATGCCGGAAACCGGCAACGCGACTCGGATGCTGGCGGACCGTACGCTGGGTGACGAGTTTGACCTGGAAGAGCACCTGACGGCCATCCACAAAGCGTATCTGGAGCGTGCCATGGAGGAGGCTCACGGTGTCAAGGCCCACGCGGCGCGACTGCTGGGGATCAAAAACTACCAGACCCTTGATGCTCAGCTGAAACGCCTGAATGTTCACGGTGACTGGGGTACGAATAAATGAAAATTCGCGTCAGTCGCATCAACTGGCACGCCGTGTGCATTGTCGATTCCGCATGCAACTGGATCACAGACAATTCATGAAATCAATCAACTTCGAGTTTCTCAGACCGAAGTGGCCGGAGCTGGCAGGGCTCGGTGGCTTTTCGGAGGCTTACGCGCATGCTGATCCGGTCGGATCAATCTCGAAGCTGCGTGTCTTTTGTGAGCAGGTCGTCGAATGGATTCACCATCACGAGCGACTGCCCAAACCGTTTCGGGCGAATCTGATCGATCTGCTGCACAACCAGCCTTTCAAAGACGTGGTCCCGGATGTTGTGCTGTCCAAGCTGCATGCGCTTCGGATGGAAGGCAACAGCGCAGCTCACGGGAATAAGGGGGACACGACCAGTGCACTGCGGCTGATGCGTGAGGCGTTCAACGTCGCGCGATGGATGCACGTCAATTATGCTGCGGGAAGCGTGGCTGATCTTCCGGAATATTCAGAACCGCCGGAGGGCGGTATTGAAGGCGTCAGGCAGCGCTGGGAAAAACGCGCAATTCTCGAGCGTGTGGCTGCTCAGGAGGCCCAGATGCAGAAGCTTCTGGCTGACCTGGAAAAGGAACGCTCACGGGCTGAGCAGGCGGTTGCGACTGCAGAGGAACGTCAGGCCGGGCTGGAAGCTGCTCTGCGGTCCGCCAGGCAGCTGCAATCTGCAGACCCCATGGCGTTCAACGAGGAAGAGACTCGCAAATACCTGATTGATCAAATGCTGGCCGACGCAGGATGGCATGTTGGCAGGGGAAAGACGAATACGGCAGAGGTCCTGAAAGAAGAACCGATCGAATATAAGGTCGGAGATTCAACCAGTGGCCGTGCCGACTATGTGCTTGATGATGATAACGGAAAACCGCTGGGCGTCGTGGAAGCAAAACGTACCAGCAAGAATGCAGCGGAGGGTCGCAAACAGGCGGAACTCTATGCGAATGCACTGGAAAAGAAACACGGCCAGCGTCCCGTGATCTTCTACACCAACGGATACGATTTGTGGATTTGGAACGACGCTGCCGGGGAACCACCGCGAAAGATCTACGGATTCTACTCGAAAGACAGTCTGCAGCACATGCACTTCCAGCGCAGTGCGAAGAAACCAGTCAGCGAAGTGTCGGCAAATCCCGACATTGCCGGTCGCATGTACCAGATCGAAGCGGTCCGTCGTGTGGTTGAGCAGTTCGCGGAAAAGAAACGCAAAGCGTTGATTGTGCAGGCGACCGGTACAGGCAAGACTCGTGTCGCGATCTCGCTCTGTGATGCGCTCATCAAAGCGAATTGGGTCAAACGAATCCTGTTTCTCTGCGACCGCCGCGAGCTGCGTCGGCAGGCGAACAACGCTTTCAATGAATTCCTGCCGTCTCTTCCGCGAACCAGCGTCACTGGAGCCTCCGCGGGAAACACGCAGGATCGCATCTTCCTGTCGACATACCCGGCCATGATGAAGGTGTACCAGTCGTTCGACACCGGATTCTTTGACCTGATCATCGCCGACGAGTCACACCGCAGCCTCTATAACCGCTATCGGCAGCTGTTCGAGTATTTCGACTGCTACCAGCTGGGACTCACCGCCACCCCGGTCGATTTCATCGCCCGAAATACCTTCAGGATTTTTGAGTGCGACGAGGGAGATCCCACTTCGAACTACGACTACGCCACGGCGGTCGCACAGAAGCATCTCGTCCCCTTCGAAGTCGATACCCACACCACGCCGTTCCTGCGATCCGGCATCAAGTATTCCATGATGACGCCGGAACAGCGGCAGCAACTGGAGGAGGACGAAGTTCTGCCAGAGGCGATTGAGTTCGAACAGGGCGAAGTCGACAGGGTGGTCTACAACAAGGACACCAACCGGCACATCCTGCGAAACCTGATGGATCACGGCATTCGAGTGGGCAGTCGCATTGGCAAGACGATTATCTTTGCACGCAGCATCAAGCACGCTCGCCTGATGGAAGAGCTGTTCAATGAAATGTACCCGCAGTACGGGGGGAAGTTTTGTCAAACGGTGGTCAGCGATGATCCGCGTGCTGAGTCGATGATTGACGATTTCAAAGGTGAAGGCAGCAATCCGGACCTGACCATTGCGATTTCTGTGGACATGCTTGATACGGGAGTGGACGTTCCTGAGTGTGTCAACCTGGTGTTCGCCAGGCCAGTTTATTCTTACGTGAAATTTTGGCAGATGATCGGACGTGGCACGCGTTTGTGTCCTGACCTGTTCGGTCCCGGCCTGGACAAATCGCACTTCCAGATTTTCGATCACTGGGGAAACTTCGAACGCTTTGAACAGGACTACAAAAAGGCCGAACCAGCTCGTCAGAAGTCGCTTGGCGAACGAGTCTTCGAAGCCCGGATGAAACTGGCCGAAGCCGCCCTGGAAAAGCAGCACCATTCCGGATTCGAGATTGCAACCAGCCTGATCAGTCAGCAGATCGCTGACCTTCCGGGGAACAGCATCCCGGTGAAAGAGAAATGGCCGCAGGTGCAGTCCGTTTCATCCGCAGACACGGTTCGCCAGTTCGACGCCGCCACCAGAGCCACTCTGCAACAGAACATCGCTCCGCTCATGCAATGGGTAAACTTTGCCCAGTTCGAAGAAGCCTGGAAATTCGACCGACTCATCGCCCAGGTTCAAACGGAACTCATTCGTGGCGGCAACAAGTTCGCCGATCTGCGTGATGCGGTGGTCAATCTCGTCAGCAGTTTGCGAATCAACCTGTCTCAGGTGAAGTTGAAGCTGCCCGTGATCGAACGCGTCAAAAGCGAGGAGTTTTGGGAGGCAGTCACCGTGGGGGACCTGGAAGAAATTCGCGACCAGCTTCGCGGTATCGTCCAGTTCCGCCGTAAGGACGACGTCGCCAGGCTCGATCCGATCATCATCGATGTCAGGGAAGACGAAGCCGATATCGAACGCAGCAAGCACAAGGTTCGCCTGGACAAACTGGACGATCTGGGCATGGTCGCGTACCGCAATCGTGTCAACAACGCCCTCCAGGCCATCATCGACCAGAACGACACGCTGCGGAAGATCAAGCTTGGTGAACCCGTCACCGAGAACGATCTCGAAGACCTCTGCTCACTGGTCCTGACTCAGGAACCGGGGCTCGATCTGCACAACCTGATGGACTACTTCAGGCAGGCCGAATCGCTCGATCAGGCCATTCGAGAAATCATCGGGATGGACGCAGACGCGGTTCACAGGCGATTTACAAAATTCGTTCAGACGCATCCGAATCTCGCTTCGCATCAGATCAAATTCCTCGACCTGCTGCAGAACCACATCGCAAAATTTGGCTCCATCAAAATTGACGACCTGTACCAGCCACCATTCACGACTTTGCACAGCGATAGCCTTGATGGACTGTTTGATGAGTCTTTGGCCAATGAACTTTTCGACATCATTGGTTCCTTTCGCACTGGGGGTGAGCCAGGATGACGAAGAAGCCCGTGAAACGAACACCTGCCCACACCAGAGATCCATCCGAACCACCCATGAGAAGCTGGGGCGACAGCCCAGGGGCCTTGACTTTCTGGCGGGAGGCGGTGCCGGGAGGGCGAAGCTCCTGCTGAGCCGCATCCCTGCCGCGAGGACTGCGCCGATCCCCGCTGCTGCGCAAAATCGCTGGCAATCGCTCACAGCGTGGACCAGCGTTCGGTGGTTCGGCAGGAGCCTCACCCTCCCGTGTTTGCGCCCATCTGTTCACAGGATTCCACAGAACTTCAATGCCATTGGGCGACGGGCGTCGCAGGCCGTGAAAATCAGACTGACGGTTCAGAATTGGTTGACTGGTCACTACATTCTCACACGTTGAATTGCACGGCTCGCTGGAATTTGAATTCGCCGTTTTTATCACTGAAACACCGAACACTGCACACCGAACACTGAAAACACTCAATCATGATCACAGGACAACTGCGCAGCAGAATCGACAAGCTTTGGGAAGAGTTCTGGACGGGCGGGATCACCAATCCGCTGACGGTTATTGAACAGATTTCGTTCCTGATGTTTGCTCGTCTGCTGGACATGCGAGAAAGCACCGAAGAGAAGAAGTGGTCACGGAAAAATCCGGGCAAACCGTTCCCCGGTGTCTACTTCCCGCGCAGCAAACAGCACCTGCGCTGGAGCCAGCTGAAGCAGGAGGCCGACGCCGAGAAGATCCTGAGGATCGTCCGGGACGAGGTTTTTCCGCACTTTCGAGTGATGGGACAGGAGGAGGACGCTGCTGCGAGTGAGGGACCGAGGAACACCTTCAACCAGTACATGAAGGACGCCACGCTGATGATCAACAAGCCATCGCTGTTGATGTCGGCGATTAACATGATTGAGGCGTTACCGCTGACGCAGGGCGATACGAAGGGGGATTTGTACGAGTATCTGCTGAGCAAATTGACCACGGCTGGGATCAACGGCCAGTTCCGCACGCCGCGGCACATCATCGACCTGATGGTGGATCTGGTTCTGGAAGGAAACGAGAACGAAGCGTTGTCGTGGACAGTCGGGGATCCGGCCTGTGGCACGGGTGGCTTTTTGGTGCAGTTCATGGAGGCACTGCGGGAACATTTTACGTCCAAAGATGGCATCCATGTGGATGAAGCGACAGGTGGCAAGACGTACACCGGGGATCTGATTGAGCCTTTGCAATGGAAGCACATCAAGAGCCAGATGTTCCACGGCTTTGATTTCGACGTGACGATGCTGCGCATTGCCGCGATGAACATGATGCTGCACGAGATTGACAGTCCTGACATCAACTATCAGGACACGCTGAGCACCAACTTCACGGACCGCCGGGAAACTCGTCGCTGGGCAGCGGATGCCTTTGACCTGATTCTTGCCAACCCGCCGTTCAAGGGATCGCTGGACGAGGAGGATGTCCACAGGACGCTGACGGGCAAGGTGAAGACAAAGAAGACTGAGCTGTTGTTCATCGTGCTGATCCTGAGAATGCTGAAGCTGGGTGGACGCTGTGCGATTATTGTTCCGGACGGTGTCACATTTGGCTCATCGAAGGCTCATAAGGAGCTGCGGACGATGCTGGTGGAAGAGAATCAGCTGGAAGCGGTCATCAAGCTGCCATCTGGAGTATTCCGTCCTTACGCCGGAGTGAGCACTGCGATCCTGCTGTTTACGAAGGGTGGTCAGACCGACAGTGTCTTTTTCTTTGACGTGCAGTCGGACGGGAAGACCCTGGACGACAAGCGTGACAAGATTGGAGCTGACGACGACTGGCAGGATCTGGATGTGCTGCGGGAGGTGTGGCCGAAATGGAACGGCGGTGAGGGAAAGGAGCACTTCAGGGGCCGCACGGGGAAGGCGTTCTTCGTGCCGAAATCAGAGATCGAAGAAAACGGTTTTGACCTCTCGATCAACCGCTATAAGGAAATCGTTCACGAAGAAGAGCAGTACGACTCACCGAAGGTCATCCTCGGCAGGTTGAAAAAGCTGGAAGCTGAGATCGCGGCTGATCTTGAAGAGCTGGAGGAGATGCTGGGATGAGTGCGACCACAGATTCTGTGAAAGCGACAATCGGAGAATTGTGTGAGCTTGTCAACGGGCGCGCTTTCAAGCCAACCGAATGGACATCGTCTGGACTCCCCATCATCCGTATTCAGAATCTGAATGACGTTACAAAGGAGTTCAACTACTTCGAAGGTGATTACAGCAAAAAGCATGAAGTGAACGATGGCGATCTTCTATTTTCATGGTCTGGAACCCCGGGAACTTCCTTTGGTGCATTCTTTTGGAATCGCGGACGTGGCGTTCTCAATCAGCACATCTTTAATGTGCTGATTGACAAAAAACGCGTCGAAAAACGCTATTTTCGCTACGCCATAAATAGTCGGCTAAACGAGATCATCAGCCACGCACATGGTGGGGTTGGGCTACAGCACATCACAAAGGGGAAGTTGGAGTCGGTCGAAATCCCACTGCCGTCGCTGTCGGAGCAGAAGCGGATCGCCGACATCCT
>JBJTPZ010000186.1:0-6720 GCA_046075365.1 Planctomycetaceae bacterium
GAGATTCCGGAATCCGGCAGTTCCGAGCTGAAGCTGGATCTGAACTGAACTATTTCCTTCCCCACACTGGTCACAGCGACCGGAATTCATCATCTTCCGCGGTGGTTCAGCCACCGCGGTTTTTTTATGCCGTTCAGGGGATGTCTTGTGTCTGCCGGAATTCCTGTCAGCCGTCTGATGAACTTCACTGTCCACTGCTTTCGGTCCATGGGCGTCCGCGAACATGACGCCCACACCGCTGCAGGTTGCCTCGTTGGTACCGACCGACTAGGTGTATTCACTCACGGCACCAAACTGCTGGCCGGCTATCTGAGGAAACTGCAGGGCGGAGGCTATCGCGCCGATGCCCGTCCCCGCATTGAACGTGAAGGTCCGGCATGGGCTGTATTCGACGGAGATTCCGGACTGGGACAAACCGGCTGCTCAGCCGCCATGAAAGCTGCCGTCAGCAAAGCACAAAACTGCGGAGTGGCCTTTGTCTCAATCCGCAATACCGGACACATCGGCGCCGCAGGGCAGTACGCCCTGCAGGCCGCCCGCCAGGGTTGCGCCGCCATCATCACCGGCAATGATATCCCCAGCGTGGCTGCCCCAGGTTCACGCAAGGCTGTTCTCGGCAGCAACCCGCTGGCCTTCGCCATTCCCACCGCCGGCGATCCCATACTCCTCGATATCGCTACCGCCGCTGTCGCCGGAGGAAAGGTCTACGCTGCATGGCAGCGAGGAGAAACCATTCCCCCGACGTGGCTCATCGGCCCCGATGGGCTGCCCACAACTGACGGTTCCCTCTATCCGCACTCCGCAGCACTCGCTCCCATGGCCGGCCACAAAGGTTACGGACTGGGACTGTGGTGCGAGGTCCTGTCGGCACTGATCCCGGGAGGCCACATGACATGGCAGGTCGGCAGCTGGATGTTCGATCCCGTCGATCGGCCCTCATGGCATAACGCCTCACTCACAGTCATCCATGTCGATGCGATGACCGATCGAGTTCAGTTCAACGAACGCATGCAGGCACTCGTCGACGAAATTCACGCTGCCCCTCCCGCCACCGGATCAACTGGCGTCCTGCTGCCCGGCGAACGCGAATTTCAGACAGCTCGCGAAGCTGATCTCAACGGAATCGCGCTGCCAGCCGACGTTCGAGCCAAGCTGCGGGAAGCTGCCGAACTGGCCAGTGTCACGCTGCCCGCTGAAGTCTGAACCAGCCCTCGTCACCCGACAAATGGATCTGTGCCATGCAATGCATCGGAATCGATATCGGCTCCTCGTCCATCAAAGGAGGAATCCTCAACCTCGAAACCGGACTCGTTGAGCACATCGAGAAAAATCCATTCCCCCCGCCCGTTGCGACACTGCCTGCTGGCTTCCATGAAGTTGACCCGCAGGCTGTCGTACACAGCACTCTGGATGTTATCGAGCGACTGCTGCATCTGGCCCCGAACGCCGCACAACTTCGATTCAGCAGTCAGATGGGCGGCATACTGCTGCTCAATTCGCAGCAAAAAACCGCCTCCAATTACCTGTCATGGCGTGACCAAAGATCACTGCTGCCCGCTCCAGGTGGCAGCACCCCGCTCCTCGAACAGCTCCGCCAGCAATGGACCGATCAGCACTTCACGGAACTCGGAAAAGAACTGAAACCCGGATCCGCCACCACCCTGCTGTACTGGCTGGCACAGCACAAACAACTGCCACGGCACATCATTCCCGTGACCATCGGCGATTATGTGATTGCTCAGATTTGCAGTGCCCCGCCCCGCATGCACCGGTCGCACGGCATCGGCATGGTCAATCTGACCACTGGCGACTGGCACCATGCAGCCTTCGATGCCGCCGGGATCGGCGAATTGCACTGGCCCGAGTTTGCCTCAGAATCGGAGCCCCTCGGAAAGTTCACTCACCAAGGACACAAACTTGACTGCTTCGCCGCGATCGGAGATCAGCAGGCCGCTCTTCTCGGCATCGACCTCACCAGCGAAGAACTGTCCATCAACTGCTCCACCGGATCACAGGTCAGCCAGATCACACACAGCTTTCAGCCCGGAAACTGCCAAACCCGCTGCTGGTTCAACGGTCAATTCCTGAACACTGTCACTCACATTCCCGCCGGACGCTCGCTCACAGTCCTGGAAGCACTGCTGACCGAACTTCCCCGAGCAGCCGGAATCAATATTGCAAATTCGTGGCAACTAATCACTGAAGCCACCGCTAATGACGCCACCAATGGCCTGTCCTGCGACCTCAGTTTCTTCGCCAGTGCAATGGGTGATCGTGGTCGAATTGAAAACATCACAACCGAAAACCTTACAGTCGGCAGCCTGTTCTGCGCCGCCTTTGACTTCATGGCAGACAGCTACCTCGAATGCTCTCGACGACTTTCCAGCTCACCATCATGGAAACAACTGGCCGTCTCCGGCGGTCTGGTTCAGGCATTCCCCGCACTCAGACGACGACTTGCCGAAAGATTCCCCTGGCCCATGCGCGAAGTCGCCGAGCAGGAAGAAACGCTCACCGGACTGCTGAAACTGGCCCAAAAGACCACCAGCTAAACCACCCAAAACCTCAGCAAAAACACCTCATAAGCCACACAAAAAAAGCCAGATTCCTGCAAGGCTCATCCGCGATCGCCCGCCGAAAAAATCTGCAACCCAAACAATCACAAGCACTTACGGTACTGAACGACGCACGGCACACAATATGCAGCCGTGACACCAGGTGATTTCCTGCGCGCGATCTCGCACGCAGATTCCTCCGACCACAATGGTCCATGTCAGTCGCTGAGGTGTCGTATGCTGGAAATACTGGATTTCTTTCTCAGACTTCCCGGGCTGCTGACCATTCTGGTCGGACTACTGTTCATCTACAAAGAAATCTGCGCTGTACGCAGGGAACAGCGCGATAACCTGCAGCGAACCACGCTGCAGATGAAAGCCATCTTCGACGCCATCCACGCCCTCAGAACCGCGCCAGCCCCCGAAAACAACATCGCGACCCCTCAGCCCGACTCCCCGGCAGAAACTTCTCAACAAACCCCCGCATCAGAATCCAGACCTGAACCAGACAACGGGCTCCTAAACACGGCTCCGCAGATAATCGTACCCCCTCCGGTGGAAACACCTGTCCCATCACCTTCGCGTTCGCAGGAACATTCCACTCCCGAACATTCCACTCCGGCAGCACCAGCGCACCGCCAGCACACAGAAAATCTCAAATCTCGTCGTAAACTGAACTCGCCTGCCGCTGTCGCCACAGCTCGCATCGATGCAGACGAATCTGACCATAGTCCGCTGCAGCCGACCCGGACCGTTAATCAGTTTGAAGCCGCCGCAATCGACGTGCTGAATCGCATCTGGAACTGGATCGTTGTCGGTGAAGAACATGTTCCAAAAGGTGTTTCCTGGGAATTTGCAGTGGCCAGCCAGTGGCTGCTGCGAATCGGTATGCTGCTGGTGCTCATCGGAATCGGCTTCTTCCTGAAATACTCAATCGATAACGGCATGCTGCCCCCGGCCGCTCGCAGTGTGCTGGCTGCCTGCAGCGGGCTTGGCATGCTCACAGCCGGCATCAGCCTGCTCCGCGGCAACTACAGGCTCATCGGACAGGGACTGCTGGGTACCGGCACAGCGACTCTCTACTTCAGTGTCTTCGCAGCCAGCACTCTTTACAAACTGATTTCAATTGAAGCCGGCTTCGCGCTGATGACCGCTGTCACTGCTCTGGCGGGATTTATTTCCGTCCGCTTCAATTCACGACTGACTGCTGTTCTCGGCGTCCTCGGCGGCTACCTCACTCCGATCATGCTTCGCTCCGACTCGGTCAATTATCCCGGCCTGTACGGCTACCTGCTGGTACTTGGCTGCGGCATCCTTGGCATCTCAGCATTTCGCCGCTGGCCACTGCTCAGCTACCTTGGATTCGTTTGCCATCACGTGCTGGTACTGGCCTCGCTCAGCAGCTTCAACTCAAACATTCACTTTTGGCAGGTCATGCCATTCCTGATTGCCTTCTTCTGCATGTTCTCGACCATGGTCTTCATTTACAACCTGCGAGTCCGTGTTTCATCGAACCTGCTGGATGTGATCGTCCTGTTCCTGAATGCAGCCACTTTCTTTGCAATCAGCTATGGCCTGATCGCGAACACCTATGGCTATCGCTGGTCAGCGGCCGTCTCGCTGGGACTCAGTGCCTTCTACGCCCTGCACGTAAACTACTGTCTGATCCGGCGTATCCTTGATCGCGAACTGATGCTCACCTTCATCGGACTGTCCTCCGTCTTCCTGTCACTTTCACTGCCTCTGGTGCTGTCTGGACAGTGGCTCGCTGCCAGCTGGTCTCTCCAGGCCGTCGCCATGCTCTGGCTGGCCTCGCGCATTCGCAGCCACTTCCTCCAGAACATCAGCATGGTCTTGTACACCATTGCCATGGTTCGCTTCGCAGCCATCGATTTGCCAACTCAGTTCGGATCCAGCTCCGACGACCTGTCAGTGGGAACCAGCCTGTGGCTGATGTTGCAGCGAGCATTTTCATTTGGAATCCCGATCGGGTCGTTCTTCCTCGGCAGCCACATCCTCGATCGCCGATCGCTCGAATCAACTCCCGGTGATTCCCTCGAACGCCGCAATGACATACCGTCAACATTCAGCGAATCCCAGGCCGCCGGCATGCTGCAACTGACACTGTTCTTTGGCGCTATCGTCTGGCTCACACTGGAATTCAACCGCACGCTCGGAATCCTGCTGCCCTCAGGTCGCCTGACCATGATTACCATGCTTTGGCTGGGATTCGGAGTCTGGCTGGTGAAGAGGGCCACAGAGCTGGCTTCCGAAATCGCTCGGGCCCTGTTCCTGCTGCTCTGTACCGCTCTGCTTCTGAAACTGGCGGCTTTCGATATGAGATTCTGGAATCTTACCGGCATGACCTGGGCAGGTGACTGGAATCCGGCACACGCCATGTTCCGGATGCTGGACTTTGGAATTCTGGCCGGTTTTCTTGCCTGGGCCGCCCGCCGCTTTTCCAGTCAGCCCGAACCCCGGGCAGCCGGTGCCAAATCAACCGGGACTTCTCTCGAATTCCTGTCACTCGCCGCACTGTTTGTCTGGCTCACACTCGAAGTTAACACATTCCTCGGCCTCCACCTGCCCGACTCACGCCTGACCATGATCACCATTCTCTGGCTGGGATTCGCCGTCTGGCTGGTACAGAAGATCACACGACACGCTTCCGGGGTCGCTCAGGCCGCATTTGCTTTGCTCGGCGGAGCCCTGCTGCTGAAACTGGCGGCCTCTGATTTACCATCCTGGAACCTCTCAGGAATGACCTGGGCAGGAGACTGGAACCTGACACACGCCATGTTCCGTATGCTGGACTTTGGATTCCTTGCCGCCTTCCTCGCCTGGGCCGCCCGACGCTACTCGGCACAATCCGAATCCCGGCTGCCAGGTGCCAAATCCACTGGGGTCGCGCTGGAATTCCTGTCAGTCACAGCCCTGTTCGTCTGGCTCACTCTGGAAGTCAATACCTTTCTCGGCTACTGCCTGCCCGGCCTGCGGGCCGGTGGCGTCAGTATTCTTTGGGCACTGTTCGCTATTTCACTGCTGCTGGCCGGGATTCGCAGCAACAGCAAGTATCAGCGTTATGCCGGCCTGACGCTGTTCACAACTGTAGCAGGAAAAGTCCTGCTGTCTGACCTCGCCAGCCTCGACCAGTTCTACCGTATCATCGCCTTCATCGTGCTGGGCATGCTGGTCACCGGCGGCTCATTCCTGTACCTGCGCGCTCGACAGAGCTTTCTGACCAGTGCAGACAATGAACCGAAAATCGACTGAAGCAAAACCGGCCCTTCGCTCCGGCAGCAGCGCGCAAAGGAATCAATCGCCAATGTCCAGCTTCTCCAGTATCACCCCGGCACTACTGCTGCTCCTCGCCTGCTGCCGGCCGGCAACTGTACCCGCCGATGATTCACTTAGCATCCTCGTGAGACTGCGGCCTGATGACCCCCAGCCCGAACTCCTCCAGGTTCAAACCCCGCTCCGGAACTTCGAACAAAGAATCGAAGTGACTGATGAATCCACCAGTCCGCCCACACCTCTCTGTCAACCCGCACTGTTTTTTGATTATTCACAGTTCATGGATGTGCGCAGAACCGAAATTGCACTCCGGAAATCCAGTACCCGCCTGCTCAAAATCCGCATCGCTGCAGCACAAAAACCACCACAGTCGCCAGCCTTTCCGCATCCCGAGCACTGCAGCTTGTCAGCAGCAGAGTAGAAACCAAAGACCGACAAACCGTCGCTGAATTCACCGGAGACCTCCGCCCGGTCACCAGCCTGACCCTGCAGACCAGCACCAGAAACTTCAGCCGCTCAGTGATCGTACAAGTTCCATCTGATGATCCCAAAATCGGCTGGCGCAATGTTGCCTCAGGCACTGTGTCTGACTTTTCCGCTGGCAGCCTGACCGAAAGTCAGCTCACACTGCCCACTCCTGAGTTTCAAGCTCAGCGGATGAGGCTGCTGATTCAAAACCTCGACAGCGTCCCTCTTGAAATCACAGGCCTGACTGCCACCGGACCATTTCCGCAGCACTACTCGCCAATGACCTTAACCAGAACTTTCTTTGGACGCCGACCGTCAAACTCACCGTAAAAAATCTGCTCCCAGGGTCCAAAATCCAGTCGGCCCGCTGTAATCGCCACCACCACCTCACGCCCCATCACCT
>JBJTPZ010000187.1:0-5181 GCA_046075365.1 Planctomycetaceae bacterium
GGCCGCGACTGACGCGGGTGCTCCTGCTGCAGGCCAGGCACCTGCCGCTGCTGCCGATTCCCCTGCTGCTCCGACGCTGAAATTCCCTGAATACGAAGCAGCCACTCAGCTGCTGGGGTCGCTGCAGGCCGACAGTGGTTACGGGCTGCAGGTACAGCTCAGTTCGATCGGAGCTTCCGTGGAAGCTGTCTGGCTGACGTCGCCTCAGTTTCGTGATCTGCAGAATCCCGGCCAGCAGGTGCAGCTGATCGGCAATAATCTCAGCGATGATCGCACCTTTACGCTGGCGCTGAAGGAAATTGATGCTCTGCTGAAAGAACGTGGTGTTACTCTTGAGCAGGTGCACTGGAAGCTGGCGGAAACATCTGAGGACAAAACCGGTGGTCGGGCAGTGTTCCAGTATGATTCTCCGGACGGTCGACTGCGTCTGCGAAAGATCTACACCCTGCCTCGCAGCGAACTGGCGGGAGCTGTCCTGCAGAAGGCTTTGCGCGATACACCGGAACTCTACACACTCTCGCTGACCCTTGAAGTTGTCAACCTGACCGAAGCGGCTCAGGTGGTCAGTTACGAGCTGCAGGGGCCGGTGGGGATGCTGCTGGAAAACAAAGAGCACACTTACAAGTATCAGGACATTCATCTTGAGTTTCCGGGCGGCAAGCCTGTCACCCTGAACATAGGGACTCTGCAGAATTACTGCAACGACATTGACCAGCAGCTGGGCGAGCGGGCCAGTCTGGCCGAACTGACGGGCAAGCTGCGTGAGGACTACGAGTGGACTGAGCCGCCGCGATATGCCGGTGTGGACGTGCAGTTTTTCTCCGCCATGGTGGCTCCGCTGCCGCGGGTGCCTGTGGACACCACTGAGCCAGACGAGGCTCCGCCGGAACTGCGGGCCGACTGGCTGGACCGCACCTATCCCATGCTGATCGGGCCGGATCTGCGTGAAGTGCCGGAACCCTTCTTTGTGTCTCGCCTGGTGAAGAGTTTTGTGCAGGCTTTTGTGGGTCGCCCCGTGGATCCTCGCACTGCCGAACTGAGCTTCCGTTTTGCTTCGGTGCCGGTGGCCGTTCCGGCTGGCCAGACAGTTTCACATGCCTACGCGTTTTTTGTTGGTCCCAAGCGTCGCGAGCTGCTGGATCCGGCTCCGTTCGAAGCCGGGCAGGTGCTGAATTACGGCTGGTTTGGCCCGGTAGCACGAGTGATGCATTATCTGCTGGACTTCTTCTACAGTCTGGGTTTGCCGTATGTGCTGTGCATTATTTCGCTGACGATCCTGGTACGCGGCTGTATCTTTCCGATCTCGAAAAAGCAGGCCATCATGGCTGCTCGTCAGAAAGAGCTGCAGCCGGAGCTGGCGGCACTGCGTCAGAAGTATGGTGATGACCAGCAGAAGTTTGCCAGGGCTCAGATGGAACTCTGGCGGAAGCACAACATCAATCCGTTATCCGGCTGTCTGCCGGTATTTCTGCAGCTGCCGATTCTTGTGGGACTGTATACGGCACTGAACTCAGCGGTTGACCTGCGAGGTCAGCATTTCCTGTGGATTTCGAACCTGGCGGCTCCGGACGCGCTGTTCCGTCTGCCGTTCCCCCTGCCGTTTGGCATGGGTTTCGATTTTAGTATTCTGCCGCTGTGCACAGTGGGTCTGTTTCTGGTCCAGCAAAAGATGTTTATGCCTCCTGCAACGACCGAGCAGGAAGTGATGCAGCAGAAGATGATGAATTTCATGACATTGTTCATGGGCATCTTTTTCTGGCATCAGCCGGCCGGTTTGTCGGTGTATTTTATCGCTTCCAGTTTGTGGGGGATTACCGAGCGAAAGCTGCTGGGGACAGGGCGTCCTGTGCCGGCAGCGGCGGCAGCCGGAGTATCTGGCGTGCAGGTTATCGACCCGCATGCTGGTGCAGCAGCGGACCGGGATCGTCGAGGATCACAGGCTTCTGAGACGGCTTCCGGTGCTGCGAAGCAAGCTGGTTTTTGGCAGAAGCTGATGGATGCTGCCGAAGAGGCTCAGCGGCAGGCGGAAAGCAAAAAGAACCGTGAAGGCAAAAAGGATCGTAAAAAGTAGCAGTGTCAGGGAGATTGCGGCGGATGGTGGCTGACCAGACACTGACAGCACTGCTGATTGTGGACCATGGTTCACGGCGAGCAGAAAGCAACCAGCTGCTGCATCAGGCGGCGGACAGGTTTGCCTGTTATTCCGGCTGGGCGATTGTCGAGCCGGCTCACATGGAGCTGGCAGAACCTTCGATTCAGCAGGCCTTTGACCGCTGCGTCGCCCGGGGTGCTCAGCGAGTCGTTGTTTTTCCCTGGTTTCTGTCACCCGGTCGTCACTGGACCGAGGACATCCCGCGACTGGTTGAGCAGGCTGCGGCCGCGCATCCTGATGTGCAGTGGCTGGTCACTCCGCCCTTTGGCCTGCATCCGGGCCTGCTGCAGGCGGTCAGTGATCGGGTTGATGTGAGTTTGCGGCGATTTCTGGCGGAGGCAGTGCCGAGTGTGCCAGCCTGTGATTCAGTCAGCATTCCGCAGGAATGACGATTGAATTCCGCCTCTTGAAAGTTTAGTGTCAGGGTGCTCCTGACATCGATTCCCGCCTGCCCGCAGCAAAGATCTTCATGCATTTGCACTCCCTTCCTGCCCTGTCTCATCTTTTTCGCAGTGGCCGGCCGGCTGCCGGCCTGTGGCTGTGGCTGACAGTTGTGTTTGCACTGTCCGGCTGCCAGAAATCTGCTCCCGCACCACCTCCGGTGAAGCCGCTGACCGTGCAGTTTGTACTGCCGGAAACACAGCTGATCACTGAGCGGGAGGAGTTCACGGGGCGGACAGCGGCAACTGAGAAGGTTGAGCTGCGGGCCCGCGTCAGCGGCTACCTGCAGCAGGTGGACTTTGCCGAAGGCCGACTGGTGCAGCAGGGGCAGGTGCTGTTTCGGATTGACGAGCGTCCGTTTCGGGCTGAAGAGAAACGGACTCAGGCTGCTGCGGCTCAGTTTGAGGCGCGTGCCAAACGGCTGCGTGGGCAGGAGCAGCGTGCGCGATCGCTGCTGGAAAAACGTGCGATGTCGCAAGAGGAGTATGAAGCGGTGCAGTATGAGCTGACAGAGGCTGAGGCGTCGCTGGAAGCGGCCCTGGCGGCTCATGAAACTGCCAGACTGAATCTGGACTTCACCACCATCACTGCTCCGCTGACGGGACTGATTGGGCAGCGGCAGGTGGACGTGGGCAATCTGGTCGTGCAGGACCAGACACTGCTGGCCACGATTGTGCCGGTAGAACGAATCAATGTGCTGTTTGATATGGATGAGCGAACGGTGCTGCGACTGCGAAGAATGCAGCAGGCTGGTCAACTGGCGTCTGTGGCGGACAGTGCGGTGCGAGTGCGGATTGCTTTGGCGGATTCCGACCAGTTTACGCTCGAGGGTGTACTTGACTTTCAGGATAATCAGGTGGACCCGGCCACGGGGACTCAGCGGATGCGAGCGGTGATTAAAAATTCTTCGGGGCTGCTTTCACCTGGGCTGTTTGTGCGACTGCGATATCCGATTGGTGAGCCGCAGCAGTCGCTGTTGATTCCGGAGGAGTGTCTGGCGTCGGATCAGGGTCGTCCGTTTGTGTTTGTGGCGATTGAGCGGGACGGGAAGGAAATTGCGGAAGCTCGTTATATCGAAACCGGGCCTCTGGAAGGTGGCCGTCGCGTGATTCGTGCGGGGCTGACAGCAGCCGACCGGGTGATTGCGACGGGGCTGCAGCGACTGCGGCGAAATGCGGAGATCAAGGCTCAGCCCAGGCCGCAGGCAGGCGCGCCGGAGCCAATTCAGGCGACATCCAACTAAGTCTGGCGGAGCAGCGATCAGGAAGGCAGGGCAGCATGAAATCCACTGGGGCAGCAGTGATTTTTTCATCTCGTCGCACGACGGCTGATCCAGTCGGGTATCAGCAGGCTGCTGCCAGAATGCTGGAACTGGTGCAGCAGCAGTCCGGTTATCTGGGAATGGACTCCGTGCGCGGGGCTGATGGATTTGGAATCACGGTTTCGTACTGGAGCAGTCTTGAGGCGGCGGCTGAATGGAAGCAGCAGGCTGAGCATCTGCAGGTGCAGCAGCTGGGCCGCGAGTTGTGGTATCAGCAGTATGAGCTGCGAGTGTGTCTGGTGGTGCGTGAGGATTTTTTTCCGGCCCGGCAAGGGGGAGCAGAGTAATGAGGCAATGGACCGTGAATTTCGTGCGAACAGTGCTGTTTGGCTGGGTCGTGACCGGGGCAGCGGTGGCTGGTGAGCCCCCCGGCAATGGTAATGTGGTGATTGGACCGCAGTACCAGCTGGATCCGGCTCTGACGGATCAGGGAAATCCGCAGGGACGTCAGTTTGAGTTTACTCTGCAGCTTGCGGACAGTCGCATTTTCCCGGGTACGGATTCAACACTGGATCCTGCGAAGGATGTGCGGAAGGAACGGAAGATCTGGGTGTACGTACCGGCTGCGCTGAAGGACGTACGGAATGCTCCGCTGCTGGTCACTTTGGACGGCCCCAGTCAGCTGAATCTGGTGCGCTATGCGCTGGACAATCTGACGGTATCGCAGGATCCGGCTCGTCGCCTGCCCGCCTTTGTGGTGATTTCGGTGCAGAACGGTGGTAATGATGGAAAGGGCAGCGAGCGGGGGCTGGAGTATGACACGATGTCCGATCGTTTCGCCCGGTTTATCAGCGAGGAAGTGCTGGTGGCGGTGCAGTCCAATGCGCAGATTCAGCAGGCGTATCCGGGGCTGACGCTGACCAGTGATCCGTGGGGCCGTGCTGTGATGGGCTGCAGCTCGGGGGGAGCGGCCGCGCTGACGATGGGCTGGTTCCGGCCGGATTTGTTCCGTCGCCTGATCACTTATTCGGGGACTTTTGTGGACCAGCAGGACGATGATGCTCCGGAAGAAGCTCAGTATCCGCTGGGTGCCTGGGATTATCATTCAGGGCTGAAGCTGATCGAGAAGACTCCGAAGAAGCCGCTGCGGATCTTTACTCATGTGGCTGAGTTTGACAATCGGGCGAACGATCCGGAGGAGACGTATCACAACTGGGTGATGGCGAACGAGCGGACGGCGGCCGCACTGGCGGCGAAGGGATATGACTATCGTTATGTTTTCAGCAAAGCCAGCCGTCACTGTGACCGCAATGTGTTTGAGCAGACT
>JBJTPZ010000188.1:0-2009 GCA_046075365.1 Planctomycetaceae bacterium
CGCCGGTCGAACGCTGGTGCTGGTTTCTCCGACATGCTCAGGATCTGACCACCGAACAGCTGGCAGTGTTAATGCCAGACAAGGAATTCACCGAAGCCGCCAAAGTCCTCGATATGATTGCGCAAACACCAGAACAGCTCCAGGAATACAATGCTCGCCTGAAAGCCCAGCGTGACGAAGAGGCTCGGATCATTTTCGGCCGGCAGCAGGGACTGGAGATCGGCGAAGCTCGCGGTATCGAGATCGGCGAAGCTCGCGGTATCGAAATTGGCGAGGCTCGCGGTATCGAAATTGGCGAGGCTCGTGGCGAGGCACGTGGTGAGGCTCGCGGAATTCGCAAAGGACTGCTGCAGGGGCAAGTCGTGCTGTTACAGCAGTTGCTGCGGCTGCCAGTCAGCACTGACGAACAACTGGCTGCCTTTGATCTGGATCAGCTAAACCACATGCTGACACAACTGCAGCAACAGTTCAGTCACCGCGACGCCTGATTCAATCCCGCAACCCGTTCGTTCCTCCACCCCACAGCTAATGCTCCGGAATGTTCAGACACTTCCGACCGGTTTTCTCACGGAGACGCAGAGACTCGGCGAGGTACGAAAATAGAGGGCAAACAAGGTCCAGGTTGCCAGCTCCTAAACAAACAGGAACCCCGGGGGCCAGCGAAATTGCGTGACCAGGGTTCGGCTTCCATTACAAATGCCCGCTCGGTCGAGACCTGTGATTCTCGCTCTGTGTCTCTCGAGGCCTCTCCTTTAGACAAACACGGACCGGGTCACCCGTCCGGGCGCAGAATTATCACGCTGAATGGACAACCAGGTTCAAGGCCGTTAAGGCCGCACAAATCGCGTTATTTCATCGGTTTAGACGCTTATCTGTGTCAGCTTGCGGTTCATCACCCCCACCAGCACTGCTCTCAGTTCCCGCCGCTGCAGCACTCGCAGATACTGGCTGCTGCGGTGGCTGAGTCCACTTCCGGTACTCCGCGGTCAATGACACAACCGCCAGCACCCCATACACCACACAGCACGCTGCCAGACACACTCGACGCCACATCGGCGGACGCAGCGCCGGTGGCAGAAACGTTGTGTTGACCAGCAAAATCTGAATCGCACCTACAGCCAGAATTGGACTGGCCAGCAACCCCAAAATCCGAAACAGACTCAAAGCACTGTCGCCGGCAGCCAGCGCTGTCACTCCCCACGCCGCAAACAGCAGCAGCAGCATGAAGTAGATCCGATGAGCCTTCCGGCGACGCACTTCCGGCCACCCGGACCACAGTGTGTCAGTGCAAATGCGAGTCAGACAGTCGGTGTTGCCCAGCTGCGTGGAAAACAAAATCCAGAACCCGTTCAGCAGCGCCAAATACCAGAACCCCGACCACATCTTCTCAGCCATGTAACGTGCCTGAAATGCACCCGCTGCGTTATCAGCAGGAACCTCACCCGGTGACACAATCGCCTGTGCCAGATTCACATTCAAAAACATCCCCGCCACACAACCCAGAGCCCACAACACCGACTGATCCACCAGCAGATACTTCCACCACGTTCGCCACCGCTGCAGACTGCCGCTGTTCACCTCAAACACCTGCCCGATCGCACGCACCTCAGTCGCATCATCACTCAGCATGCCGCCAATCGAACCGCTCCAGTGAGCCATGCCGAGCCCCTTGTCGCGAACCAGATTGGACACCGCCAGATTCCCCAACCCGCCGGAACCCGCCGTCGCCGCAAACACACCCAGCAGCACCCAGTCCATATTCTCCGGCAAAAAGCCTGGGCTGACAAAACCCACAGCTGTCCGCAGCCAGATCTCCAGCGGCACAAACAACACATTGGCCGCCACCAGAAAGATAAAAATGAAAATCACCATCGACCACGACAGACGCTCCAGCATCCGCTCGATCGATTTGCCGCACTGCAGCAAAAAAATTGTCAGCGCCAATACTGCCAGCGACAAATAAAACAAAACCTGACGATCACCGCCAGCCGGATCCGGCAGCCCCCCCT
>JBJTPZ010000189.1:0-3264 GCA_046075365.1 Planctomycetaceae bacterium
TGTGATGATCCCGGTGATCGATGGACCGGTGGCCTCGCGGTCGCCTGTCCCGGACTTTCCGGACGTGCGGATTCAGTGGCAGATCCGCAAACGAGAAACTCACTTCATCGTCACGCTGTTTCTGGTGAACAACCAACAGGAACGTCGCCCCAAAGACGAATGCCACCTGTTTCAGCCTAAACTCAGGGTCACCGGCAAGGACGGTCAGGCCATCTTCTGCCGCCGCGCCACCATCAGCAATCAGGATGATCCGGAAGAACGACTGACCGCCATGCTGTACCGGCATCAGGTCGAATTCGCCGTCGGCCATGGTGTCGGAGTGCACGCCGAAGTCGCAGACGCGGAATCGGCGGATTCCCATGATTCCACCGCGTCTTCAACTGCCACTACTCGCCACTCACCACCCGCCACCCACCGCGCGATCTCCCTCGAAACTGTCGTGATCCCGACCTGGGAGGTGCCTCGGACTGCACCACCGACGGAAAAGAATGCGGACGAGAATCCGGCGTTCGCCCAGCTGCAGGGGCTGGTGCTGGACATGAAGGTGCTGGCCGAATCCGATGCGAAGAAGCTGGTGAAACAGCTGGAACCGCTGGTGGCGGCCTATCGGGACTGGATCAATCGCGAGGAATTGCGACTGCAGGATCCGGCGGAGGGGCTGGCTGAGTTCGGGGATGCGGGCCCGGTGGCGATCGGTCACTGTCGTCAGACGCTGCAGCGGATGGAGGAAGGGCTGAAACTGCTGTCGAAGGATGCAAAAGCCTGCGAAGCGTTTCTGTTCATGAATCGGGCGATGTGGATGCAGCGGACGCACTCCATTTTTTCCGAACGCATCCGTCGCGGTGAGCAGGTCGATTTTGACAAGGACGTGGATGAGCCGAAAAACCGCAGCTGGCGACCGTTTCAGATTGCCTTCATTCTGCTGAACATCCCCGGAGTGACGCGGCTGGATCACCCGGACCGCAGCACGGGGCCTGAAGCGCTGGCGGATCTGCTGTTCTTCCCGACCGGCGGTGGCAAGACGGAAGCCTATCTGGGTTTGTCGGCCTACACGATGGGGCTGAGACGGCTGCAGGGCACGGTGGACGGTCGAGTGGGTGATGAGGGTGTGGCGGTGCTGATGCGGTACACGCTGCGACTGCTGACGATTCAGCAGTTTCAGCGAGCGACTGCGCTGATTTGTGCGTGCGAGGTGATTCGCCGGAAGGCCATGGAGCAGGGAGATTCGCGCTGGGGCAGGACTCCGTTCCGCATCGGATTGTGGGTCGGCCGCAAGACGACTCCCAATCGCACCGATGAAGCAGCGGAAGCAATCAAGCAGTTGCGTGGGAACGAGTATTTCAGCAGTGGTTTGGGAAGTCCGTATCAGCTGACCACGTGTCCGTGGTGTGGCAGTGCCATTGAAGCGGGCAAGCATCTGGCGGTGGATACCTACCCGCACGGTGCCGCCAGGACGCTGACGTACTGCGGTGACAAGTTTGGAACGTGCCACTTCAGCCAAAAGCAGGCTGCCAAAGAGGGGCTGCCGATTGTGGTGGTGGACGAGGAAATTTATCGGCGGTTGCCGACACTGCTGCTGGCCACCGTGGACAAGTTTGCACAGATGCCCTGGAAGGGTGAGGTGCAGATGCTGTTCGGGCAGGTGAACGGCTATTGTGACCGCCACGGGTTCAAGTCGCCGGAGATTACGGATTCGACGTCCCACCCGAAGTCTCGCACGGGCCTGCCGCCTGCGAAGCTGCGTGAGCATCCGCCGTTACGGCCGCCCGATCTGATTATTCAGGACGAATTGCACCTGATCAGCGGTCCGCTGGGAACGCTGGTGGGGCTGTACGAGACGGCCATTGACAAGTTGTGCACGTGGGAGGTGAGCAATGAGTGGCGGGTGGCGGGTGGCGAGAAATCGCCGGCGTCGGGATCCCGCGTTTCTTCTTCAGCCACCGGCCAGTCGTCACCCGGCACCTTTTTGGTTCGTCCCAAGGTGATTGCATCGACGGCCACGATCAAGAACGCCAATGTGCAGGTGCACAGCCTGTTTCTGCGAACGGTGAATATCTTCCCGGCTCCGGGTCTGGATATTCGCGACAATTTCTTTTCAGTGCAGCGACAGCCATCGGAGCAGGAGTTTGGCCGGCGGTACATGGGCCTGTGTGCTCCGGGACGCCGGCTGAAGGCTGCATTGATCCGTGTGTACACGGCCTACCTGTGTTCGGCTCAGGCGTTGTACAACACGTATGGCAATCTGGCGGATCCGTGGATGACGCTGGTGGGCTATTTCAATTCCATGCGGGAACTGGGTGGCATGCGGCGACTGGTGGACGATTCGGTGACGTCGCTGTGTCTCAGGCAGGATCGTCGTGGTCTGGCGAAACGCCGGCTGTTCAACAATAACCTTGCCGAGCTGACCAGTCGCATGCGTTCTGAGGACATACCGCAGATTCTGGACCGGCTGGAGGCGGTGTTTGATCCGAATCTGGAACAGCAGCGGAAGTCGGGTGCCGGCAGGGACAGTCGAAATGCCAGCAAGTGGCCGCTGGATGTGTTGCTGGCGACGAACATGGTGTCGGTCGGAGTGGACGTGAAGCGGCTGGGGCTGATGATTGTGGCGGGGCAGCCAAAGGCGACGGCCGAGTACATTCAGGCGACCAGTCGTGTGGGGCGAACGTTCCCGGGTTTGGTGTGTACGGTGTTCAACTGGGCCAGGCCTCGCGACCTGTCGCATTATGAAACCTTCGAGCACTACCATTCGACGTTTTACAAGCATGTGGAGCCGCTGTCGGTGACTCCGTTTTCCCCTGGTGCTCTGCAGCGTGGCCTGTCGGGGCTGCTGGTGTCGCTGGTGCGACTGGCGGGGGAAAAGTTCAATGCCAACAGTGGGGCTGGTCGTGTGTCGGCCAGTGATCCCGTGATTCAGGACGCGATTGAGACGATTGCCAGGCGAGCTGAACAGATTGGCTTGAATGGCGTGGCTGACGGTGATTACTGCCGGGGGCAGCTGAAGCAGAAGGTGGATTTCTGGCAGCATGAGGCACAGAACCATTCGGGTGGCCGCGTGCTGACATACACCCCGTTTGCGACCACAGAAGACGTGAACAAGGGCGAAATGGTGCAATTGCTTTCGCAGCCGTCTGTTGAGAAGTGGGAGACATTCACGTGTCTGAATTCGTTGCGGGATGTGGAACCGACGGTGAAATTCATCGTGGATGACAGCGGGCTGGATGATCTGGACGGCGCGTATGGGGGCAGTGAGGACGGGCAGGCGGC
>JBJTPZ010000190.1:0-2090 GCA_046075365.1 Planctomycetaceae bacterium
GTCCAGGTGACTGCAGGCACCCGAACAGAAAATCACCAGCACACGTCGCGCTGCGGCAGGCTGATGCGCAGGACGGTCGGCAAACGGATGCGCAGCATCGATCTGCGGCCGAATCGGCGGTTTGCCGCTGACCGTGCCCAACTGCTCATCCCCGGCCAGCAGCAATCCCTGCTGTGACAGCAAAGAGGCACAGGCAATACCACTGAGCATCTGGACGGAGTTACCCAGAAAGCCGCGCCGATCCAGCAAATGCCGACTGGCCGGAAACATGCTTCCGGAAAACATACAATACCCCTCACTGAACTGCACTCGGACATAACCTGCAAAACAGCTTGACCGGGTACCGTCAGACAGTCAATGCCGCTGCAGGCAATACGTGGGATGAAGCCGGAGTTTCTGAGAATCTGTTACGCGTAAACAAACAGGCGAAGACACGACAGAGTTCCGGTTCCCAGGATCACTGCAGCTCGAATGACAGGCCAGGGAATCGCTCTCAAAAACGCTGTTTGCTGCCGCACACGATTCCCAACGAACTGCAGAACCATGCCACATATCGCCAGCGCACAGGCTATCCCGACCAGAAACAACCCCGTGGTCGCACATACAGTCACTCGATCACCGGCCGCAAGCCCGGAAAAGCAGGCTGCCAGCGCAGTGGGGCATGGCACCAGTCCCACCGCAAAACCCAGCAGAACTGCTGGTCGCAGACCGGCTGTTCGTGCGGGTACCTTCACCTCGAACTGTTGTCCAGCCCCCGAGTCGGGCAGGACTGTCAGGAGTCCTGATCCGGGCGAGGCCGGCTGAAGAATGACCACCGCCGAACCAGACTGGCCGCAGCACAGATCCTGATGATCACCAGCACAACAGTCCCTGCCGCGCAGACTGTTTCGCAGAGCTGCCAACCCGACGACCATGACAATCGAAGCACTGATCCACTGCAGAGCCGATGTGAATGTGCGATCCTGATCACCTGCCGAGATAAAGAACTGCGTCAGCTGCACACCCAGGATAATTGCCAGCATGGAAACCGAATGAGCGGCCGCGGTGGAAATCCCCATAACAAAGGGATGCCACACATTCCGCTGGCCGTCCAGCATGACGGCCAGCAAGGCCGTTTTGCCATGACCGGGCTCGAGAGCATGCAGGGCTCCCAGAAAAAAACTGAGCCCCAGAGTCAATTCGTGTGTATGGTCGTGAACATGCATGTTGGTCGGCATTCAGAATGACGAAGGATGATGCAGAAAGCACCGCCACGACTATTCTGCTTCTGCCGACCAGACGAAAACAGAATACTCCTGTGCCGCAGCGTGCGTGTTTAATCTACCGAACTCACAGCCCTCTGTGCAAACAAACACCTGCGGTCAGGTTCGCAGGAGCCGGAGAAAAACTGAAGCCGGCGAGCGATGGCAGCCGGCACAAACAACAGGGTACGGACCAGCACCATGGCGTCTCCCAGGGAAATCTGCAGGCGCCATGCCGGAAATGAACCGGTCATGCAGCTGACACAAGTGATCAGCGCAGACAGGACAAACAGCCAGCGACGACTCCCAATCAGCCAGAATACTGAATGTGGCGACGACCGTGGGACGCTCAGGCACCTGCGAAATTGAGTCGATTGCTGCCACATCAGCGTTTTTTTCAGCCGGCTGCGGCGTCTGACTGCAGCCTTCGCCGGCCAGCAGACAACGGACCAGCAGACACAGCGTCCTGCCAAATACATCTTGAGCCCTCATACAGCATGACTCCAGCCCGCTTCTTTGCTGAGGTACAGCGATCCGCACCGCCCCACACAGAAGACGATGCAATTAGCATGCATTTGCAACTATTACTCAGTTTTTACTGATCTTTGCAGCTGTTGGCATCACGGAAGACTCGAGCAAACGATATTCTGGCACTTCAGCCGTGCATTTCCGCCAGTCCGCCTGTAAGATCCATGAGGTACTCATAAATTCCACACCGGTCTACTGGTCGAGGCAGGTATGGCAGGACAGTCGCGTCGCCTGGTGCAGGCAGAAATTGAAAGTATTCGCTCCGTAATCCGCAACGCGGGTATTCGTGCTACACCCGCGCGTATTGCGGTGCTGCAGGAA
>JBJTPZ010000191.1:0-3363 GCA_046075365.1 Planctomycetaceae bacterium
CCGAGAACTGCGAAACCGACTCCTGCGTGCGCTGACTCTGTGCAGTCACGGTGAGCTGGAATTCCGGCAGCTAGGGCTCAGTGAGAAAGACTCGCTGACACCAGACGCGGCCGAATTTCAGCTCGGACGAACACTGTCCGGATGTGTTTCTGAGGCATCTCGAGAGGCAATTGTTTCCTGTATCAGGGCGCATGGCAATCGCAAAGCTGCCGCTGCTCGTGCCCTGAACATCAGCCGTTCAACGCTGTATCGCAAGATGCGGGAATACGGAATTGGCGAGCAGGAGCTGGAGTATTCGGCTGAGGCACGGGGCGGGGTGTGAAAAGCAGTAACAGGTTGCTCGCTGCAGACTCTGGTATGTTTTTTGCTTCCCACGGTCCTTCCAACAAAAATATCTATGTTTAAGGAGCTTTCATTGTGGCTGGTGTTTGAAGTTTGTGATTTAGGGTGGTGTTCGGCTGTTGTTTTCCTGGCGGGCGGGCCACTCTGCTTCACTTGTTTCATGGGGCGCCCTGCTTATGACACACTGTGCCATTTTTGAATAGCTCGGTGATGTACTTCGCAGGTAAGTACTGTCCCCCGTCAGCCCGTGTTCACGTTTCTTAGTGTTACATAACTACTCAAACGATTGTTGCTGTTGACCCGGTTATGTGGATTGGACTGGTTGAATGCTGCCATCACAAAGTCATATTCGTCGTTTCATTGCCGATGAGTCCGGCGGGTTTCACTCGGTGGAATTCGTTCTGCTTGGCACAATTGTGTGTCTCGGCGTGATCGTAGGGCTGGCGGAGTATCGAAACGCAGTGGTGCAGGAGTACGGTGACGTGTCTGGTGCGATGGCTGCGCTTGACCAGTCTTTCTCGTACACGCTCGCTGCCAGCAGCGGCAGTCCAGCGGTCTCGGTTGCTTACAGTGACACCATGGTGGGGTCATCGGCGAATGCGAATGGTGTGACGGTGAATGGTGCTTCAAGTATTGATTCTGAGTAGGTGCAGGGTGTAAGGCTGTTGTTGTACAGCGTGTAACTGGTGGCTGCTGCAGAGGGTGGCGGTCTGAAGGATTTTCACATGAGTACTGGTCCACTAAGCACTGCTGCGGGGGGTAGTTCCCCGTCGGATCCCGGTTTTGCCGGATTTGGGGTCCAGGGAGCGGGGCGTCAGCGACAGTCGCGTTTTGGCATCCAGCTGGGGCTCGCTGCACTCTTTCTTGTCCTTTGTGGACTGGCGGGGGCCGGCATCAAAATTTTCAGGTCTGCTCCGCCGCAGGCTGCTGAGGCAAAGCCTGCTCCTCAGTTATCTCAGATTGTTTTGGCATCGACCGATCTTGATGTGGGGCGTGAAATTCGCACGGCCGACTTTTATTCGATGAATGTTTCCGACAAAGAGATGTTGCGGCTGACTCAGGGAAAGCTGATTTTTGGCCGAGCGAAGGAGCTCGTTGGGCGGATTGTTCGAACGAAAGTAAAATCTGGTACTCCTTTTACCCTTGACTGTGTTTATCCTGACGGCACCGGTCCTACTCCTGCGGACCTGTTGACAGACGGGATGCGTGCCGTGACGGTGCGGATGAGTTTGGTTGGTGGTGTGCGCGGCTTTGTCACGCCTGAATCCTGGGTGGACGTTTTGTTCCGTCGCGCCGAGTCCAGTCTGGTACCCGGTTCAACTCAGGAAGCACGGACTCATACCCTACTGCCGGGCATCAGGGTTCTTGGCATACAGGATTCTCTGTATCCCGAAACTGTCCTGCGAAAAGACGCCCGGGGCAACATGGCTGATCAGTTCGAGGTGACTCTTGAGCTGACGCCTGCTCAATGTGAGGTTTTGAAGTCTGTTGAGCAGCGCGGCGAATTGTCCCTGAACATGTTGCCGAAGCAGGACGGAATGCGCAACGGGGGGCTCCTGCCCGACCCCGAACTCATGAAAATTCTGCTCGGCGTAGAGGCTCCTGTGCCCCCGGTCGTCGTGGTTCCTCCGCCGTCTGTGAGGGTCATCCGCGGAGGCAGTCCGTCCAGCGTGCCGGTGGAAAAGATTGTGGACACGATTATTGACAGCAACCTGTACCCGGCTCCTGCTGCTGTTGGCGTACCGCTGCCTGCGCAGTCTGGTCCGGGTCCTGAAGTCTGGCCTGCCGAGCGGGCTCAGCCGCCGACCGATGGGCCGGCTCCGGAGGACACTCAGTCTGGTCTGAAGAATTCGTCCGGTGGCAATCAGTCGGCTCCTGCCGGGGCGCGTCCCGCGCGGTCAGGGGGCCAGTCGACTCTGGTGTATTCCGGACATTCCGACGCAGAAAAGTCCGCGGCTACGGGGTTCCGCATACCCTCCACAACGGTCATCCCGCAGACTCGCCGGGTGTTCACAGGCACGCGAGCGTCAGGCGGGCCGATTTCAGTGCCCGCTCAGGCTCGTCGTCAGCCTGTAACTCCAGTTGCGTCTGTTAGCGCTCGAGCGGCAGCAAAACCGTCAGGTCGAGTTTTCGTGCGTTCTGCGAACGTTCCGGCGGGCGTGCCACTGCCTGTCTCCGGGGCTTCTCGGCCGGTTGCTGTTCGTTCTCTCACCACGGGTTCCAGAAGCGGCCTGTATGTACTTTCGGCTGGTGGATACGGGGGTGTGTCGGCTGGTCTGCGGCCGACGGGTCGGTGGTCCGGACTGTCTGCAAGGCCTGTTTCAACAGCGGGTCTTGTTTCAGCGGCACATGCTGGTCCGCAGCGTCTGCCGGATCTGAAGGTAGGGCGACGCTGATAATGATCATGGGGATTTGTTGAATGACAGTTCAGTTTTTTCAGAGAAACTCTGGTGAACAGTGTTTTGATTCTGTGAAAGCTGAGCTATGTGATGACAGGGCACCTGGCTGGACGGATTGTGGCCACCGCATTGCGGGATGTTTGTGCTTGAACAGGAGATTTTACGCGTTCACCAGCACTGGGTCCTGGTCATGTTTGGTTTGCGAAAACGGCAATTCCCTGATGACAGTGCTGCCGGGTCTGTGAACTCGAGGAATGCCGGTACTGCCGTTGCTGACGGACGGTCGCAATCCGCCGTTCATCGTTCAGAGATGCAGTCGGCGGCGGGCTCGGACGGGGCCGGTGGCGCAGCGGGCCTGGAGGCGACTTTGGCCCCTGTAACTGCAGCAGTGGCGACGGCGGTGATGGCCGGATCTGACGGCGCTGTGCCATGGTCAGCGATCAAAGACCCGGCTCGAGAGCGTGAATTTCAGCAGCGGAAGATGCGGCTGCATGAGGTTCTGGTTGAGGCGATCAACCTGAAATTCGCGTCGGGAGCAGATGAGGCGGCGGCGCGAAACATGTTCCGCACTGCTGTGAATTCGCTGATTGGTCGGACCTTCCCCGAGGAGTCTCAGGAGTAT
>JBJTPZ010000192.1:0-28317 GCA_046075365.1 Planctomycetaceae bacterium
CGATCAGAATCGTAAGTACGGAAGATACCGCCGGCACTGAAGATCGGCAGCCCGTCCCAGGTGACTGAGGCCGAGACGTCTCCCATCAGCACCGTCTTGTTGACGTCGATATGCTTCGGGACACGAGCATTGGCTCGCTGGTAGCCTTCCTTGTAGCCCAGTCCGCTGCCGAAGTTCGATTCGAACATCAGGATCGGGCCGAAGGGAGCTTCCGGGCCGTAGGCGGCTCCGGGCAGCATTTCGGTCGCCCCCAGCGTACGCTCAAAGTAAGGAGCGTAGGACTGTGGCTGAGGGTAGGGCATCGGAGCCGCAGCGGTCGCTCCCGCAGCAGGCGGGACACGCACTGTGCCTTCGGCTTCCGGTGTCGGAGTCGGTGCCGGGCCATCCTGAGGCCGCAGCGACGACATCCGGACCACTCCCTCATCTCCAGTGGAGATGTTTGCGGCCGTGATCAGCGCAACGCTGCTGAACAACAGTGAGGCCGATGCTAACATTCTGTTCGGTTTCATCGATTCTTCCGATCGAGCCGTATTAACGGATTGTGCCGGGCATGCCGGCAAAGACGGTTACTCTTTTCGATCGGACGGTGCGGGAGGGGATGTTGAGTTAAAATGTGACAGATGTACGGATCATTCCGAATTTCGCAGTCTGTCCGATTGTTGCGGTTGCCCGGATCATGGCGGTTTTCCTGGTCAGCGACGTGTGAAATTTGCCGCCCGGCGGGGTTTGGGGGCAGATTCTGCCGGACCGGGACGCTGTCGGCTGCGAACGCAGGGTCTGCAGAGTTGCGATGGCTGTCAGATGGGCTGCCGGCGGAAACTGGCGGGACGTGAAACAGTGGCGTGTTTCGCCGATTCATCATTTGCGGAGACTGCACTGCCGTTCACGTGTCTGATGGAGGTGGAGTGTGACCACTTGCACGGGTTCTGCCGAATGTGACGATCTCGGGGCAGGGATGGGTGGATTCCCCGGGATGATGTTTGGCAAACGTCAAATATTCACTGATTTTGCATTGGATTTAGGGGTAGAGTAGGTTTGTGGGTGTCCGGAAGTGGCTGAGAGCGGGAGTGGAAATCGATGCGGGTGCGCAAAGCGGTGATCACGGCGGCGGGCGACCGGCACGCCAGTCTGCCTCTGCAAAGCGTGGTTGATCGCAGCGGTGAAGTTCGCACGGCATTGCGGCTGACGCTTGATGAGATCGTGCAGTCGGGTGTTGAGGACATCGCGATTGTGATTCGTCCGGGTCAGCAGGATTCGTATTTGCTGGCCGCTGGGCCTCATGCTTCGCGTTTGATTTTTTTCGAGCAGCACAATCCGCGGGGCTACGGGGACGCGATTCTTCGTACGGCCGATTTTGTGCAGCAGCAGCCATTTCTGCATCTGGTCTCGGACCATTTATATCTAAGTCGGACTGATCAGCCGTGTGCTCGACAGCTGCTGGATGTGGCGGCGCGTCACGAATGCAGTGTCTCTGCCATCCAGCCGACTCGGGAAAACGAGATTGTGCATTTTGGTACGGTGGGTGGCAGCCCGGTTGCTCGCGAGCAGGGTTTGTACGAAGTCAGTTCAGTGATTGAAAAACCGACTCCGACGGTGGCAGAGCAGCGACTGATCGTGCCTGGTCAGCGTGCGGGATACTATTTATGTCTGTTTGGGATGCACGTGCTGACTCCCGCCATCCTTGGGATTCTCAGCAGCAACCTGCAGTCCGCTGCCGCGGGCAGTGGCATTGATCTTAGCAGTGCACTGAACCAGCTGGCTTCGACGGAGCGGTATCTGGCCTTTGCGGTAGCGGGTACTCGCTACAACATCAGTGAGAAGTACGGATTGCTGCTGGCTCAGCTGGCATTTAGTCTCAGCGGTCAGGATCGGGACCTGATTTTGACGGAGCTGGTGAATCTGCTGGCTGCTCGGTGAGTGCGGTGATCTGTCAGTTTTTGTTGCTTTCTGAATTTATCCAGCGGTTTTCGGACCTGCCTTTGCCTGCTGCAGAATGCTCATGAATCAGTCTCATTCGCTGCTGCTGCCGATAATTACTGCTGCCGAGCGGTCAGTGCGTGACCGTTCGCTGGATTCGGCCTGTGAATCGCTGTCGATCGAGCAGTTGCTGTGTGAGTGTGAGGTTCTGGATCAGTTTCGGCGACATTCTGAAAATCTTTATCAGCGAGTCCGGGCGCTGTTTTTTCTGTATGCGATTCACCGTTTTCATCTTCCGCCGCGGCTGGCTGCCGGGGGGAAAGAGAGCGGTCGGATTTCTCCGGTTGCCTATTCTCAGATGCTGAATCGGCGTTATCCGGAGGCGATCGATCTGTTTCTGGCTCAGCAGTCTGCGGACGGTCCTTCGGTAACGCTCAGCAGTGCTTTGGGCGAAGCCTGCCATCGTCTGGCCTTTCAGACTCTGGCCGATCAGGTACGTCGCAGCGTTCGCACGGTGCGCGGCAATCAGTGGATGTTTCGAACCGGGCATCCGGCAGACGTGCCGCTGACACTGCGGCGTGAGCTGTTGCAGGTGAGTTCGGAAACGGGTACTTATCCGGTACTGCGTGAGCGAACTTCCGTGCGGATGGATTTTTCGCACAGCGGCTGGAGCGACATTTTCTTTTTGGGGATGGATTTTCCCGAGGGAGCTCGAGTCATCAATGCGTCGATTGATCTGGCTGTTCGTGGTCGCCATGCGGCTCCCGAACCTCCGATCGAATGCAGTCTGCGGGTGATTGATGAACCGGTGCTGCGTCTGGCCAGTCTGGATCTGGACGCGCGAGCCGAGATCACGGATTTGAGTGAAGTCTTCGATTTTGCCCGAGACTACCTTGGATTGCTGAAGGGTGCAGTGATTGCTGCCGGCCTGATTCCTCCGGGAATGGAAGGTTGTGGTGGTTCTGTCGCCGACGTGTTTTCCCGCATGATCGGACCGGGTCTGGGTCTGGAAATCACCAGTCGTGTGAACGATATACCGAAGGGTTCGCGTCTGGCGGTTTCGACCAATCTGCTGGGCTCGCTGATTTCTCTGTGCATGCGAGCGACGGGGCAGGTGTCATCGCTGACAGGTCCGCTGGAGGAGGCGGATCGTCGGATTGTGGCTGCGCGTGCGATTTTGGGTGAGTGGCTGGGTGGTTCGGGCGGAGGCTGGCAGGACTCGGGAGGTATCTGGCCGGGGATTAAGCTGATTACGGGCTCAGCGGCGGGCGAGGACGACCCTGAGTTTGGGATCAGTCGTGGCCGCCTGATGCCTCGTCATCATGTGTTTTCGCGAGCCGAGGTTTCCGACGAGACTCGCCGCAGGCTGCAGAACAGTCTGGTACTGGTTCATGGCGGGATGGCGCAGAATGTGGGTCCGATTCTGGAAATGGTGACCGAGAAGTATTTGCTGCGGTGCGAGTCTGAGTGGCAGGCTCGCGGACGAGCCATTGAACTGCTGGACCAGATGGCTGCTTCGCTCCGCAGCGGCGATATTCCGGCAGTGGGTCGGGCGACTCATCAGAATTTCCATGAGCCTTTACAGCAGATTATTCCGTGGTGCAGCAACGCTTATACCGAGGCCATCATAGCGGCCTGTCAGTCGCGTTATGGCGGCAGTTTCCACGGCTTCTGGATGCTGGGCGGGATGGCAGGCGGCGGCATGGGATTCATCTTTGACCCGCTGGTGCGCAACGAAGCCAGCGAATGGCTGCAGTCGGCGATGGTGGAAATCAAGCGGAGCATGGAGGATGCGGTACCGTTTGCGATGGATCCGGTTGTTTATGATTTTTCGATCAATGACAACGGCACATTTGCCGAGCTGCGTCAGGACTGTGAGTTGCCGCGCGGGTATCATGCCCAGATCGTTCCCGACTGGCTGCGCAAGGGCCTGCAGCAGCTCAGCCCGATGACTCGACGAGAGCTGGAGCGTGTCGGGAACAGTTGTCGTTCGGCGGACGGGCTGCCACTGGCATCCAGTCTGATTCAGCGACTGCTGCCGGCGACATCAGCTGAGGCTCGCCAGTCTGCCCGCCTGGAAGATCTGCTGCGAGACAATGGTTTTGACGCGACGGCGCATGAGCAATTGCGTGAGGATCTGCGGTCAGGCCGTCTGGGCATGTCGCAGAACCGCCTGAACCAGTCGGCGGTGATTGCCGACGTTCGTGCGGGTGATGTGATCGAGGCACGGCGTGATATTCCGCAGTCGGCAATTGATCTTGGTCGGCAGGCACTGGCTCGTGGTGAAGCGGCGGTGGTGACACTTGCTGCAGGAGTCGGCAGTCGCTGGACTCAGGGTGCCGGCGTTGTCAAGGCGCTGAATCCTTTCTGTCGCATGGGTGGACGCTGGCGTTCATTTCTGGACATTCACTGGGCAAAGAGTCGGCGGGCTGCAGCGGAATTCGGAGTTTCTCCGCTGCATGTTGTGACCTCCGGATATCTGACGGACAGACCGCTGCGGCGCGCTGTGCAGGCACTGGACCCGCAGGGACTGCTGCGGGTATCGCGAGGCGTATCGGTTGGACTGCGCATGATTCCTACTCTGCGGGATCTGCAGTTTACCTGGGAAGAAATGGCTCAGCAGGTACTGGATCCGCAAAAGGAAAAGGTGCGAACCAGCCTGCGGGCAGCCCTGATGAACTGGGCACGCACATCCGGAGAGGCGGCGGACTACACCGACAATCTGCCGCTGCAGTGTCTGCATCCGGTGGGACACTGGTATGAAATCCCGAATATGCTGCGTAACGGCACACTGCTGCGAATGCTGCAGGAGCGACCGCAGCTGCGCTGGCTGATGCTGCACAATATTGACACGCTGGGAGCGGCTCTGGATCCGGGCTGTCTGGGACTGCATATTCAGTCGGGCGCCGATCTCAGCTTTGAAGTGATCTGCCGTCGGCTGGATGACCGCGGTGGCGGGCTGGCGCGAGTGGACGGGCGAGTGCGACTGGTCGAAGGACTGGCCATGCCTCGCGAAGACGACGAGTTCCAGCTTACCTGGTATAACTCGCTGACCACCTGGATTGATATTGATCGTCTGCTGAGCATCTTTGGGCTGACTCGCGAGACGCTTGCCGATCAGGGGAAAGTGGACACTGCGATCCGCGAACTGGCTCGCAGACTGCCCACCTACATAACGCTGAAGGACGTCAAAAAACGCTGGGGGAACGGGCAGGAGGACGTATTCCCCGTCTCGCAGTTTGAAAAGCTGTGGGGCGACATGACGGCACTCAGCGATGTTCGCTGCAGTTTTCTGGGAGTGACAACGGAGCGCGGTCGGCAGCTGAAGGATCCGGCCCAGCTGGACGGCTGGTTGCGAGATGGATCAGCAGCCTCGGTTGAATCCCTGTGCAGGTTCTGAGTGTCTCGGGAAGGAACGGAGACAGCGATGGTCAGAAACGACTGGCAGGATTCGGAGTGGGATGACGAGTTCGACGACAGCGGGGATGACGGGGATGAGACCTGTGTAACGAGCTGTCAGCATTGCGGACGCGAGATGTATGAAGATGGCCTGCAGTGTCCGGCGTGCGGCCTGTACGCGACTCAGGAGGGTCGTCCGTCGGAGCCTAAGCCACTGTGGCAGACTCTGGGAGCAGTGGCTGCCGTGCTGGCTGTGCTGACGTGGTTTCTGTGCGGGTGAAGGCGTAAATCTGGTCAGTGTTTCTGCGTGGCTGATCGGGAGCATTTTTTTGGGCAGCATCGCGGTCAGGAATGCTGTGCGTCAAACCTTTGCTGCAGTTCAGTGACCATGTCGCGTAACTGGTCGACACCATACTGCTGGAACTGCTGTTCTGGCCAAACGGGCTGGCGCAGAAATTTTTGCAGCAAGGCGATCTGGCCAATCAGGACGCCTTTCTCGACCCCAATATCAATCCCCTGCCGTCGGCCGATGTCGATGCCTTCCGCTATTCCTTCTGCTATTCCTTCCGTTTTGCCCTGCTGCTGTGCGTACAAAATACGAGCCTCTTCGTCACGCTGAGCTTTCAGGCGTGCGTTGTATTCCACGAGGTGCTGAGGAGTTTGGGCGATCATTTCCAGAACTTCCGCTGCTTCAGCAAATTCTTCATCGGGAAACAGTCTGGCCACCTGATCGGATGTCAGGTCTTCGGCGTGTCGCAAGAACCACGCCCATCGTTCAACCGGCGTTGCATGATACACCGTTTCCTCGGTCACCTGAAGATGATTCAGCTGCAAACATGAATTTGCACATCATCGGTCAGCGTGGCTGAATGCTGACTGTCCCGCATCCGAAAGTCCAGATGCAGAACGGGTGGCGAGGCGAACAGCTGCCCCGCCATGACGCAGATGCAGATCGTGGGCCGCAACTCCAGATAACCCTGGCCCTCATGCAACTGATCGACCCACGGACGGGAAACGTAATAAAACAGCCTTTGAGCCATCCCGGCGGGCATCGAAATCTGCACTTCGATATTCAGTCGCCGACCATACTCGTCAATGGCCAGAATATCGAGGATACAAACCTTGTCATCCGCATTGCGCTTCTGCTGGATCGGATTGATGAATTCGATGTGATTGATGCGGTACTTTCCTCCCAGTACCGCATTCAAAAAATGGATGGTCACTCGCGGATGGTGCTGATTCCCCAGCAGCATCTTGAAAGCATAATCGACCAGCGGAATGATCCCAATCGGCATGGATATCTCCTTTTGCAAACAATTCCCGACCATTTTTTATGTGTGTTACCAAATAGCACCCCAATGGTATTACTACATATACTTACTAAATCAAGAAGAATCTGGCAAACACGCCGGCAAGCCGACTGACATCCGCGGATGGCCCGAACAAGATCTGACGATCCGCTGCACCGACGGTGCCCTTGAGACGCTCACATGGGGGCTCACGCGGACATTGCATAAAGCCTGGGCACGATTGCCCGTAATTCAAACGACATGTGCCATGAGCACACCGCAGCAAGGCACTTTTACCGCCATAAAAAGCTGGAAAAAAGCTGAAGAACTGGCGACCAGTGTGGCGTCTCTCCAAAATCCTGACCGTTTTTTGTTCTTTGGCACACCCCTTGCAATTACGTATCCCGGAGGCAGCCGGTGGAGTGGTGGGACCCGCCGGCCGCATTAACTCTGCAGGGGTCAAGGGAGGGGAAGGTCAGGAAACTCGCCTGTTCTCGCTCACATGGGTGCGTGGCCCGAGCGGGAAGCTCCTGTCGAGAAGTCTGCTTGCAGGCTTCGCGGTGGAAAGGGGAAAGGCTTCGTGCCTTTCCCCTTTCTTTTTGCGCTGCGGATCACGCGACCTGCATCAGGGCAGCGGACTGCTTTCCAGCGCCAGCAGAATTCGTTTGATGTGCAGTCCAGCTGAGAAACCAACCAGCTGACCGCTGCTGCCGATCACTCGATGGCAGGGAATGATGATCGGCAGCGGATTGCGACCGTTTGCCAGTCCCACAGCACGACAGGCGCGAGGCCTGCCGATGGCTGCGGCAATCTGCGCGTAGCTGGCCGTTGTTCCCCAGGGAATCTGCCGCAGAGCCTGCCAGACCTGCTGCTGAAAGTCCGTTCCCCGTGGCGTCAACGGCAGATGAAACTGCCGCAGACGCCCGGCAAACCATGCCTGCAACTGTTCAACAGAAAGCACCGCCAGCGGATGCTGAGGGCACAGCGCGGGAACATCAGAGATCTGACAGTTCAGCCTGATCTGCTCAAGACCCTGATCGGTTCCCGAGATCATCAGCGGACCCACCGGAGTTTCACGCAAACACACCTGAAACATCGGTTGCCCTTCGAATCTGTCGGCCGTCTTCAGTGAGAGCAGTTGCCGCCGGCTGTTTCAAAAAAGTCGCAGCCTTTGTTGTCCACAAGGATAAAAGCCGGGAAATCGACGACATCGATCTTCCAGACAGCCTCCATCCCCAGCTCCGCAAACTCCACAACTTCCACTGAGCGAATATTTTCCTTTGCGAGGATTGCGGCAGGACCACCGATGCTGCCCAGATAAAAACCGCCGTGCTTCTGACAGGCATCAGTAACCTGTTTGCCGCGATTTCCCTTGGCGATCATCACCATGCTGCCTCCGTGCGACTGGAACAGATCGACATAAGAATCCATGCGACCGGCGGTCGTGGGACCAAATGATCCGCTGGCATACCCCTCAGGTTTTTTCGCCGGCCCCGCATAGTACACTGGGTGGTCGCGGAAATACTGGGGCAGCGGCTGCCCGGCATCCAGCCGCTCCTTCAGTTTGGCATGAGCGATATCGCGGGCGACCACAATCGGTCCGCTGAGCAGCAGACGAGTGGTTACCGGGTAGCGGTCCAGTTCCCGCAAGATCTCGGGCATCGGACGATTCAGATCAATTCGCACGGCAGTTTCGTCCCGCACATCGCGGAGCTCCGGCGGAATAAATCGCGAAGGGTTCGTTTCAAGCTGCTCCAGAAATACCCCGTCCCGCGTAATTTTTCCCCTGGCCTGACGGTCTGCACTGCAGGAAACACCGATTCCCACAGGCAGCGAGGCTCCGTGCCGCGGCAGCCGAATCACTCGCACATCCAGTGCAAAATATCGGCCACCGAACTGAGCACCAATACCGCAGTTGCGAGCAGCCTGCAGCAGCTGGGCTTCCAGTTCGAGGTCCCGGAACGCTCGACCACCCGAACTGCCGGTCGTTGGCAAAGAGTCCAGATACTTCGCGCTGGCCAGCTTAACTGTCTTGAGTGTGGCTTCAGCGGATGTGCCCCCGATGACAAATACCAGGTGATAGGGCGGGCAGGCCGCTGTCCCCAGCGAGGTCATCTTTGCAGTCAGAAACTGCACCAGTGTCTGCGGATTCAGGATCGCACGCGTTTCCTGATACAAATAAGACTTGTTGGCGGAACCACCACCCTTGGCAACAAACAGAAACTGGTACTGGTCACCGTCGCAGGCTGCCAGATCAATCTGTGCAGGCAGGTTGGTGTTTGTGTTCTTTTCATCATACATCGTCAGCGGAGCATTCTGTGAATACCGCAGATTGTTCTCCGTATAGGCATCATACACCCCCCGCGACAATGCCTGCTCGTCGCCTGTGGACCAGACCGAGTTGCCCTTCTTGCCCACGATGGTGGCTGTTCCGGTATCCTGACAGAACGGCAAAACTCCCTTGCTGGCCACATCGGCGTTTCGCAGCATGGTCAGGGCAACCATGCGGTCATTTTCGGACGCTTCCGGGTCATCCAGAATTGCGGCGACCTGCTGCAGATGTGCCGGACGCAGAAAGAAGTTGATGTCATGAAATGCCTGGGCACTGAGCAGAGTCAGAGCAGCCGGGTCGACACACAGTACGTCCTGACCCTCGAAACTGCGAACCTGAACATGCTCTTTGGTGAGCAGTCGCCACGCTGTCTGATCAGCTCCGGTCTGAAACAATGGTTCCCACGCAAATGGTGCGGTCGGCACTGGTCGGCTCTTTTCTGAGAAGGTCTGGAAGGCCACGGACTGATGGACTGACGACTGAACTCGCTTTTCAATTCTTGTCAGACGGCTCGTCAGCAGACTTCTTTTGCCCCGCAGATTCCGGCGGCAGGGAACGGATTCTTGCTTTTCGGATGCGGCCTGTGGTGGCGTATGTCGCGAAGCCAAAAGGCTTCGAACGTTCCACCTCAAACCGGACACCAATGCGACGACCGGTGGTGTCCACATCGACAATCTGCTTGTCGTCAATCCAGGCACTGATGTGTTCGTCACGCACAACCAGTCGAATGCGATACCAGCGTCCCTTGTCGAACTGCTGATAGGAAGTCGTGTCGTTTTCTGAAGCGTCCATTCCGTCCAGACTGCTGATTCCGCAGACACCTCCGCCCCAGCCCCCAATAATCAGCGAGCAGAAGCTGTCGCGGATCGGGAAAGTCAAACCGGCAAAGAAATCCCCGCCCGCCTCCCGCTGCGCTTCAAACTGCACTTCATAATTGGATTTCGGCAGCTTCCTGTCGGTATGTATGCCGGACAGATCAGCACCCTGCGTGATGACAACGTCGCCGTTCTCAATCAAAACATCGCCCTCGCCACCAAAGTTGGTGACTTTCCAGCCGTCCAGATCTTTGCCATTGAACAGCGGCTGCCAGTCCTCGGCAGAGGCCTTCGTGGCGACTGATGGCTGATCTTTGGCAGCCTTTTCATCGGCTGCGGTGAGCCCCGCAGGCAGCAGACTGACAAGAACCAGGGCCGCAGATGACCTGAGCATTCGAACAGAGAAACCAAACAGGCGGGTAACGCTGGGACGCATGTGACAGATTCCTGAGCAGTGGAAAACAAGTCTTGTGACGCTGCGGAGCCCTTTCAGAATACCAAAAAAATGGACTGCAGCGAGGCAGCCCGCCCGTATTGAACAGCGGTCTCGAGAATTGACGCGCACCAGAACACCGATCCTCCCCAAACACCCCACACCCCCTGTATTTTCCATAAAACGCATCGAGGATTTCGGGAAGGCGACCATCCGTAGCTGATGCTGCATAGCGTAAGTGATTTTGACATTTGATGTTGAGGTTATTTTGCTGGTCTGTGTTTCGTATTGACCCAAATCCTCTGAATGCCATAGAAAACGGATGGAAACCAGCGGGATCTGCCGGATGGGCGGTGTCTTTGCCGGAATCCTGCCGGAAATCTAAGCCGTGAAGGATGCGGTTCGGGGCCGGTCGACACAATCAGCAGCAATGCCATATTCATGCGGTCAGTGACGCACAATGCAGGCTTTCGGAAGGGACTCCGAAACACCGGGGACGGTGGTGTCCTGCGCACGCTGCAGCGATGGCGCCAGCGACTGCTGCTGCTGCCCTTGTATGCACTGGCCATCGTGGTCTCATTGAGTGCCGGGGGCTGCCAGGAAGCCAATCATTACTACGCTGAGAACCCCTGGTACGGTGGTCGCAAGCTGCCTGAAAACCTGAGACTGCGACGCCAGTCGAATCCTCAGGAAGTGGACCTGTCGCGACTGGCGGGAGGCACCGGCAGCAGCCAGCAGATCGGGGTGGGCGACTATCTTGAGGTGCAGATTGCTGCGGGGCTGCATGAGAATGATCAGTCCACAACGGCGGTGCGAGTGCAGGAGGACGGTGCCATCATACTGCCCGACATCGGGTCAGTGGAGGTGGCCGGTCTTGAGCCGCAGGCTGCTGAAGCGATGATTCAGACGGAGGCTGTCAGGCAGGATCTGTATCGCAATCCGACCGTCACGGTTTTCGTCAAGCAACAGAAGAAAAATCGCGTGCGGGTCCTGGGGGCAGTGAAGAGCGAGGGGACATACGAGCTGTCGCCGAATTCCAGTGATGTGGTTTCCGCAATCGCGGCGGCCGGTGGTCTGGCGATCAATGCCGGGCAGAAGGTGGAAGTGCGCAATCCAGGGGCGACTCTGATGCCGTCCGAGCCGACTCCGCCACCGATGGCCGGAAACTCGGCCGGCCCCATGATTCAGGCCAGCAATTCGAAGAACGTGAGACCGGCGTCTTACACCATCGACCTCGTGTCAGCAGCCCGATCGGGCGAAGGACAGTATCTGGTTGAAGACGGCGGAATTGTAATGGTGGAGAAACGTGACCCGCTGCCAATTTTCGTGCAGGGGCTGGTCAGGGCTCCGAATCAGTATGAATTCCCGATTGGCAAGGATCTGCGTCTGCTGGATGCGATTTCACTGGCTGGCGGGATGTCCAATCAGATGGCAGACAAGATCTTTATTGTGCGTCAGGTAGAGGGGCAGACTGAGCCGATGCTGATCCAGAGCAGCTGGAGTCGGGCGAAACGCAGCTCAGAAGCCAATCTTCGCCTGGGACCAGGTGACGTGATTTCCGTGGAACAGACTCCGGGCACCGTCTTCATGGACGTGCTCAACATAATCAGGTTCGGTGTGACGGGGTCTACGACTCTGTTCTGACCGAACGGCGACGGTGTGAGTGGCAGGGAGGCGGCAGGATGACGGATCAGGATCGGATCCTGACAGGATCGCAGGATGGCGGGAATGCGGCGGCAACAACGCTGCATCTGCTGTTTCGTTTTCTGCGCACAGTCAGGCTCCGCAAGGGCATCCTTGTAGCGTCCCTCGTCATGTCCACCATTCTGGGCATGACCTATTACATCACAGCCGAGCGGATTTACGAGTCGACTGCATCTTTGTACGTGGTGCGGAAGGGTTCCGGAGTTACTTCGGACGCCACCTCCAACTCAGCAAACCCCGTCACGGAAATGCCGACCTACATCGCTCTGATGTCTGAGGAGGAAGTGATCGCCCGGGCACTGCGAATTATGCCGGAGAAGTATCGTCGCGTGGATCTGGCCGGTTATCCGCAGAGTGCCTGGGTCAGGATGGTTCGCGACAACCTGCAGGCCTCGTCCGCCTACAACACGAATGTGATGGACATCAGCTATCGATCACGAGATCCGCGGGCTGCTGCTGCGATGCTGACCGCCATGCTGGCCGGTTATGAACAGTTTCTGAATGAAACCAATCGAGGGCTTTCGGAACAGGGTCTGAAGACGCTGGCCACCCGACTGGAAGCCATCGAACTGGAAGTGAAGGCACTGCAGGCTCGCCGACTGCAGCTGAAAGCCTCTGCCCCCGAGCTGGTCGACACCGGTGAGCGTAATCAAAACAGCCTGAACACCATCTCGAAGAACATCGAGCTGCTGAATCAGGAGTACTCAACTGCCCGCCGCAGGACCGAAGAAGCCCGCACAACATCACAGGAACTGCAGCGAGCGATCACCAGCGGTGAAGATATCCTGCAGTTCGCCATGGAAACTCTGGATTCCGCCGGCCGCCAGCTGGTGGAACAGTCCATGGGACTGGGAACTCAGGACAGCTATCACGTGCAGCGAATCATGCAGGAGATCCTGGATCGGCAGTCAGCCCTGACTGAAGCGAGACAGAAATACGGAGCGCGACATGCCCGCATTCGTGCTCTGGAGACGGAACTGGCCGTGAAGGAAAAATATCTGAAGGAGTTCCCTGAGCTGCAGCGGTTGCGAACCGACACAATGACTCGCGATGTGCTGGCTCCCCGACTGGTGCAGTATCTCAGTCAGCAGATCCTGAAGCTGGAGCTGAATGAAAAAGCAGTCGCAGAACGACTGGCGGGAGAACAGGCAAGAGCGCAGAAACTGTCACAAACACTGACCGAACTGGGCGATCTTGATCGCCAGATACAGCATTTGTACGAGCAGCAGTCATCACTACAGTCACAGTCTGACGGCATTGGTCTGAACAAAGACACATTCCTCAGTACCAAAGTGTCCAGTCGCCCAACGGTACCGATTCGCCCTGTGTCACCGCGACTGCCAATCGCGGTACTGCTGTCACTGCTGATCGGTACGGGCGCTGGTTTGGCTGTCATCTGGGTGCTGGACATCATGGATGACCGCTTCAGGACGCCGGAAGAACTGAAGCTGCATCTGGAGACTCAGGTGCTGTCTATGATCCCGCGCATGACCGAGCTGCCGGGTGAGGGTTTCGAGGCGGTGATGTGTCATGTGCGGCCTCATTCACGTGAGGTTGAGCCTTTCCGGGCATTGCGAACCAGCATTGAGTTTTCTCCGCAGGATACGAATCGGCTGGTGGTGACGAGCACGGAGCCTGGGGATGGTAAAACGACGGTATCGATGAATCTGTCTGTGGCCTACGCTCAGTCCGGCAAACGTACACTTGTGATTGATGCTGACATGCGACGGCCGGGGCTTTCCACGCTGCTGGGGCTGCGTGATGACGTCGGTCTGTCGCGGCTGCTCCGTTCCGCTGATGATCTGGACACGGCGATTGCCGCCAACCTGCGGACTACTGTTGTGCAGGGACTGGATGTCATTTCCTGCGGGCCGCGCCCCGTCAACCCGGCGGAGCTGCTGGCGTCTGAACGGTTCGCCGCACTGCTGTCGTGGGCGGAAACGCGTTACGACCAGATCGTGGTCGATGCCCCCCCGGTGCTTGCAGTCAGTGACCCGGCCATTGCCGGTCGACTGGTGGATGCGGTTGTTCTGGTGGTAAGGCCTGACAAGGACCGTCGCCGAATGGTTATTCGTGCGGCTGAGTCCCTGCGAACCCTGGGCTGTACGTTGCTGGGAGTCGTAGTGAACCATCTGAATGTGGATGACGCCGGCGGCTACGGTTACGGCTATGGTTACGGGTATGGCTATGGGTATGGCTATGGTCACGATCAGGAGCCTGAGGAGCAGTCTGTTTCCGGCGGACACGCGAATTCAGGCAGGCCTGGCGGCCATGGTGGTCAGTCGTCTGCTGCCGGCAATGCGGCAGAGGCGGGACAGTCTGTGTCGGCCGGTTTGTACAGCATTTCTGTGGGTGGTGGTCGCGGCCCAGGGGATTCATCACGAGCAGCCTGACGGTTTGAGTGCAGGAATTGCAGAGGTTTGGTCAGTATGTCCAGTCGTCGTAAAGCACCACCGAACTCCTTCAGCACGACGGCCCCCGGTCGTCCGTGGCTGAGTGAGCTGTCGGCGCGACCGCGACTGCTGAATCTGACGGACCTGCTGATTGGCCTGCTGCTGCTGCTGTTGCCTTTTGTCATGGGCGGCCGAGAAGCGTGGGGGCACTGGCTGCTGATCTCAGTGTCATTCCTGCTGGGCACTGCCTGGCATCTGCATCGTGTTTTCGAGGGTGGCCGTCTGCGACTGCTGGCACTGGAACCGCTGTTGCTGGCCGGTCTGCTGCTGGTCTGGCTGCAAACTCGCGACCTGCCTGCTGACGTGCTGTCGCGTCTGTCGCCTGGTTATCAGCGTCTGATACCTGTCTGGGGCGAGCTGCAGTCAGGCGCGGCGGATCCTGTGCAGACATGGTCTACGGCCAGTTTCATTCCTGGCGAAACTCGCCACGGATTTCTGGTCCTGCTGGCCTATGGCATTTTTGGGCTGGTTCTGGCTCAGAGGCTGCGTACGGAACGTGACTGTCATCTGGTGCTGAAGGCTGTGGGGATTTCAGGCCTGCTGATGTCCGGTTTTGCCATTCTTCAGCTCGTCACATCCAATGATTGTTTTTTCTGGTTTTATCGGCATCCCTTCACCGGGACTCGTGAAGTGCTGAAGGGTGCGTTTACGAATCGGAATCATTTTGCCCAGTTCGCGGCATTGTCCATTGGGCCTTTGCTGTGGTGGGCTATTGCCTCGCGAAAACCGCGTGAGGCGGCCGAGGTTCTGCAGCGGCGGGGACTGGGTCCGGCGCGAGGAAATCATTCGCAGTTTGACAATCTTGTGGATCCGCTGCTGCTGCTGCGACTGGCCGGGGCAGCCGGAGTTTTTGCGGCCATCATGCTGTCGCTGTCGCGGGGCGGGATGATTGCTGCTGCGACAGCTTCGGCAGTCATCTTTGCGGGGCTCTGGAAAGCCGGACGCATCAGTGCGGGCCTGGCACTGTCAACAGCAGCACTGGCTGCCGTGGCCTTTGGAGGGCTGGCGGCGTTCGGCGGACAGACGCTTGAAACACGAGTGTCAGACATTGCCAGCATGGATGCTTCAGCGCTCGATCCCAGCAACGCGCGCCGATCCATCTGGAAGGCGGATCTGGCGGCGCTGCGTGAGTTTCCGATTTTGGGTACAGGCATCGGCAGTCATCGCTACACGTATCCGGCCTACATGGAAGATCTGGCTGAATTCATGACGTTCAGTTTTTCTCATGCTGAAAGTTCGTGGGTTCATCTGGGGCTTGAGGCGGGGCTGGCAGGCGTGACTCTGCTGGCGGCCGGCCTGCTGCTGATTTTGGTCCGCCTGGTGGCAGCGATCCTGCGCAATTCTGATGCAGCACGGACAACAGCGATCGCAGCCTGCCTTGCCGGCATTGTCGGTGGATTGCTGCATGCTGTGGCCGACTTCATCTGGTATGTCCCAGCCATTGTGATTACCACGATTACACTGGCGGTAGCGGGGTTAAGATTGTGCGACGGATTCAGCAGTGATGCCGGCATCGTTATTCCGCGCCCGGCCTGGCTGGTGCTGTCGACTGCCTGCTGTGTGATGCTGGTCATCGTGCAGCCGGATCTTGGCAGCCGAATTGCCGGTGAGCACTGGTGGCATCGCTATCTGCTGGCGTCTTTTGAAGCCGGTCGCTCGGGAACTTCAGGGCAGATGCCTGAGGCGGGGGATCCGCTGCCGGATCTTGACGGGATTGATCGGCCGGAAGAGGGTGAGTATCCATCTCTGGCGGGCGGAGCGGATGTGCTGGCCGAACCAGCCAGCGATTCTGTCGTGTTCGACGAGTCTGCAGTCGATCTTTTTGGCCAGCCAGGGCAGGCAGATGCTGAACGAACTGCGAATTCGTCAAATGATGAGTCTCAGGACTTCGCCGGCTACGATGAACCGCAGCAGGGCCAGCAGCAAACCATCGAACAGAAGATCGCCTCCTGCCGCAAGCGTCTGGCATTGTTGCTGCAGGCGCAGCAGGCTCGACCGGATCAGGCCGACATCTGTCAGAACATCGCTCGTCGCAGTCTGGAGCTGTTTGAGCTGCAGCAGCAGGTTTCGGACAATCCGATGCCCCTCGTGCAGCTGCGGGACGCCTGCATCAACGCGAAATTTCAGTCGCAGCAGGAGCAGCGTGAATTTCTGGAACGCGCCTGCGGTGACAACTTCAGACTGGTGCTGCTGGCTGACAGGATGGCTCGCCGTGCACTGCAGACGTGTCCGCTGCAGATTGAGCCATGGAAGACACTGGTGCTGACCAGCTTCATTCATGATCCTGCGGATGCTCTGCACTCGCGCCTGATGGCCCAGACCATGCGGCTGGGCAAATACAATCCCACGGTGCGTTTCTTCATTGGGCAGTCGCTGGCACTGGACGGGCGAGCGGATGAAGCACTGGCGCAGTGGAATCTTGTGTTTCATTCGACGAAAGCCATGCGGCTGCAGATGCTGCAGCTGCTGGTGGATCGGCTGCCTGCGGATGCTCTGCTGGTCAGTTTCAAGCCGAACCTGCTGGAGCTGGAAGATGTGTACGATGTATACAGTCAGAAAAACCGTCCGGCTGACATGGAGCGGCTGATGCTGGCTATTCGTGACCAGAGTGACGACCTGGAAGTGGCGAAGGGTCAGACGCTGGAAGGTCATGAGCAATACGTGTCGGTGCTGATGAAGGCCAATCGGGTCGCCTGGACGCTGAAACAGCACGCTGTAAGTCAGGCGCTGCTGCGGCGTGCCATTGCCTGCGACACGGCCGCGGAATCGCCCCGCAGGGCTCTTGGCCTGCTGCTGATGGAGCGGCAGCAGTACGACGATGCTGAGAAGTTGTTTGAGTGGTGTTACGAGCAGACTCCGGGGGATGTCCGGCTGGAAGAGCTGCGGCGTGAATGTCGCCGCCTCAAGACTCAGCAGCGTCGCCTCCGCACAGCGTCCTCAGAAACGCCCGTGGCCCCGCAGTAGTCCGGGGCCGGATGGTCCGGGGCGCGGTTCCCTCAGTTACGACGGCAAAAAACCGGCGTTTTATCCGGATCATCGCGGATTCCCGGAAAGTCGCAAAATCCCGTGTCTCTGATCCGGAGCCTTTCCGGGGCCAGCCGTTTTGAAAACTGCAGCGGCTGGGTACACTGCGGGAAGTCTGCTTTTCCCTGCAGTGGCAGGCGGATGTTCAGCGAGATCAAACCATGGGCGATCGCACAACAACTGGTCTGGGGCATCAGCTGCAGCAGCTTTCACAGTTGCTGGCAGCGTCATCCGGGTGTGCGCAGCGTTTGCGGGGTGTGTGGCATGAGCTGTCCGATCTGGGTCAGCAGCATACGGAACTTCAGCAGACCCTGCAGTCTCAGTACCAGTCGCAGCGTCAGGGTCGTGCCGCCCAGCTGGCTGGCGAAGCTGATGACCGTCGGCAGCAGACAGCGGCCCGCTGGCAGCAGCGTCGTCAGCAGCTGCGCCAGGCGACGCAGGCTCGGCTGTCCGAACTGCAGGTACAGTGTGACGCCACCTGCGCAGGCATAGAACAAAAGCTGCAGAGCGAATTGTGGGTCCTGCAGTCGGTCTGCGATGAGACTCAGGAAGACACACCGCTCAGCGAAGCTGCCAGGGCCCAGGAGAACTTTCAGACTCAGTCAGCATGGCTCGACCAGCGGCTGACTGATCTGGATCAGCGAATTGGTGTTTCGGGCGACTATCTGCGTCTTTGTCACGCGCGTGCCGATGAAACCCTGCCACCTCCGGTCGCCGAGGCTCGCAACCGTGAAGAGGCGCGGCAGAAGGCCACTGAGCAGATGGACGAGGCCTTGAAGCGTGCGGTTGAGATTGATCGACGTTCTCTGCCGCAGTGGGTGCTGGGCTGGCGGGTCGCGGGACTGGGGCTGCTGATATTCCTGACGGTGGCGGTCTTCACCACGATTGCTCGCGCTGACATTTCCCTGTTCATCAATTCGGCAGCCGGTCGACCGGACTGGCAGTGGCTGGCGGTTTCCTGCGGGATCGGCATTGCCGCCGCATTTTTGGTTTCGCTGATTGTGGTCAGTGTGGTGCAGGGGCAGCTCAGAACACCGTTTTCCCGCATGCAGCAGTGCACCGCCAATGCTCGTGCATTGTCCGAATACTGGCGGCAGAAGACGGCACAGGAAGTGACGCGGCTGCAGGGGGTTGGTGAGCGCTGGCTGCAGGACCTGCAGCAGCGTCGTGAGCAGCGAGTGCTGGCATTGCGTGCCGAAGCGGAACTTGCAGCCGCAGAGACGCGTAAGCAGTGGCAGCAGGGGCAGCAGTCTGAGCAGATGGAGCTGGATCGTCTGCTGGCTGAAGTGGCTTTTGAAGAGGCGCGTGAAGAGGCCGAAACGGACGCCTGGAGCGAACGTACGACAGCCGACACACTGGCAGCCATGCAGCAGGAATTTCGCAGGCAGCAGCAGCAGCAGGATCAGCAGCTGCAGCAGCAAAATCGAAAGCTGCTGGATGAGGCTGCCGGTCTGACGAATGACTGGAACCTGGCCCTGCAGTCGGGGCGTGCGGCGGCAATGCAGGCAGAGCGGCAGGGGGCCGGGCTGGCGGGCTGGCAGACGATCGGCTGGTCACCACCCGTGCAGCTTCCTGACGCACTGATGTGTGGTACTTTGCAGGCCCGATTTGCTCCGTGCCCGGCCGTGCCGGCAGCGGCTGCCGGGGTGCCGGCGCCCCTCGCGGGAGATACGGACCTGCAGTTTCCGGCTCTGCTGGCATTTCCGGCTGATACCTCAATTTCCATTTGTCATGACGCAGCGGGCCGCGAGCGGGCACTGGATTTTGTTCGTATGCTGCTGCTGCGACTGCTGACCGGGGTTCTGCCAGGAAGAATCCAGTTTACTCTGATTGATCCTGTCGGTCTGGGTCAAAGTTTTTCTGCGATGATGCATCTGGCCGATTTTGACGAGTTGCTGATCAACAGTCGGATCTGGACTGATGGTGCGCAGATTCGCGATCGGCTGCAAAAAGTGACTGAGCACATGGAGAGTGTGTTTCAGACATATTTGCGGAGTGAGTTCGAGACGATTGAGGACTACAACCGAGCGGCGGGTGAGGTGGCTGAACCTTATCATTTCGTGGTGATTGCAGGTTTTCCTGCGGGATTCACGGAGGAAGCCTGTCGCAGTCTGTCGGGCATTCTGACCAGCGGTGCGCGGTGCGGGGTGCATGCAATTGTGGCGTGGTCTCCGGATCAGCCGCTGCCGCGCAACTTTGATGTTCAGCTGTTGCGGTCTGCCTGTCTGCAGTTTGAGGTGCGTGATTCGGCGGTGGTCCCGGTGCAGTTGTCTGCTTTGCCATCGTTTGCTGCAGGCGAGCTGCAGTTTAAGGCCCTGGCGGCTCCTGAGTCTGTCGCCAGTGTCAGTGTGGTGCGGATGGTGGGTGAAAAAAGTCGAGATGCGCGACGTGTGGAGGTGTCATTTCAGCGGATTGCGCCGAAGGGTGATGCCATCTGGACGGACACCACGGCGGAAGGCATCAATCTGCCGATCGGGCGTGCCGGGGCTGCTCGACTGCAGTATCTGCGGCTGGGGCGAGGCACCAGTCAGCACGTGCTGATTGCCGGCAAGACCGGTTCCGGCAAGTCAACGCTGATGCATATTCTGGTGACGAATCTGGCACTGTATTACAGTCCGCGTGAGATTGAATTTTATCTGGTGGACTTCAAGAAGGGGGTTGAGTTTCGCAGTTATTCGGCCTGTCGTCTGCCGCATGCTCGCGTGATTGCGATTGAGAGTGATCGCGAGTTTGGCCTGAGTGTTCTGGAACGACTGGATCAGGTTTTGCAGGAGCGTGGCGAATTATTTCGTTCGCGCGGTGTGCAGGATGTTCCTTCGTTTCGGCGACAGTATCCGGCTGAACGAATGCCGCGTCTGCTGTTGCTGATCGACGAGTTTCAGGAATTTTTTACGTCTGAGGATCGGGTCTCTTCGCGAGCTTCACTGCTGCTGGACCGACTGATTCGTCAGGGTCGAGCATTTGGGATTCATGCGGTGCTGGGATCGCAGACGCTGGGCGGAGCCTACTCGCTGGCCCGCAGTACATTGGGGCAGGTGGCGGTGCGTATTGCGCTGCAGTGCAGTGAGAACGATGCGCATTTGATTCTCAGCGAAGACAACTCGGCTGCCCGCCTGCTGACTCGCCCTGGCGAAGCCATTTACAACGATGCCAACGGCCTTGTGGAGGGCAATCATCCGTTTCAGATTGCATGGCTGGATGAGGACCAGCGGGATGAGCTGCTGGGAGATCTGCACCGGCGTCCGGGGGCGCACGAAGCCACTGATTTGCCGACTGTCGTCTTTGAGGGCAGTGTGCCGCCGACGATGGAGAGCTGTCGTCCGCTGCAGCAGTGGCTGCAGGCAGATTCAGCGACGTCCGTGGATCTGCCGGTCTGGGTGGGTGAACCAGTGGCAATTGCTCCGCCTTTGGAAATTCGTTTCGAGTCTGGCGCCGGTCAGAATGTGCTGATTGCCGGGCAGGAATCAGAGTCTGTTGATGCGATGTTTGCGGCGGCCGTGGTTTCGGCGGCGTTTTCCGGCGGTGTGAGGCAATCCAAAGTGGTACTGCTGCACGACGGCAGGGATCAGCTTTCGCTGCAGAATTTTCGCGGTGCTTTTGCTGGTGTGTCGGCGAATCGCTGGCAACTGGCGATGCCGCAGCAGACGGAAGATGTGGTGCGTGAGCTGTGGGATGTACTGCAGACGCGTGAGGCTGATGGTCAGCAGCGTGATCCGCTGTTGTTCTGTATTCGTAATCTGGGGCAATTCCGCGAGCTGCGTCGAGATGAAGACGATTTTGGGATGTCGGGTTTTGGGGCTCCGAAGGAGCTGAATGCGGCCGGGCGTCTGGGTGATCTGATTCGTCGTGGACCGGCGGTGGGGCTGCACCTGATGATCTGGTCCGACACGTATGCGAACGCAGTGCGGTGGCTGTCATCATCGCTGATGCGCGAGTTTGATTCGCGAATTGCGTTTCGGCTGAACCAGACAGATTCTTCCAGTCTGATTGATACGCCGGCGGCGGCGATGCTGGGTCAGGGGCGAGCGATTCTTTATCGGGATCGCACGGGGCTGGCGATTCCGTTCCGACCTTACTGCTGGCCGGCCGGGCCCTGGCTGGCGCAGCAGTCTGGCCTAAGCGGGGCGGAATCCGGTGTAACTTCTGAGACAGCAGAATTACCGGACATTAATGAGCTGGTGATCGAGTAGCGAGGTGTGTGCCGGAACGTGAAAATCCTGCGTGGCCTGTGCTGGTCACCGCCGGCTGTGCTCGGTATGCTGTCGCAGATTGCTCAGGTTGTGGCGACGTTTTGAACGGGCAGGAGACGACACGTGGTACGTATTGGCATAATTGGCATTGGCTTTATGGGTTATACGCACTACGAGGGTGCGCGGGGTCTGCAGGGTGCCAGTGTCACAGCCATTGCAACTCGTGATGAGAAGAAACTGGCCGGGGACTGGACGACGATTCAGGGAAATTTTGGGCCTCGCGGGGGCCATGTGGATACATCGCACCTGAAGAAGTATACGGACTATCGTCAGTTGATTGCCGATCCGGATGTGGACCTTGTGGATGTCTGTCTGCCGACGGATCGTCATTTCGAGGTTGTGCTGGAATGTTTGCGGGCTGGTAAGCCGGTGCTGGTTGAAAAGCCGATTTCGGTTTCTCAGCAGGAAGCGGAAACGATGGTGCGGACTGCTGCTGAGAAGGGTGTTCCGCTGTATGTCGCTCACGTACTGCCGTTTTTTCCTGAGTTTCGATTTGCTGCTGAGGCGATTCGGGATCAGCGTTTTGGTCGCCTGCTGGCAGCCAATTTCAAGCGTGTGATTGCGCGGCCGGAGTGGTCCGGCGACATGTCGGATTTTCGCAAACTGGGCGGCTGGGGAATTGACCTGCACATTCATGACAATCACTTCATCTCGCATGCCTGTGGCCGTCCGGCGGCAGTCTTTTCGCGGGGTCTGCTGCAGGATGGTCTCGTGAATCACGTGCACACCAGTTATCTGTATCCGGATGGACCGGCGGTAACCTGTGTGAGTGGCGGGATTGGTGCCAGGGCACTGCAGTTTGCCCACGGATATGAACTGTATTTCGAGCATGCGACGGTGCTGTTTGATGCCGGGACACTGGCGGGCGAGTGGGTTGTCAGTCGGCCGCTCAGTGTACTGGGCAGTGACGGCTCGCTGACGCATCCCGAACTGGGTGGCAATGGCAGCTGGTGTGGTGCGTTTACAGACGAGCTGCAGCTGGCTGTGGATGCGCTGACCGGTCGTCGGGATGCCGGACCACTTTCCGCTGAAACAGCGTTGTCTGCTTTGCAGTTGTGCTGGGCCGAAACTGCCAGCATCGCGTCCGGGTCAGTCGTCAGTATCTGAAGTCGGGGACTGGCAGGCGTATTGCGATCTCAGGGGTCTGCGGAATGAGTCCGTCGCGATCGAAGCGTGCTGCAGGAAGTGTGGCGGCATCCGAGGTGCTGGCGGAAACGGTGGTGACACCCGCATTGCAGACTGTGGCAGCAAAACGCGGACTGCAGCGGCACCTGCTGGAATGGTATGAGATTGCTGGTCGACGCCTGCCGTGGCGGCAGTCTCAGGATGCGTATCGCATCTGGCTCAGTGAAATCATGCTGCAGCAGACGACAGTAGCCGCTGTGATTCCCTACTTTGAACGCTTCATCGCGGCCTTCCCCGGTGTGGCCGAGCTTGCTGCGGCTCCGCTGGACGACGTACTGCGGCTGTGGGAGGGTCTGGGGTACTACAGCCGGGCTCGCAATCTGCATCGGGCGGCGGGACTGGTGGTATCGCAGCATGGCGGTCAGTTTCCTGCTGATGCTAAGCAACTGCAGCAGTTGCCAGGTATTGGACGATACACGGCCGGCGCGATTGCATCCTTTGCCTTCGACTTGCCGGCTCCGATTGTCGAAGCGAACACGGAACGACTGTATGCGCGACTGCTGGCTCTGCGCGACGATGTGCGATCGTCAGCCGGACAGAAACAGCTGTGGTCGTTTGCCGAATCGATTGTTTCGAAAGAACGTCCGGGCGACTTCAACCAGGCCGTGATGGATCTGGGTGCGCAGGTCTGTACTCCCGCCAGTCCGCGCTGCAGCGACTGTCCGGTGCGTGAGTATTGTGGGGCATTCAGGCTGGGGCTGCAGCATGAGCTGCCGCGCAAACCGCCGCGGGCGGCCGTCACGGAGGTCGCCGAGCTGGCGGTGATTCCCGTGCGTGTGCAGCGAGGTCGGCAGCAGTTTCTGCTGCGCCGCCGAAACGCCGGTGAACGCTGGGCCGGGATGTGGGATGCGTATCGGGAAGAGAGTCAGCCTGAGATCCTGGACAGTCTGCCTGTGGTTGATCTGCGACCGCAGCGTCGTTCGAAGACGCGTTCGCTGTTCGCAGGCAAGCCGGGGAAGCTGCCGACAGCGACCATCGAACGCCTGCAGCAACAGAGCGGAATTGTGGTGGGCGAAACTACGGCAACGCTGCAGCTGACATATTCCGTAACACGTTTCAAGGTCCGTCTGCTGGCCGTTGTTTGTGCAGTGCAGCAGTCATCCGCTGCACTGCCTGATGGCTGGAGCTGGCAATCAGTGGAAGACCTGTCAGCACTTCCGCTGTCGAAGACCGGACGACAAATCACGGACTGGCTGCAGCAGAACGGCGAATGATGAGGTGTGCCACCATCAGGTTGGGAACCCAGCAAAGCCAGGCAACGATCGGGTAGGCGATGGAAAAATCCAGCCGCAGTCCCAGCAGCAGCAGGGGCAGCCACAGCCTGAGTGTCACTGCTGCACAGCAGGCACTGTAGCTGTAAATCATCAGGCTGCTGTGCTGCTGCAGGTTGCGCCGCCGGATGCTGACCCAGGCCTGGAGAGTAACAATGAGCCAGATCAGCCCCAGAATTTCGAAGGCCAGACCGGCAATCCAGCCGGTGGACGTCCATGGTGCGATGCTGATGGCAGCGAGACTGCTGAGGGATGCCGTCAGAATGTAGAAGACTCCTGCCACCCGATGCATTTGCGGGTACTTCCTGCGCCAGTGACGGATGAACTGGGCCCAGCCTGCAGTCAGCGCCGCGCCACCGCTGACGATGTGCACATAAAAGCCCAGCTGCCACCAGGCATTGCTGACAACTTCCGACGACTTATTTTGCAGCAGACCGAATTTCCCATCCGCCAGCAGATAGGCCAGCGGATAAGTGCCAATGATCAGACACAGACTTGCCAGAAGTATCACAATCATGGTTTTCATGAAGGCAGCAATCCCGTCTTTTTGAGTGGTGCAGATTCTGATGTGACCTTTTTGCACCCTCTGTGACGCAGCCTGTGCTGTAAGTTCCTCCCGCGTAAGCAGGTAAGGCCCTGATTTTGCACATTTCCCGCGGCTGAAAGGATGACTGCCCCCGCCTGACCGGGTATGTTGTTCGAAACGGCCAGCTCACCGTGCCCCCCCAGAGAAACACTCATGCACAGCATTGGACTGCTCACCAGGTCAGCGATTTATCTGTTCATCGTGCTGTTGTCGATCGAACGGGCGGCTGCTCAGTCCACTCCCGAAACCGTCAGCCGCGGCAAGCAGGCGACGGCACTGGTGGTCGCTGAAACCCGGCGTGTTTCCGGGACGGCGTTCTGTGTTGATCCTGCGGGTTACTTTGTCACCAACGCACATGTCGCCGGCAAGACGGGGGATACAGTTAAACTGGTTCTGCAGTCCGGTGAAGAAGGTGAAACAACGGTCAGCGGCAAGGTTGTTCGTGTGGATGAAGAGGTCGATCTGGCACTTCTGAACTGCTCGACCGAGACAAAGCTGACGGCACTGGAAATCGGCCAGGATGACAAGCTGTTTGAAACGCAGGAGATCACAGTTTTTGGCTATCCGCTGGGAAAAGCACTGGCTCTCCGAAACAATCAGTTTCCCAATATCACCGTCAGTGTCGGCCGCATCTCGGCTATTCGCCGCAGCAAAGGCACTCCGGCGGCCATTCAGCTTGATGCGGTTGTCAATCCCGGCAATTCCGGCGGCCCGGTGCTGGATGCCAGCGGTAAGGTGATTGGTGTGGTGGTGGCTAAAATCGGCAACACGGATCTCAACCTGGCCATACCGTCCTCAAAGCTGACCACCTTTCTGGCTCGACCCGATATAGCCTTTACTTCCCCCGTCATCCCGGTTTCACGACGTCATGATCCGTTCGAGCTGTCTGTGAAAGTCCGGTCATTTGATAACAAACCGCGGAACTTCACGGTCAGGATGGAATGGAGCAGTCGTGGGGACGATCGCCGTGAGCTGCAGCTTGACAGCACCGATGGCACAACGTTCAGCACACAAGTGGTGCCTGTACCTTCACCTGCTGATGTCAACCAGCTGGAACTGGTTGCCCGCTTCGGTCGCGGGGCGGTGCAGGGGCTGGTTCTGGACACTTCAGTCATGCTTGATCAGCAGCAGTTATCGCTGCGAGATATTCGCAGAATTGTTCGCCGCGAAACCGGTTACGATCTGGAAGTCACCGGCAATCGTCGGCTGACGGGCAACCGGCTTACCGGCCTGCCGGAATCTGTGCAGATTGGCAGTCAGAATGTGGCCTTGCAGCTGACGCAGGCCAGTGAACTGCTGCTGGCCAGTCCGACGGACGGAGTGGGTGCAATCAATTATACTTTGATCGTACTGGAAGGTGAGACAGAGCTGCTGCGGGAAAGTGGCAGGATCCTGCTGCAGAACGACGCAGTCCTGCCGGACATTGCGGGTGGCAACCTGCTGACTCTGGGTGGCGAATCGCCGTTCCCCGCATTTCTGGAACCCGCTCCAGGCGCCCTGTACGAATCGAACGGACTGCGGACGAAGGATCGTGAATACGTACGCACTCGCAGCAACAGTCTGCTGGCAGGTGATTTCACGGCTGAGGTCGTCTTTGAGCTGCAGCCCGGCGACAAGGATGACTGGGGCAATGTGGTCTTCATCGGCATCGGCACCGTAGAACGGGCAGCCTATGACGAGCCCAAAAACTGTGCCTACGTCAGAATCACGCCTTTGCACGTGAATGGTGAAGCCGGGCTGTCGAACCGTCCGGTCGACTCAGGCACGATCATGGGGCGTTTTCGGACCGTCGGACCGCATCTGGCTCGCATTCGCCGCAAGGGCGAGCTGGTCACCTTTGAAGTGGATGTTGACAACGACGGCCCTTCGCCGGATGACTTTGCCAGAACCATTCCCGACATCCGCGCGTTCGTGCCGGAACTGCACGAAAAAAATACTCAGTTCTTCTTTGGCGGAGCAGCACTGTTTCAGAAGGTTTCATTCCGGCAGTCGACCGGATCTTAAGGTGAACTCAGGCCGGCCGACGCAGTTCTTCAAACATTTCCGGCATTGCCTGCATCTGCAGACTGTCAGTGTGCCCAAGTCGCCGCTGACTCCAGCGACGTACCAGACAGACAACTCGTTCCAGCGTATCCCGGTCGAAATACTCAAGCCGCTCCTTGCCGGCAAACGGATAATCGACCGCACGAATAATTCGCATCAGGTCGAAATTTGAAAGCACCGAACGAATCTGAGTCAGGGTCAGTTCGGCAATTGAACGCAGATCCGGCAGTTCACAGAACGCATCAGTTTTCGCTGCGATAGATGGAACGGTCTCCGGACGTTCGGAACCCAGGCTGTCTGCGAGCCCACCGAAAACGCGGCGCAGCAGCGGTTGCAGCTGCTGCAGATCCGGAGGATCCTGAATGACGCCGCTGTAGCCGAAATCGATCGCCTGCTGAACTACTCGCAGATCCGCATGCCGCGACATCAGCACACCGACCACTGCACCGCGTCCCCATAACGCCTCCTTCAGCAGTGAAAGTCCGTTTCCGTCAGCCAGTCCGTGAGCAATAAAACACAGATCAAATGTCTGCGACAACCCAGCCTCGACAGCGTCAGCGCGACTTCCCGAAGTCACGATGCGAACAGGCAAAGATGACAACAGAGCACACAAACGCCGGACGACGCCCGCATCACTTTCCACAATCAGTACATGACGTTGTCTGTCCACGCAGTAATTCCAGCCGCTGTCTTGTCAGATAAACGCGGGCCATCGCCCCGCCGTTTCATTTGACAGCAATCAGAGTGCCAGAAATTACAAAATCGAGAAACTTCAGTTTTTTTGAGTTGAAATGAACGTTTGGCACAGCAGCGAGTCTTGATCGCCCATTTTCAGGGCATCAGATCGCAAGGAAATTCCGCAGCAGGTCATAACCCTTCTCGGTCAGGAAACTTTCAGGATGAAACTGCACCCCGAAGACCGGATAATCCCGATGCTGTAACCCCATCACTTCATACTGCTGCCCAGGATCTTCAACCCAGGCCGTCACCTGCAGACATTCCGGGACTGTCTCGCGAGGCACGATCAGGCTGTGATAACGAGTCGCCTGGAAGGGATCCGGAAGCCCCGCGAAAATGCCCTGACCCGAATGGGAAATCAGCGACGTTTTGCCGTGCATCAGACGCCCGGCCCGGACAACCTTCGCACCATAAACTTCCGCCAGACACTGATGACCAAGGCACACACCCAGGACCGGCATCCGGGGGCCGAAATGTCGAATCACGTCACACGACAATCCGGCTTCCGTCGGACTGCACGGTCCCGGCGAAACGATGATCCTTGATGGCTGCAGCTGTTCAATTTGCTGCAAAGTCACCTGGTCGTTGCGTTCTACGCGAATCTGAATGCCAGGATCAATCTCACCAATCCGCTGAACCAGATTGAATGTGAAGGAATCGTAATTATCGAGCAAAAAAATCATGCCGCAGATCACCCCGCGAAGGACAGGAACGGTGACAGAGACCGGCAGCATATCATCTGCAGGTGACGCCAGGAAATCGCTGCCTGTGGTTTTTCAGGGTCTCCGGACGTGTGCTTCTGACAATTGCTCGGCCACAACGCCAGTCGCACCCGCCGGAACCAACACCACCCAAAAAACGAACTGCCAGCAGAACAC
>JBJTPZ010000193.1:0-6450 GCA_046075365.1 Planctomycetaceae bacterium
CGGGTCATGCCGCCGTAAGTCTATCGGCATACCTGGTGCAGCACGGATTGCTTCCTGATCGACCGACCGAAGCTGCTTCGGCAGTCCCGCTGAATTCGGATCGATCAACAGAGGTTCCTCGATTCCAAACTGCACGCCACCGGGACCTCCTGGCTGGGTGGGGGGGGAAAGAGGGAGCCAGAGGGTGGTGTTGGGTTTTGGTCGCCGAGCGGACGGAGGGTGGGACGTTTCGCGGAGCGAAACGCGACAAACAGGCGGCGGATAGTCGCCTTTCGCTCCGCGAAAGGACCGTCCCTGACCGTTGCATCACACGTTTTGCGGTGAGGGGCTCACAGAATCCACGTTTCGCGGAGCGAAACGCGACTATCAGTTCTGTGTCATTCGCGAGAAAAGCCCGGACATACGTCTGTCTGACCCTGTGTACGATTGTTGACTTTTTTCCCCATGTCGTTGTCAATTACAGGGGTTTTCCGCCGCAAATCCTGTTTCAGCATCGCTGATGTGGTAGCATGTTCAGTCGCAAAAATCCGGTCCCGGTGCTCGCGTTAACGTGCTTTCCATTCGTTGAAAGGCTTCCACATGCTCGAAACTCCCGCACGGACTCAGATCCCTGTGTCAGTGCTCGACACTGTGCTGACGGCCCAGTTTGCCATGGCGTGGGCCGGCGAAGGTGGCGAAGAAAAGCGGCTGGCGTGGTGGCGAACGGACCTGCACAGTGAGTTCGGCGGGATCGACCTCTACCAGCGACTGCTGCCGCACACCGCAGAGTGGGCTGTCTTTCAAAGTCTCAGAGAAACGGCTCGCCGTAAAGATGCGGAACTGAGGGCTCAGGCACACGACGCCGAAGACATCATCTCACTGTTTTCACTCGGATTCGAGATCGACGAACGACTGCATGATCGACTGTCCGACCTGAAACGAAAGCGGGTGCCGCCAGCCGACGCACTGCCAAGCCTGAACGATATCATTTCTGCCGAATGGAATCGCCAGCATTTTGTTGAGTGGCTTGATGGTCACGGGGCCGTTGATTTCACGAGCGTCCCGGCCGGACGACGGTTGAAGGGAAAGCAGCCAGACTCACTGGAATTGACAATATCCAATTTGCTGGCGGGGTTCAAACCGCTGTCCGAAGCGTATCCTCTGCCACATTACCGGAAGTGAAATTGACAAGCACACTTTCTGAGCTCACCGAATATCACACTCGCCTGCAGAGGTGCTCGCTGGAGGTTGAGCACTGCCGCGCATACTGGCGACATGCACCGGCACATGCTCGGCGTGATACGGACACGCAGGCCTTCGAAAATTACTGGTTCGGGGCTCGCACACTGCCACGGGTTCGCCTGCTGCTCTGCAACTTTCGCGAGCGTTTTGACCGGTTTCCGCCGGCGCTGACGGTGCTGCATCGCTGGACCGAAATGCAGGCTGTGACTCGCAGGCTCATTTGCCACTGGCACCTGCAGCTTGCTGATCGGCTTTATCGGGAATTCACCGGCCACTTTCTGGTGAATCGCGTCACCACAGGACACCTGGAAATTACTCGCGACATCGTTGTGCGCTGGATCGATCAGGTGGCGCCCGCCAGGTGGTCGATTGCCACCCGGATTCAGTTTGCCAGGAAATTGCTGTATTCGGCAGCGGAAGCCGGCATTCTGACGGGCCGCCGGGATCCGCGTGGATGGCAGGCTCTGCGCCCGGCCGACGAAGCTTTGGGTTACATCCTGTATCTGCTGCGAACCATCAATTTTCAGGGGACGCTGACAGACAACCCCTACCTGGCATCGGTCGGGCTGGCAGGGGCTGATCTGGAACGACGACTGCGGACGTTCCCTGACTGTCCGCTGCGACGACAGGGAGACCTGTTTGAATTCTCGTGGCGCTTCGAAAACCTGCAGCAGTGGGCCGACAGTCGGATTCTTCAGAGCGAAATTCCATTGAGAGAAACAGCATGACCGCTGATTTGTTTTCTCAGACTCCGCTCACAGAGGTCTTCAATGCTCTGAAATCGGATCTGATTCAGGAAGATGGTCCTCGCATCAGTACGATGCGCAACTATCGCTTTGCCATCGTGCCATACGACCCAAAGGACGAATTTGCGCTGCGTCGCGAAGTCCGCAAGTTGCACACGGATCTGGTCTCCAGCGGCTGGATGGTGCTGTCCATCAATCTGCAGAAACTCCTGCTGGATCGCGTGCGCAGCCAGGGTGAGGATTTCGTTCGCCGGCTGATTGAACGGGAAAAACGGACGGCCGGAAGATCCATCGACCGAGCGATTCAGGACCTGCAGACGCGGCTGAGCCCACTGATTGAAGGGCCTGACGGCATTGCCGCTGACTGCAGTCGGCTGATCTGCAGTTACGCTGAAGAGCATCCGGAAGCAATTGACCGTACGGTGGCCATTATCGGTCGCGCTGGTGCCCTGTATCCCTTCCTGCGCTCATCTGCATTGTTGCGACATCTGGACGGCCGCACGCAGAATGTCCCGGTGGTGCTGCTGTACCCTGGTGAGCGACGTGGCGATAAGGGGCTCTCGTTTATGGGCCAGGTAGACCCGGACAGCGACTACAGACCTCGAATTTACTGACGATATTGGACCAATTATGACCAGTCCCAAACTCATCAGGCACTTGTTTCGACAGGATGTGACTCGTGACATTCCGCCGGTGGTCTACTTCCACGAACAGAGTCCCGAAAAAGTTCGAGATGAAGTGGACGAGTACATCATTACCGGGGGCTGGAACAAAGAGCATCCGAATTTCAAGCGGATTCCCGACGGGATTCACGAGCAATATGTTCGGCTCCTGACTGCCATCACGCGTGAGATGGAAAAAAACGGGGGGCCATCCCTGCCCACAGCCTGGATCTCGGGCTTTTATGGCTCAGGAAAATCCAGCTTTGCCAAACTGCTGGGCCTGTCTCTGGATGGGCTGACGCTGCCGGACGGCAAGTCCCTTGCCGAAGCACTGCTGGCACGGGACCTTTCCGAGCGTGCAAAAGAGTTTCGGGACGCATGGAAGAAGCTGCGGCAACTGATTGAAGACCCATTTGCCGTGGTCTTCGATATTGGCGGATTCGCACGGGACAATGAGCACATTCACACGGCCTGCGTGCGGCAGGTTCAGAAGCGACTGGGGTATTGCGCTGATCAGCCGCTGGTCGCGAACTTTGAACTGCGGCTGGAGATGGCGGGACAGTGGACACGATTCCTGCAGGTCTCAGAAAAAATCGGGCATCCGTGGCTGCAGGAAAAAGACCAGCCATTTGCCGACGAAGTGTTCTCGGAAATCCTGCATCATTTCGAGCCCGACCGCTACACCAATCCCATGAGCTGGATTGACAGTCGTGCCGGCACCACGGTCACCGACTCGCCCTCAGAAGCCGTCGCGGCCATCGGTGACATGCTGCGACTGCGACGTTCCAAAGGCACCCTGTTCATCGTTGTGGACGAGGTCTCACAGTACGTATTGTCTCATGAACAGCGGGTCGATCGGCTGCGAGCCTTTGCGTCCGAGCTGGGCAGTCAGCTGAAAGGCAAAGCCTGGCTGCTGTCGTTGGGACAGCAGAGGATTGACGAAGAAGCAGGTGACTCGTTTCTGGTCTGGGCGAAAGACCGATTTCCCCCGCAGCTCCGCGTCCACCTGGCGGCCACCAACATCCGCGATGTTGTCCATCGCCGCCTGCTGCAGAAAACTCGTGAGGGAGAGGCCGAACTGCGGCAGCTGTTTGAACAGCACCGCCCGGATCTGAAACTGTTTGCCTTCGGCTGCGAAGACGTATCAGCTGACGAATTCGTCGAGGTCTACCCGCTGCTGCCCGGACAGATTGATCTGTTGCTGCAGATCACCAGTGCGATGCGGATTCGCTCCGCCAGAGCTCAGGGGGACGATCAGGCCATTCGTGGTCTGCTGCAGTTGCTGGGCGAATTGTTCCGAGCGCAGAAGCTGGCCGATTTTCCGGTCGGCAGCCTGATTACGCTGGACGCCATTTACGAAATTCAAAAGACGGCGCTGGATTCAGACACACAAGCCAGCATGGCTCGAATTCTGACGGAAACGGCCAGCCTGGATCCCATGCTCCAGCGGGTTGCCAAGGCCGTTGCACTGCTTGAACTGGTGCAGGAAACTCGTCCGACCGATGCGCGACTGGTGGCACAGTGCCTGTATGATCGCATGGACCGCGGCAATCAGGCAGATGCAGTCACGGCAGCGCTGGAGGTTCTGCGAAACGACAATCTGCTGGCCTGGTCCGAGAAGCTCGGCTACCGCATTCAGTCTACGGCCGGCGAAGAATGGGAGCGGGAAAAACGCGAGATTCGTGCTTCTCGCGAGGCGATCAGTGAAACAGTACGCGATGCCCTGCGGATGGTCATGGAGAAGCCAGAAAAGCCTGCGTGGAAAAAACGCCCGTTTCCGTGGTCCGCTCTGTTCTCCGATGGAAAAAGTCTCGATGACGACAAGCTTGTGCGGCCGAAAGACGAAGCTGTGGTCGTTGTCGATTTTCGATTTGTGCAGGCAGATGAACGCACTGAAGCGACATGGATCGAACGCAGCAACGAAGTGAAACTCAGCGATCGCCTGATTTGGGTGTGTGGCGACGTCAGCGAACTGACTGAGCGGGCGCGTCTGCTGATTCGTGCTCGCGGGATGGCCCGGCGATACGCCCCGCGCCGCGAGACTCTGAGTGAACCGCGTCGAATGCTGCTGCTGCAGGACGAGCAGCGAGCGGAGAAACTGGAGGGAGAAATTCAGGATCTTGTGCAGTCCGCCTGGCAGTCCGGAACCCTGTATTTCCGCGGCAAAACTTACAGGCCTGAAGAATTTGGCAGCAAATTCGCCACATCCCTGCTGAAGGTGGCCGAACACATCATGCCGATTCTGTACCGGGAATTCAATCCGATTGTGATTCTGCCGTCGGAACTGGAACAGTTGCTGATGGTGGAACTGAGCGGACCGTCCACGAAATTCCTGAGGGACGAACTTGGAATTCTGGAACTTGATGCCGGAAAATACATTCCGACGTGCAGCGGGCTGATTCCGACGCGAATTCGTGAACTGATTGAAGCTGAACAGGGTGTCAACGGAGCTTACCTGCTGAATCGCTTCGCCGGTCCCCCGTATGCTTATCAGGCCGAAGTGATCAGAGTCTGCGTGCTGGGACTGTTGCGGGGCAGCAAGCTCAGGATTCAGGACGGCCAGGGAAATGAAATCACTGCGGTGCGCGATGCGGGCGTACGAGATGTCTTCGAGAAACCGGCCGCATTTCGCAATGCCGAGTTTATCCCTGTGGGAGACGATGACATTGGCGTCCGTGCTCGCGCACGAATCTGCAAGTTCTTCGAGGAGCACCTGGGGGTTGCACTGGACCGTGACGACAATCCGATCGCGGATGCTGTTGAGCGACGGTTCAATCCGATGGCAGCAGAATTGCGGGACGTCCTGACCAGGTTTGACCGTGTTCCGGGTGTCCGGGAAACACCCAAAGAGCTCACGCAGCTGAATGCAGCCCTGGAGCGTTGTCTGTCGCGGATTCGCAACACGCGAGAGACGGTGAAGTCGGTGAAAAAACACCTCGATGAGCTGATCGACGGTGTGAAACTGATGCGGCGAATCGGTGCCGAACTGACAGAAGAGGCTTTGCGTCTGATGCGCGAGGCTCAAAATGTTGCCGAGCACCAGGTTTCGCAGCTGCGTGAGCTGGACCTGCTGTCGGGTGCTGCGCTGGAATCCGCTGGACGCATCACTGCGCAGCTTGAATCTGCCCGACCGTGGGTGGACATCGCGGCTGTGCGGCCGGATCTTGATATCGTGCGTCAGGCGTATCGGGCGGAACGCAGTCGTTTGCTGCAGTGGCAGGAGCAGCGGGCGGAACAGGCCAGGGCCAGTCTTCGCAGTCGGGATGGCTACAGCACGCTGCCGGCCGATAAATCACACAACGTCATCAGGCCGATCAGTGCCGCGGTGACCGACACGACACAGGATGCGATTTCGCCTGTGCTGCGGGATTTGAGAGATTCGTTCATTGTGAGATTGCAGGCGGCTGAGGACCGGGCGAACAAGATGCTGGATGAGTACCGAAATGTGGACTCGAAGCATCCTTTTGTCCCTGTCAATCTGGGCCTGCAAAACCGGGAAGTGAAATCGGAAGCGGAAGTGAACGCGCTGATTGAAGAAATCCGTGAGCGTCTGCTGCAGCAGCTGCGCAACGGCCAGCGCGTCCGGTTGCTGTAGCTGATAGTCGCCTTTCGCTCCGCGAAAGGAACGCCCGTGCGTCCCTGTTAACCTTCGGTACTCTACTTTTCGCGGAGCGAAAAGCGACAATCATTGCTGTGTTGATAGTTGCCTTTCGCTCCGCGAAAGGAACACCCCTGTGTCCCTGTTAACCTTCGGTACCCTACTTTTCGCGGAGCGAAAAGCGACAATCATTGCTGTGTTGATAGTTGCCTTTCGCTCCGCG
>JBJTPZ010000194.1:0-2485 GCA_046075365.1 Planctomycetaceae bacterium
TTACGAACACTACAGGACCTGGATCGAAACTCGACCGGCGGAAATCGTAGCCAACATTTTGATCTGCCTGATTCACCAGACCAATTTTCTGCTGGATCGGCAGCTGCGTGCGCTGGAAAAGGATTTCTTGCAGCAGGGAGGTCTGCGCGAACGAATGACTCGCGCCCGCCTGCAGGCTCGCCGGGATCAGCCATAACGGGGCTGAGGGTGGTGACTGGCGGCATCCCTGCCGCACACCCGGGCACTGCGATGGCCGCGTCTGCGGAGCAGCGATTGCGCGTTTTTGACCGGCGAATGCCCCGTGGGCGACTGACGAATGCTGTCTGCTGCGGGGAGGGCATTGACGGACCGCCGTGACCGGGGATGAAAACGCTGGAATTCGCGCTGGCGGCGTTGTATTCTGAGGTGGTCGAGTGATCACGGTGCCCTGACCAGCGTGGGGGCGGTGTGGTCGCCGCTGCCGGAGCCTGTGTTGTATGGTCCCTGCCAACTCCGCCCACCACACCAAGCTGTTTCTTTCAGCTGTCAGTTGCGAGTTCCGCGGGTATCGCCAGCTGCTGGCAAATGATCTCAAGCGCCCGACTCTGAATGTCGCCGTGCAGGAGGATTTCACGACCACAGCGGGCAGCACCCTGCAGAAGCTGGATCATTACATCCAGGCGTGCCAGGGAGTGATCCACATCATTGGTCGCTCGGTCGGTGCCGTCCCGGAAACGATCCAGGTCAGGCAGCTGCTGCAGCAGTACCCGGACCTGCCTGCGAAGCTGCCGCCGCTTGAGGAGCTGCTGCAGCAGGAGGATCCCGGCATTTCGTATACGCAGTGGGAAGCCTGGTTGTGTTTGTATCACCAGCGGCCGCTGTTTGTGTATCGGCCGCGGGATCTGGAACTGCAGAATCTGGAATGTCCGCGGGAGCCTGAATTCAGCGATGACCGGCAGCAGTGGGAATTGCAGAAGCAGCATTACCAGCGGATCTGCGCGATGGGGCACGATCGTGGCCAGTTTCTCAACCCGGAACGGCTGAGTTCGGCTGTGCTGCGGGATCTCGTGGACATTCTCCCGCGGCTTGACGCAGCGATTTCTGTACCGCCGACTCAACTGCGGCATTCGGCGGCCACTCTGGTGGGTCGGGAGATGGAATTGTCTGTGCTGGACGACGCGTGGCAGAATCCGCAGTGTAACGTGGTGGTTGTGCGGGGGCGTGGTGGCGAAGGAAAAACCTCGCTGGTGGCCGAATGGATGGCTGAACTGGCGTTGAAAAACTGGCGCGGGGCCGAACGAGTCTTTGATGAATCGTTCTACAGTCAGGGGACCAGCAATCAGTCCACGGCAACGTCGCAGTTTTTTTTGCAGCGCATGCTGATTCAGCTGAAAGACCCGGATCCCGCTTACGGGGACGAAGAGGCACGGGCCGCTCGGCTGGTCAGGCTGTTGCAGGAGCAGCGGACTTTGCTCGTACTGGACGGTCTGGAACCGCTGCAGTATCCGCCCGGTCCGCTGCATGGTTCGCTGCATGATCGTGGCATGCGGGCGCTGATCACGGGTCTGGCTGCTCAGAACACTGGCCTGCTGGTCATCACGACTCGCGAATTCATCGGGGAAATTCAGCAGCACTACAATCGTACAGCGATTGATCTGGACCTGAAGCAGCTCAGTCCGGTCGCTGGCGCGAACGTGCTGTACAATGCAGGAGCCACGCGGGCGGGTGCGGCACTGTTGACTGCGGCTGACCTCGAGCTGCAGCAGGCCAGTGGAGAGGTTGATGGTCATGCCCTGACACTGTTTCTGATCGGGCTCTATTTGAAGCTGCGGTATCAGGGTGATATTCGGCGGCGGCAGCAGATCAGCCTTGCGGCTGCCGAAGTGAAGTACCGCAACGATCCGACTAATCGGTACGGGCATGCGTTTAAGGCGATGGCGGCGTACGAGCACTGGTTTTCCGGAGGCCCGCCCGAACATCAGCAGCAGCTGTCGGTACTACGTCTGCTGGGGCTGTTTGATCGTCCGGCATCGCGGGATTGTCTGCAGATGCTGCGTACTGCGGGGATCAGCGGCCTGACGGATATCTGGCAGCGGCTGACGGACGGTGACTGGCATGAAAGTGTGAGTTTCCTGTCTGAGACCGGACTGATCACGGTATCGGAAGCAACGATCGACGCCCATCCGCTGATTCGGGAATATTTTTCGCAGCAGCTGAGGCAGCAGCAGCCTGAGACCTTTAAGGCGGCACACGGTCGGATTTTTGACCATCTGTGTCAGAGTACGCTGCATCTTCCGGACGACCTGCCCGGCCTGCAGCCGCTGTATCAGGCGGTGGTCCACGGCTGTCTGGCGGACAGGCAGGAAGAGGCGTGTGATAGGGTGTACTTCGACCGGATCCTTCGCGGGGCAGAGTATTACAGCAGCAAAAAACTGGGTGCAATCGGTGCGGACCTGTCTGCGGTGGCGGCATTTTTTGAGACGCCGTGGAGCCGCGTGTCGGCTCG
>JBJTPZ010000195.1:0-17436 GCA_046075365.1 Planctomycetaceae bacterium
GGGCGAAGCCACCGCCACTGATGCAGGGAATGAGCAATCAGTCGTGTCGGACCCGCTGCAGAATTCGGTCCCCGTCGCCAGTGAATCTCCGTTTGCCGATGCCGCGGATGATACTCCGCAGTTCGCTGGAAATCTCAGCGAACCGACCGGCTTCGCCGATGTCAGCCCCGTCGAGAACTCTATCGCCGCAGCAGACGGTTTCTCTGAGCCTGCACTATCAGCCGGTCCGCTGGCAAACACCGATTCCAGCTTTGCAACTGACACGGCCATGGAAACGACAGACAATGATGAGCCGCTGGTTGCTGCCGCTGAGCCAGCCACGGGTGCGCCTGCTCTGGAGTTTCCCGCCCCGGCCGCTGAACCGACTGAAACAATATCAAATGCGGACTCAACCGCTGCACAGCAGCCAGCCGTGGCTGAGTCTCCGGAAGCCGTTCTTCCTGCCATCGGCAGTGACACCGAGTTTTCCGCCCCGGTCGCTGCCGCTGCAGACGACTCTGCCGCAGCGACATTCAGCGCTCAACCCGAATTGACAGCGGAGCCTGCCGTGACGGAGCAGCCAGTCACAGTGCAGCCAGTGACAGAGCAGCCGGTGGCGGAGAGCACTGCCAGCGACGCAGCAGCTCCACAATTTGGGGCTGCGGAATCACCCGAGCCTGCGGCCCCTGCAGCCACTGAAGAGCCGGTGCTGCTGGCGCTTGCTGAACCGCAGGATCCGCCCGCATTCCCCGGCTTTACTCCTGATGAACCTGTTCAGCGTGCTCCCGCTGCGGAACCCATTTTTGGCGATTCAACAGATCGCGTGGCAGAACCAGCAGCACGAGGTCGGGCTGCCTCGGGGTATTCAAACTCGGCCGGCTTCAATGCTGTGGCACGCCCTGCGGCTCGCCCATCGCGACAGGCTCTGCGCAATGCTGCGGGCAGCGGCACTGACGGTCGATTTGATCTGGCAGCCTTCAACTACCAGAACTCACCGCAGGCAAATCCATCCAGCGACGCAGCAGATGTCCCCACAGTGGTTGTGCAGGAAGGCGAAAACTACACGAAGCTGTCGAAGCGGGTTTACGGTACAACCCGGTACTTTTCCGCACTGGCCGTCTTCAATCAGCATCGCATTCCGGATCCGCGTCGTATGCGGCCCGGCATGATTGTGCTGACTCCGGATCGCCGACTGCTGGAAGAAAAGTATCCCCAGCTGTTCATTGACTCGCAGCCTCGAATTGTCGAGCCACCGGGATTCCTGCTGCTGGAGGACGGCAGTCCGGCATACCGGGTCGGCGACCGTGAGACTTTGTCGGATGTATCAAAGAAGCATCTTGGGCGAGCTTCACGCTGGATTGAGCTGTATGAAATGAATCGATCCGTAGTGAATGATCCAAACAAACTGAAGCCGGGAACAATTCTGGCACTTCCGGATGATGCCACCGAAGTTGTGATCATGCCCTGACCGATCACCTGCCGACCTGTCACTGATGCGCGTGACTTCCGCGTGCGTGGCCGGGCAGGGATGATCGGTCATTCAGGACGACGGATCGCACGATTCAGCGGACTCAGCGAAGTGTACTTTCGCTTTACAGCCGGACTGCTGCTGGCTCTGCTGGTCTCGATGGCCGGAATCTGGCTGGAGAAGCAGACTCTGGAGCTGCGCCGTGAAACCAGCGTGCAGCACTACCACGAGGAGATCCTGCGTGGCTGGCTGGTGCGTCGCCGACTGCAGGCTGAACGGCTGACGATGGAGGCACTGCGAACCACCGAAATTGCCCCGCCTCAGCCTGCGGCCGCAGCGAGTCCGGTCGGCAGGCAGCGCGGCGCCGGAATGGAAAGGCAGCGGCGATGAACGATGCGGCAAGTTCGCAGGCTGCTCGCTGCTCGATGCCACGTGTGCCTCGCTGGCGTGCCACTTTGGCCGGCGTGCTGGTGCTGGCGGGCTGGGCCGTGCTGACGGCACGCCTGATTCAGCTGCAGGGATCACAGCATGCTCAGCTGCACAGCCGGGTTTCTCGGCAGAGCGTCCATGAAGAAGTACTGCCGGCCCGGCCGGGCGATATTCTGGATCGCAGCGGTCAGGCACTGGCAATGACGATCGAATGCGAGAGTCTGTACGCTGTTCCATCCGGAATGCAGGATCCGCTGCAGTTTGCCTGGCAGGTCAGCAGTGTGCTGAACCTGAACACTGACGAGCTGTATGACAGTCTGGTCCGTAATCGCGACAAGCAGTTTCTCTGGGTTCGTCGGCGACTGGATGACCGGCAGGTTGAGCAGCTGCGTCAGCTGCAGTTGCCGCCGGGCACCTGGGGGCTGCGTACAGAATTTCTGCGACGTTATCTGCATGACGGCTATGCTGCACATGTGACCGGGCTGCGAGACATTGATAATCGCGGTCAGGGAGGCCTTGAAGAGGCCCTTGACAGCGAGCTGCGGGGCGAGGACGGAGTCCGGGTGCTGGCCCGCGATGCTCGCGGTGTTCTGATGGAAGTGGATCAGACACTCTCCCGTCCTCCGCAGCCAGGCCGAGCCGTCGTCAGTTCGATTGACCTGCCACTGCAGATTCGCACAGAACAGCTGCTGGACGAACTGGTTGATGAATGGCGTCCGCAGGGCGCGTGTGCAATCGTCATGGAACCGTGGAGCGGCGAGGTACTGGCCATGGCCTCCCGCCCCGCCTTCCACCCGGATCGCCTGGAAACGGTGGATGAGCGGGCCTGGAAGAACCTGGCAGTTTCAGCAGTCTTCGAGCCGGGTTCCACATTCAAACCGATGATTACCGGCTGGGCACTGGAACAGGGTTGCCTGCAGCGTGATGAAGAGATTGACTGCAGCTATGGTGTGTACCGCATGGGTCCAAGAGTTCTGCACGACCATCACTCGTACGGCCGGCTGAGCGTGACTGATGTCCTGGTGAAGTCCAGCAATATTGGCATGGCGAAAATCGGCGAAAAACTGGGGCTCGATCGCCTGTACGAGGGCGTCAGAAGCTTTGGCTTCGGGCAGGTCACCGGCATTGAGCTGCCGGGGGAATTACCGGGAATTGTGCACCCGCGTGATGCGTGGACCGTGTACTCGCTCGGATCAGTCCCCATGGGGCAGGAACTGGCAGTTACTCCTTTGCAGCTCCTGACAGCCCATGCAGCTCTGGCAAATGGCGGACTGCTGCGGCGTCCCACGCTGCTGCGGCGTGCGATGAAACCTCAGGACAGTTCGGCAGCCGGTACAGCAGTACCTGTGGGCGAGCACATTGACAGTGTGCTGCTGCATCGTGAAACGGCCGAGTGGCTGGTGCGTGAGCCAATGACACAGGTGGTGGAACGGGGCACGGCAAAGGCGGCACGGCTGCCTGGTGTTTCGCTGTTTGGCAAAACCGGCACCGCTCAAAAACTGGACCCCGACACGGGCACTTATTCAGACCGGGCCTGGGTGGTTTCGTTTGTATGTGGCAGTCCCGCAGATGCTCCGCGAGTGGTCGTGCTGGTGATGGTGGACGAACCCACGGCCCCGGGTATTCACTATGGCGGCACAGTAGCGGCTCCGACGGCAGCCAGGCTGGCCGCCGAGGCCGCTCAGCGTGCTGCCGATCTGGGCCTGCCTGAGCGTTCAGCCACCCTGCGGACTGCTCATCAGGAGCCACCGACGGGCGGCTGACAAACGGCCGTTTTTGTGCGGTGAGACGGCACAAGCGGAATGCTGAAGGTGGTATTGCTTTGGGGGACAGATCTCGGGCTGGAAAGCCCGAGCTACGGAGAGCACCCCCACGATTCCTCGTGCTCGTGCTCGTGCTCGTGCTCGTGCTCGAACAACGAACACCGCCCTTCGCGTCTTCGCGGCTTCGCGTGAGACCAACCGCCCCCCCCGGCGCCGTCGGCGTTCACGCTGCAGGCTCCTGATGCCATGTCGGTTGTCAGAGTTTTCCGGAAGGCTGTTTTGCGTTAGCATTCTGCGGTCTGTTCCCTCTGTTTGACTGGACATCAGCTGCATATGCGATTTCCCGGTGCTTCACTGCTGCGACGACTGCTCAGCGATTACGGCATGGTGCTGGTACTGCTGCTGCTGATCGCTGTGATCAGTCTGTTGACTTTGAAACCGCAAAGCCTGACCGGGCGAGAGGCAGGAGCGGCTACTGCCGTCGAGATCCTGGCCGCCTTCGGTCAGAGTGCAGTGGTGGCAATTGCCGTACCGGCGGGTGCAGATGACCGTCAGTTTCTGGCGGCGGTGCAGGCCGGAGTGCAGGGTGGTGGTGGTCAGGTGGTGGGCGCCATCGCGGGGGCTCCTGCACAGGCGCGTCAAATGCTGCAGCAGGCCGCCGCCGCTGGCCATTCGATCAATGCACTGGCCGTCACCGGTAAGTCGCAGCAGTGGCCTGTCCTGGCGGATGTGCTGAAGGACGGCGGGGTCCGATGTTTCGTTCCGCAGACTCGCCTGTGGCCCGACTTCCTGAAATCCGGCAATCTGCTGGGGGTAGCCAATCAGACCGCCATCTACGCAATTATCGCCGTGGGCATGACCATGGTGATTATTCTGCGGGAGATTGATCTGAGCGTCGGCTCGATCGTGGCATTGTCCTCAGTGACTGCGGCCGTATTTCTGCGTGACGTGGGTGGCGGCGCAAGTGCCGGTTCCGGCGCGCTCGCGCTGGCCTGCCTGCTGGCTGTACTGGTTGCGGCGGCGGCAGGAGCAGTGAACGGGCTGCTGGTAACGACTGCTCGACTGCCATCCTTTATCGCGACCCTGGCCATGATGCTGATCGCGCGAGGCCTGGCTCAAAGAATCACCAGTCAGGAATCCATCGGAGACACCTGGTTGCCTCCCGCTTTTAAAACCCTTGGGGGAGGCAGTCCGGGCGGACTGCCGAACCCTGTCTGGATCATGATTGTGCTGTACGCCGTGGCTCATTTCGTGATGAGTCGTACAGCGTTTGGCAGAAAGCTGTATGCCATCGGAGGTAACCCGGAAGCCGCTCGGCTTTGCGGAATCCGGCTGCAGGCCATGAAGTTTGCGGTGTTCACCATCAGTGGCGGTCTGGCGGGACTGGGTGGCCTGCTGCTGTCATCGCGTCTGAATTGCGGGGACCCGAAATACGGCGACATGTATGAGCTGGAGGTGATTGCAGCGGCGGTCGTTGGCGGTACATCGCTGATGGGCGGCGAAGGGCGAATGCTGGGAACGCTGATTGGCGCATTCATCATTGCCGTCATCCGCAACGGCATGAATCTGCTGGGGGTGGAATCTTCAGGCCAAAGTATCGTGCTGGGTGCAGTACTGGCCGGAGCGGTATTGATCGATCAGCTGAAACGTCGCTGGCAGTCAGAGCGGTGACAGCCGAGCTGAGCGGTGTCAACAAAAATCGAAGTCGTGATCAGGCTGCCTTTTTGCCCTTTTGCTGGGTGTTTTTGGCAGCGGCATCGCGAGCTGCCGTGTCATCAGCCGCCCCGGCGTTTTCACGAATTACCTTCACTGGTTCCATCGACGCCGGCTGATGCTTCGCAACCAGAGTCAGCACCGGCGGCAGCAGCAGCAGCGAAACAACCAGACAGCAGGCCACACCGATTGCCAGCAGCACACCGACACTAAACAGTCCCGCGTGCGAGGACACCAGCAGTCCTGAGAAGCCGGCGATCGACGTCAGTGACGTGACGATGACACTGCTCAGTGTATCCGAGGATGGCAGGTAACCTTCTTTGCCGGCAGCAATCTGACGACGGCAGTCGGCGACCAGGTAGATCCCGTTATCAACACCGATGGCAAACACCAGCGGCAGCGCGATCAGATTCATCGGGTTTAACTGCAGCCCCAGCAGCTGCAGGACGCCCAGCAGCACCGCACCACCGGCAAGTGCCGGCAGCAAAGTCAGCACAGTATCCCGCAGGTTGCGGAAATCGAGCACTGCAGCGATGAACGTCGCCAGACCGACACAGATCATCACGGCCAGACCGGGGTCGAGAGTACCGGTCCGCTGAAACAGTGTATAGCCGATAAAAGCAGCGACGCCAACAGGCGGAATCACAGTCAGCAGCTTCTGCCCCGGACGCAGGTAATTGAACAGCAGAATCAGAAAGATGACGGACAGCGCATAAAGACCGATGGAAGCCCAGGTGGCGTCCATCCGCCCGGCAGATTCATAGACCTGTACCGGTGCTCCCGTAACGCTGGGATCCACTGTTCGCAGCTCGCGAACAAAACGATCCAGTTCAGGCCCGTTCCAGACATTGTCTTTCGGGTAGATTCTCAGGGCCCACTGCTGTTTGCCATCGGCGTCGATTTTCAGAAAACGCGATTTCAGTTCCCTGGGCAGGTCGCGCAGGTCTACAGGGTCGAAGCGATCGGCTGCGGCAATCTCCTGATACTCGCCCAGCAGCCAGCGCACCGTCATTGTATTCCAGGCTGTCAGAATTGCTGCGGATTCGCGAGCGGGAGTTTTGGAAAGGTCATTAAGAAACTGATCAAGGCTGGCGGCCGCAGCTTTGGCACGCGGATGATCCGACTTTTTCAGCGCGGCATAAAGAGCATCTGACTGACGTCCGGTATCGAGGTAACTGCCTTCCCGCAGACTCGGGCTTGCCGTCGGCAAACTGGCAGCCTGCTGCTGCAGGGACTGCAGCAGCTGCATGGTTCCGCCACTGGGCTGTTCCGGCAGTTTGCTGGCGGCATCGCTGACTCGCCCCACCGAAGACAGCTTCAAAAACCTGCTGCGCAGCTGCATCGCCTGTTCCCATGAACCAGCGATCGAAACAGCATGCAGTACGGTTTCTGTATTGGCTGCATCAAGAGCTCGCTCAGCCAGCACAGACTCGGCCTGCTGATCCTGCAGTTCCAGCAGATTCGGGTTGTAACTGACTCGCGACTGCAGGCGGCCATCCGACCAGCGAAATGCCTGCCAGGAAAACAGCAGAACGACCACCACGGCCCCGGCAGCAGCGGGTATCGGCCACGCGGTGAGCCAGCCGGCAAGCTTCGCAGCGGGTATCGGCTGCGGCAGCTGTTCAACGTCCACATCGTGGTCCGAAATGGCAATCAGTGCGGGCAGAAACCAGAACACGGATGCAGCACACAACACTGCTCCCATGGCAGCAATCAAACCCAGTTCGGCAACTCCGGGGAAGCCGGTCAGCAGTGCCGTGGAGAACGCGAGTGCAGCAGTGGCTGCGGAGATCAGGATTCCGCCGCCGGTTGTTTCCGCCGCTTCCCGGAGTGCAGCCGGCAGTTCATACAGTTCCTGCCGCAGTGCCAGATACCGATGGATGAAGGACACCGAGAAATCGATGCTTAATCCGATCAGGAAGATGGCAAAGCAGATACTGACGATATTGACCGATCCCACAACCGCCGTGGCCGCTCCAAACGTCCAGCAAAGTGAAACCAGCAGCGTCATCAGTGCCAGCATCGGGTGACGCATGCCGCGGAAGACAACAAACAGTACGGTTCCAACCAGCAGTGCCGCCAGCAGTCCCGCATTCCGAATGTCGATCGACGTCGATCGCAGCTCGTCATGCTCAAGTGCCGGCATCCCTGTCAAAGACACCTTCAGATCGGCAGAATCTGTTCGCGCTGAACTCTCAGCTTCCTGAGCCAGCGTTCTGAGCCGGGCCAGCGATGACTCCTGTTTTTTCGCCTGCGCTGCATTCTGATCCTGCGTGAGACAGACGAGCAGTACCCCGACTGTTCCCTCACTGTTGATCATCCAGGACAGCGCACCATCAGACAGTTTTTGATCCGAAGCCACTGTCATCAGTTCAGGCAGTGGCGGCTTGAAGGTCGTCTGCTCTGCACGACCACTGGCCAGTGCATTGTGCATATAAGAAGACAGGCTGTCAGCAAACCGTTCGGCCGAAATCCAGGTGGCTTCAGGCACCATTCCGTCCGCCTGACCGCGACGAATCTGACTCAGCAGCGTCTCGGCCAGTTTTTCTGAACGAATCAGGTCCCAGTTCTGCTGCCGGACAACGCGATCGTAGGTCTGCAGTCGAGCGGCCGTCTTGCGGATCTCGTCATCGGTGAGAAACTGCAGTGCCTTCCGCCGCATGGCGGTCAGATCGACTCGCGAAAGCACGTTTTCAAAGTGCTCGGGCTCCCGCTTCAGTTTTTCACCCAGCTCGTCAATCACGCTGCGAATCAGACGCACATTGGGGGCAGGGTTTTGCACCACGACCATCAAGTCGGCCGCACTGCCAAAAGTATCCGAATACTGTTGCCAGTTGCGGCTGAATCGAGCTTCACTCTGGGTCAGCTGCGAACGGCTGGTGTGAACTTCCAGATGGGTAACCGAGTAGCCAACGCAGGCACAGGCCGCCAGCAGCCCCAGCCACAGCATCAGTCTGGGACGAGCGCACGCAACGGAAGCCACCCAGCCGGCAAGCCTTGCCGGCAGTGGTCGCGATGTTCCGTTTTCTGAGGGCCGACCCATGACCATCCCTGGCCAGGAAACTGCAATTCGGGCAATGCTCGATCGGAACCCTGCAGCAGATTCCGCCGAAACCCACGCTGAGCCGCTGGTTCCGCAGTGCGCACAAAGACAGCACTTACGGCACTTCCGCTCGTAATCGAAACATCGGCATCCCTGTGCAGGTGGCTGGAGCGAAACTGAGAATTGAGCATTTGCCACCGGCAAACTTGAACTTCTGACAGCAGTTTCCGGCCAAATTTCATACTCTGGGGAATGCCCGCCCAGCACAGACATTCCGGTTGCCGAAACGCTGAAGGCTGCACATTTTTCCAGCAGAAGTTCACTATGCAGAAACTCGCGGAAGCACAACTGCAGGCCAGGGTACTGACCGCCCGCGGCCCCGGAGCGGTCGCCGTCATCCGGCTGCAGGGGTCGCCGCTGGAATCAGGGGATCCCTTTCAGTCATTTACTCGCCCCGACAACCTGCGGCCACAAGACGCTGCTGTCGGCCGAATTCTTTACGGTCGCTGGAACGGTGAAGACCTCGTCATTGTACGGACACACCTGCAGCGCTGGGAGATTCAATGCCATGGCGGAAGCGTGGCGGTTGAGCGAATTCTGCGGGACCTGCAGTCAGCCGGAGCCAGCCTTGACACTCCGGACTCACCAGCCGGTGCCGCCATCCCGAGGGCAAGCTGTTCCGTGGAAGATCGAAGCGAAGCACTGATCAGCCAGGCACTGCAGCTCTGCCGGACGCGCCAGGCAGCCGCTCGCATCCTGCAGCAGGCTGACGGACGGCAGGTGCAGCTGTTGCGACAAATCGAAGCCGGCGATGCCATCGCCCACGAGCAGTCAAAGCTGTGGCTGCCCTACACCAGGGCACTGCTGCATGGCTTTCGGGTGCTGCTGACGGGAGAACCGAATGCTGGAAAATCATCCCTGCTGAACGCTCTGTGTGGTCGGCAGCGTGCTATCGTGTCGGCCATCCCTGGCACCACGCGGGACCTGCTGGACGCCGAAACGGTGGTGGATGGCTGGATCATGCAGTTTCGGGATTCGGCCGGGATTCGTGACGACGCAACATCTGCAATCGAAGCCGACGGCATTGAAAAATCTCTCACCGCCACCGGCGATGTCAGCCTGATCTGCTGCGTAGCGGGTCTGCAACCGGTGCCGCAGCGGCTGCTGCAGGCCCTGACAACAGCAGACTGCCCCGTGCTGCTGGTTCAGAATAAACTTGATCTGCTCACAGGCTCCGGTGCCCCAGTGTCTCTGCAAACGATGGGGCCGCCGTTTGCGGATCGAGTGCAGGTGTCGGCACTGACTGGTACCGGACTGGACGATCTGCGACAGCGCATGCTGCAGCTGCTGATACCTGCCACCCCGCCCGCGGAACTTGCCCTGCCATTGTCGGCAGCCATCTGAAGCGGCTGGTGCATTACAAATCCGCGTCAACCGCAGTCAAATCTCAACCGTACTGCCCGGCGCCATCACCAGCGGCCGCGCCGTCGTCTGCTGACGCACCTGCAGAGACCACTGCTCAATGTCCTGGTCAATCAGCGGGAAGGTTGAGAAATGGCAGGGAATCGCAATCTGCGGCTGCAGCAGTCGGATGGCAGCCAGCGAGTCTTCCGGACCCATCGTATAGTTGTCTCCCACCGGCAGAATGGCAGCCTTCAGCCCCACAGCACCGATCAGCGACATATCCGAAAACAGCGCCGTATCACCTGCGTGGTACACATTGCCTTCCGCAGTTTTGAACAGCAGCCCCGCGGGACTGCCACCGCACGAACCATCAGGCAGCACTGAACCGTGATGAGCAATGGTCAGCTTCAGAGTTCCGAAAGGGAACTTATGACTGCCACCCAGATGCATGTCGTGAGTGCGGGCGACTCCCTGTCGTTTCAGCCACAAACAGATTTCGTGGTTTGAAATTACCAGTGCGTTTGTCCGCCGAGCAATCTCGACAGTATCCCCCACATGATCGCCGTGCCCGTGCGACACCACGATGTAATCGGCCTGCACCTCATCGACCGGTGTGACGTTGACCGGATTACCGGTCAGAAACGGATCAATCAGAATCCGCTGTCCGGCAATTTCCAGAGCAAACGCGCTGTGGCCATAGAAAGTCAGCTTCATCGAAAGCACCTTTGCGACAGAGCAATAACGGGGAACCTGCCGACCGACGGCCGATTAAATTCCGAGGTGAGCCTGCATGTTCTTCTTGTAAGCTTCAACACCCGGCTGACCATATGGATTTGTGCCAACCAGGCGTCCTTCCACGACGGTGGCCAGCATCAGCATCTGGAACAGCTGACCCAGTGAATGTTCATTGAGTCCTGGCAGCAGCAGGTCTGCAGTTGGTCGGCCGCATTCAGCGTATGCCTGATTTGTACCCGCAACTGCAGCATCCAGGATGCGCGGCAGGGAAGTGCCTGCAAGCTGGTTCAGCCGATCCTGATCGAGCCGGTGGGCAGCGACAGTCAGCGGTGCCAGAGCCGGCGGTCCAGGGAGCAGATTTGTGATCAGCTTGTCGCGTCTGCCTTCCTGATGCTGCTGACCGCGACTGTGCAGATCGCGAGTATTGACGACGGTCAGCGGTGTGGCACCGCGTTCGTGTTTGCCAAGGCTTTCGCTGAGCAACTGATCGTACCACAGACCAACAGCTTCCAGACGGCTGCCCCACGTCGACAGAACACGGCAGTGCAGTCCATGATCAGCCTCGAACGCATGACAGACAGCCACAAACTGCAGCACCACATTTTCTGCAAATGGAGCCCGACGGAAGTGATCAGTCATATCAGCAGCCCCCTGCAGCAGAGCCCGAATATTCAGCCCGGCAGTGACCGCTGGCAGCAGCCCGACCGCCGTCAGCACTGAAAAGCGACCACCGATCCCGTCAGGAATGGAGAATACATCGCGGTAGCCGGCTGCTTCTGACAGGCTTCGAAGCCGTCCCGACTCACCTGTGACCGGAACAATGAGATCTCGCTCATACCCCGGAAATCTTCGCTCCACAAAATCTCGGAAGGCACGAAAAGCCACAGCCGGCTCAAGAGTCCCGCCGGACTTGCTGATACTGATGACGGCAGTCCGGCCCTCAGCAGAGTCGGGACTGGCGGCAGCCCGCCGGTCCAGCAAAGACAGCAGTTCCTGCTGCCGATCGGAATCCACGTTCCAGCCGTCGAAATACAGTCGCGGGGCTCCGTCGCGTTCAACGCGTGACAATTCGTTCCAGCAGGCGGGCCGCAACGCCTCAAACATGGCTCGCATACCCATGTACGAGCCGCCGATGCCAAGTACAATCAAAGAATCCGCATGCTGCTGCAGACGCTTGCCCGTGGCTTCCAGTCGTGCCACAAGGCTGCTGCCGCGGCTGGCCTGCAGATCCGCCAGCAGCTCTTCAGGCCACTGAATAAACCCGGCATCCAGCGGCTGGCGGTCGAGCGGAATCTGCTGACCGCCCTGCCACAGATCGACGTCGTTCAGGGATTCGTCACGAGCGGCTTCCAGAGCCTGCTGTAAGCCGTCCAGACGTCCGGGTCGCAGCAGGCGAAGTGCAGCATCCGGCCGATACGAAAGAGTGGCCATGGTCATAGGTAACGCTTCGAAAAATCTTCACTGCAGCCGAAAAAAATTCTGACATGTCAGGCAGATAATAACGAATCCTCGCCGCAACAGCAGTCGGCATCACAGGCCGGATTCGCAGATTCCCGAGGCTGCGCTGCCTGTGGCTTCCCAGCCGCACCCGCTGCGGTTGCAACACGCTCCTCAGACCACTAATCTTCACAGCACAACACGTACAGGCACTTGACAATCAAGACCTCTGAATTGAAGGAACGTGGCAGCCGACAACACTCCCAATGGCTGCCGCAGCAGCACATATGGAATGGCAGGCCTGGTTCACAATCGCGGTTACTTTGGTCACGCTGGTGGCACTGGCTTTCGATCGCCCGGCGGACCTTGTGTTCATGGGCGCGCTCGTTGTGCTGACACTGGCGGGTGTCGTGGATTTCAAGTCGGCTTTCGAGGGTTTCATCAGTCCTTCACTGCTGATGGTGGCAGCGCTGTTCATTGTCACCTCGGGGCTGAAGGAAACCGGCGTCGTCGATTACGTCGGTGCCAGGGTGCTGGGGCCTGTGCGTTCCGAATTCGGCGGCCTCGTCGCTCTGATCTTCTTCGCCATCGCCGTTTCAGCCTTCATGAACAACACGCCAATCGTGGCCATGCTGATCCCCGTGGTGCTCAAGTGGTGCCGCAAGAATCACGTCGCCCCCTCCAGGCTGCTCATTCCTCTTTCATTTGCCACAATTCTGGGCGGCTGCTGTTCGCGTATCGGCACCAGCACGAACCTGGTTGTCGACGGGCTGATGAAAAAGTCGGGCCTGCCCGGACTGGATGAGATGGGATTTTTTGAAATCGGCTACGCCGGATTCCCCTGCGCCATCGTCGGCAGCATCTACCTGCTCACGTTCGGCCGTCTGCTGCTGCCCGCTCGCAAGGAACTGCTGCAGCAGTTCGGTGAATCGATGCGCGAATACCTCGTTGAACTCAAGGTGGCACCAGGCTGCCGGCTCATCGGCCAGACGATTGAAGCGGCCGGCCTGCGAGGACTGCCGGGCCTGTTCCTGGCTGAAGTCGATCGCCGCGGCTCAGTCATCACTCCCGTCAGCCCCGACACCGTACTTGAACAGGATGATCGCCTGGTTTTCACCGGCATTGTGGACACGATTGTCGATCTGAAAAATATTCCCGGACTGGAGCCAGTGGCCGACGGCACAGACTCCGCATGGAATGCAGCACGTCAGCGTCGACTGTGTGAAGCCGTCGTCAGCCGCTCATCACCGCTGATAGGCCAGACCGTCCGCGAATCCCAGTTTCGCTCGCACTACAACGCTGCCATTGTGGCGATTCACCGCAATGGCGAGCGAGTCACCACGAAGATCGGCGACGTCAGCCTTGAAGCTGGCGATACTCTGCTGCTGCAAACAGGTGCCAATTTCACACAGGCTCACCGCAACAACCCCGACTTCTACCTCGTCAGTGACGTCGATGGTTTTCAGGTTGTTAGGCAGGAACGCTGGTGGATCGCCGTAGGCATTTTCGTCGCCCTGCTGGCAGCCATGGTGCTGCTGCCAGGAGACCGGGCGACTCTGGCCGCCTTTTTAGCCGGTGGCCTGATGGTACTGACCCGCTGCATGTCCACAGGCGACGGTCGCCAGGCGGTGGAATGGCCCGTACTGATCGCCATCGGAGCCTCGTTCGGACTGGGTACGGCCCTGGATAAATCGGGTGCCGCGCAATTTCTGGCCCGGCAACTTATCGAACTGACGCAGCCCTTTGGCCCCATCGCTGCTCTGGCTGCCATCTACGCAGCCACCATGATTCTGAACGAACTGATCACAAACAACGGCGCCGCGGCCATTGCCTTTCCATTCTGCCTGCAGGCAGCCGCCCTGTCCGGCACTCACCCGCGTCCCTTCGTGATGGCCGTGGCACTGGCATCTTCCTTTGCTTTCGCCTCACCAGTCGGCTACCAGACCCACATGATGGTGTTTGGGCCAGGGGGCTATCGCTTCAGTGATTTCGTACGTTCCGGCGTACCCCTCAATCTGCTGATGATGGTGGTCAGCGTGATTCTGATCCCGATCATCTGGCCGTTCGCGCCCGCTCCCGCCACGCCAGCCCAGCCACCTGCCATCAACGCCTCGGCTGAAACTCTGCCTGAGCAGCCGGGCCAGAGTGTCGAGCCGGTTGAACAGCCCCAGTTCCTGGCCCGTTCCACGACTGGACATCTGCAACACCTCCGGCCCGAATAACATTGCCGTCGGTGGCCACTGCAGCAGCCTGGCGAACTCGATCCCGACCATTTGCGGGCTGCGCAGACTCACCGGACAGCTCTGCCAGCAGCAGCCTTGATCGCTCAGCGGTCTGCCGATCCGGATGTTCACTCAGCGCCTGCTGCAGCCACTGCACAGCATCCTCATCTCGAGACTGCTCGTGCAGAATCCAGGCGACATTATAGCAGCCGGCAGAACGTCCGACTGCAAACGTCAAATGCGGTAAAGCATCCTGTACGCGACCTGCCCGGACCATCGCAATGCCGACTTCGTAACGAGCATTCTGGTCCGTGGGGGCAAGGCTGCAGACGCGTTCGCAGGCAGCCAGACATTCAGACCAGTTCTCTTCCGACATGTGCAGTCGCATTAACTGCAGCTGAACATCAACATTCTGCGGATGTGCTGTCGCAGCACTTTGCAGCACAGTCAAAGCCTGCTCACTGCGCCCCGTGGCTTCCTCAACGCGAGCGATCCCGAGCTGTGGCTGGACGCTGCTCGGATAAGCAATCGACAGCTCACGGTAGGTTTTCATGGCCTCGGCGTACTGCTCGTTATCTTCCTGATACAGAGCCCATGCCAGCAGATTTTTCTCGGTATTCTTACCGAACATTCGCTGAGCTTCGCGAAACTCAGGACTCAGCTGCGATGTGGCGGATCTGCGAAAAGAGAACCAGCGCGATCCCCCGGACGACTTATCCCCACCAACCAGCGCACAACCGGAAAGCAGACAGCATGAAAGCAGCAGACAACATTTGACGATCAGCCGCCTCGACATAAACACACCTGTCTCCCGTGGATCTGCAGCGCAGCCCGGAAAATGCCGACAACTCGACACTTTCCCTCGAGGTCATCGAACACCGCATTCACGACACAGCAGGAAAAGTCAGCCTGACCGTACGAGCCCGCACACCCCAGCGATACCAGTTACGGCCAAAACGGCCGCTTGCGCTCAAACGCGGCAGAATCCGCTGGCCACAATCCCTGCACAAACTACCTTGGGGAGACGGCACCGCCACCCGTCATGATGCCGCCGGACGAACCACCGAAGCTCGTGCCAAGCTGATTTCCGGCGCCGCCACCACCACCACCGGTCCCGCCGCCGGCTCCGCCACGACCGCCACCGGAAAATCCGCCACCCCCTCCGCCACTGCCGATTCGCGGTACCGGGGTGCTCTGCAAATACTGCTGAGCAATGCTGGCAACTTCTGCTGCCGGCCTGCCAATTTCCTCGCAGGAACGAATGGTGATATCGGCGGGCGTCTGGCCGGGACTCATCGACGCGGCCACTTCCGCCACCGATGCCCTGCGGATCTCATCACCATCAGGACTGTGTGTCGCCTGCACATAAACATTGCGGCGCTGCGGCGGCACAGTGAATAAAATGTACTCGAGCTGCAGACGGCCTGCCGTATTCAGAGACTGAGTATCCTGATCAAAGTGACGATCGTACAGCGTCGTCTGATCCTGCCAGCCAAGTGCGGTCTGAGTATCGATCATGCGATGCACAGCAGCGTTGTCCTGAGCAGCGTACGGGTGCGGCCAATAGTGCTGAGAATGATAGACATGCGTCAGTTGCTGCTTAGGCGCTGTTGAACGCGGAGCGACCGGCCACATTTTGCCCTTCCAGCGACTCTGCCGAACACCAGGCGGCAATTCTCCCTTTTCAGCCCACCAGGCGTCGGAACCCGGCTTGTGTCGGCTGGTTGGGTCGTCACGCTGGAATATTCCACTGGTCATACAACCGGACAGCAGTCCCGTGAGAACAAGCAGCGGCAGCGTTCTGAAAAGCATGACTGGCAACCCGGGCAGGAGGGCAGTTTCGATATGAACACGGGGATCGCTTTCACAGTGCATGCAGCACCAGCAACGGCGCATTCCCCACATTCATATCGGTGAACACGAACGGCATGGGCAGTGAAAACGCTGCAGGCGGAAAACCTCGCCAATCAGGAAATGTCCAGCCAAAGCCAGCAAACACCCCAAACCGCCCCTCCAGCCCTCCAAACAGCCGTTATTTGCAGCCGCAGCACCACTCGCAGAACCGATCCAGTCCGCACAGACCGACTTTTGACGGCATGTTGCCGAATTTCAACGCCCCAACCGTCGGCTTTCGCAACGACAGCGGAAGAGTCTGGGGAAAGATTGATATATTCGCCGAACGGGCAAACGGCACAGAACAGGCAATTCGGCACAACAGAACAGGTGACGGTGTGATTCGGAGGCATCAATGCCATCTTTGCTGACCGCATCAGCACGCAGCTTTACCACCAGAGAGGCACCTCTGCTGGTACCGCTGTACGACCAGCGGCTCGGGCCCTGGCAAATTGCCGGCGACGGATCGTTTGTTTGTGGAGCGGCCAGAACCGCCGACATCAGCATTCAGCAGACCTCAATTCAGCAGCAGCACTGTCGGTTCGACTATCAGGATGGCCGGCTGACCGTCGTCAGGCTGGAAGGGCGTGTCTGGGTCAACGAAGTCCCCCTGCACGGTGACGCCGTACTTGAACCGGATGATGTCATCAGTCTGGGCAGCTGGACGATGCAGGTCCTGACGTCTGATCCTCTGCGTCCCGCAGTTTCTTCCGACGATGGCAGCATGCGACGCGCTGTTCTGCTGGGTGCAGCAGGACCGTCTGTAATTTTCACCGGTGGAAGCGATCGGCGATTCCGTGATGCCTTCCCTCGCGTCAGCGGGGAATCTCCTGCCGTGGAACGACAGCGCGGCCATTCGCCGGCTGACGCAGTCTCAGACGTCGCAGCGGCACGTGTCAGCCAGTTGCTGGAGCGTGAAGCCGAGATATCTCGCAGGGAACAGCGTCTAAAAGCCGAAGAGCTGCGTCTTGCCGAACTGCTGGCAGAGCTCGAACAGGCTCGGGCTGATTTGACGCACGAGCAGCAGCAGCATGAGCAGGCGGCTCAAACGATGGCCGAGGCCGCCGCCATTCGTCTGGACGCCGAGTCCATGCGGCAGAACCTGCAGCGTGAACGTCAGGAACTGACGGAACTGACCGAACAGCTGCAGCAGCAGCGTGCTCAGCTGACACAGGCACTTGCACTGCAGCAACAAGTCAGCCTGCAGGCACAGCAGCAGGTGCAGCAGCGGCAGGCCGAACTGGACACTCGACAGGCAGAACTCAACAGCCAGCAGCTGCTGATCGAACAGCAGCAGCAAAACAGCCTGCTCGCACAGCAGCAGGTGCAGCAGCAGCAGGCTGAACTGGA
>JBJTPZ010000196.1:0-3709 GCA_046075365.1 Planctomycetaceae bacterium
GAGCCGGGCATTGTGGTGGGTCAGACGAGCGGTCCGGGTTCGTTTTCTGCGGTGCCGGAGCCGGGTTCGTTTGCGGCACTGGGTGTGATTGCGGGAGCGGTTGGTGTGCGTGCTTACCGCCGTCGAGTGCGAGCGGCGTAAGGTTTCGCAGCGGACTGTCTGGCGTGTGCAGTGATTCCCGCATAAAATCCCGTGCAGCAGCCTGCTGCAGCGGGATTTTTTTCATTCAGGATGGTGTTCTGCGGGATCTCTATGGAACGCATTTTTCTGGGCACTTCTCGGCCTGCTTTGCAGGAGGCAGCGGACGTTCTGGCCAGTCGTTTTGGGAACGGGGACGAGCTGGATCTTTCGTCAGTGGTTGTCGTGGTGCCGGGCCGGCGCGCCGGTCGGCGACTGCTGGAGTTACTGGTTCAGCGGCACGGGGAACGCTGGCCGGGACTGAGACCTCCGATTATAGAAACTTTTGAGAGTTTTCCTGAGCATCTTTATCCTGTGCAGCGTCCTTTGGCACCTGAGCTGACTCAGTTGCTGGTATGGATGTCGGCTTTGTATGCAGTTCCGGCCGAACGCCTGCGGGGGGCGATACCGCATCGTCCAGCGATGCAGTCAGTGCCTGCGTGGGTATCACTGTGTCAGTCGCTGCGACGGCAGCATGCGGATCTGGCAGCGGAGCTGCATTCGTTTGAAACGGTCTCTGAGCATCTGCGGCGAGCTGGTGAACCGGAGGAGGCGGATCGCTGGCGCACTTTGGCAGCGATTCAGAACGAGTATCATCGTCGTCTGGACGATCTGCATCTGTGGGATGTCCAGACGGCTCGGCGGATCGCTGTGGAGCGGGGCGAATGTCGGGCGGAGCAGTTAATTGTTCTGCTGGGAATTGCGGAGATGCCGACGGTGATTCGGCGGATGCTGATGCAGTGTGGGGTGGGTGTGCTGGCACTGGTGCCGGCGGCGGCTGACCTGGCTGAGGATTTCGATGAATTTGGCTGTGTGCGGGCGGAGCACTGGGAGCAGCGGCAGTTGAATATCCCGGCTTCCGCCGGGCGGATTGCCGGCGGTCCGACCGAGGTAGCTCAGGCGGTGACAGCTGAGGTTGCTGAGGCAGCAGCGCATCTGCGGGCGGACGATATTACGATTGGCGTAGCGGACGACGACCTTGTGCCGCTGTTGCAGCAGACTTTGGCGGATGCGGGGCTGCGGGGAAATCCGTCTGTTGGTCGTCCGCTCCGCAGGACTCGACCGTGGCGTCTGCTGGAATCGGTATCGCAGCACCTGTCGTCGGTGAGGGACCAGCTTCCGCCCGACTTTCCTTCGTTACGGGATCTGATTCGACATCCTGATCTGGGTCTGTGGCTGGATGTGCGTTTGCGTGAACGACTGGCAGGTACGGCAGAGGCTGCAGCCTGGCTGGAGGCAGTGGACGCGTATACTGCTGAGCATTTGCAGATGACTCCGGGGGTGATGCTGGGTCGTGGGGCTTTGCCTGCGATTACGGGGGAAGTGTGTCGTGGTGTGGAGGAGCTTTTGCGTTGTCTGCTGCCGGAGGGCGAGCAGGCTGAGTCGGCGATATCAGCGGTGGGGCGAATTCATCCGGATGGTTCGATTCCGGCCCGTCAGAAGTCTCTTGATGAGTTATTCAGTGCTGCTGAGTCGATGTTGTGGTATCAGTTGCAGCAGCCTCGTCCGATGACGACGTGGGCGGAGGGGCTGGTGCGTCTGCTGGCAGCGGTCTATGGTGGTCGTCAGTATTCTGCTCAGAGCGAGCGGGACGCTGGAATTTGCCGCTGTGTTGAATCGCTGCAGCTGGTGTGTGATGAGCTGCGGCGACTGCCTGGATCGGCGGTGCCGTCATGTTCGGCGGCGATGGCGATTGACTTTCTTTTGTCGCAGGTGGCAGACGACACATTGTCGCCTGTGTGGGCAGAGGACGGCATTGATTTGCCGGGATGGCTGGATCTGGCGATGGATGACGCGCCATTTCTGGTGGTGGCTGGTTTTAACGAGGGGAACGTACCATCCGCAAAGGGCGGGGATGGTTTTCTTCCGGACAGTCTGCGGGCGAGTCTGAATCTGAGCGACAGTCGTCGCCGGTACGCGCGTGACGCCAGTGTTGTGTGGCTGCTGCTGAACAGTCGTCGGCGAGTGATTTTTGTGATGGGTCGTCGGGATCAGGACGGAAATCCGCTGGCGCCCTCGCGATTGTGGTTTGCCTGCGATGCTGAAGAGATACCGGTGCGCGTGCGTCAGTTTTTTGGCGAAGCAGATGAGGATGAGGCGGGGGCTGTTTTGGCTCTGGAGGGCAGCGGAGAAGGCGGCTTTAGCATACCGGCTCCTGTGAACGTCCCGGCGGCTCCGGATGTCATTGCTGTGACTTCTTTTCGAGACTATTTGAGCTGTCCGTATCGATATTTTCTGCGGCGTGAGCTGCGGCTGGAATCTGTGGCGGATGATGTGCGGGAACTTGATGCAGCGGCCTTTGGCAGTCTGATGCATGAGGTACTGAATGAGTTTGGCACGTCAAAGCTGAAGGATTCGGCAGATGCAGCTTCGATTGCGGAGTTACTGAAAGCGGTGCTGGAGCGGCAGGCACTGGTGCGTTTCGGTCGTTCTCGTTCGGCGACGGTGAGTGTGCAGTTGAAGATCCTTGAGACGCGGCTGGAAGTTTTTGCTGAGCGGCAGGCGGAGACGGTGCGGGAGGGCTGGCGGATTTTGTATACGGAACAGCGGCTGGTGGTGCCGGAATTTGAGGACGTGCGTGGGCGGCGGGTGGCGATTGAAGGCCGGGTGGATCGCATTGATCGACATATTGAAACAGGGGTAGTCAGAATTCTTGACTATAAAACCAGTGAGCAGGCCAATCCTCCCGAGAAGACTCATCGTTCGAAAGGTGAGTGGGTGGACCTGCAGTTGCCGCTGTACCGTCGGCTGGTGCGCAGTCTGGGGATAACCGGTGAGGTGGAGCTAGGGTATGTGCAGTTGCCGGGTGACACGCGGAAGATTGGGTTTGAGATCGCGGAGTGGACTGATCAGGAGCTGGAGGAGGCTGAGCAGCTGGCGGCGATTGTGGCGGCTGATCTGCTGGATTTGAGGATTGTGGGAGTGGAGAGTGGTGGGGATTACGGTGCGAATGAGCTGAGTGGGATTTGCCAGGATTCTGTGATTGATCGGCGTATACCGTGGCTGGCGGGCTGGAGGGGGCGGTGAGGGGAGTGTTCGGTGTTCGGTGTTCGGTGTTCGGTGTTCGGTGTTCGGGCGAGCCGCGGACGGGAGTCCGCGGGTGGCTCCTTTTGTAGCTCGGGCTTTCCAGCCCGAGATCTGTTCTCTGCGTTTGGATGTCTGCGAATCGCGGCGCTGGTGCGTGTGCTTTGCGGGCTGTTGGTGTCACGCGAAGCCGCGAAGACGCGAAGGGGAACGCAAGGTCGGTGTTCGGTGTTCGGGCGACCTGCGGACGGGAGCCCGCGGGTGGCTCCTTTTGTAGCTCGGGCTTTCCAGCCCGAGCACAGCACAGTGCGATTTTGACTTTCTGAACGGCAGCTTTGCAGGGTGGGTGCCCACCCTCACCCCCGACCCCTCTCCCCCGTTTCACGGGGGCGAGGGGAGGAGTTAGTGGTCAGTGGGTCGGGGGTGTCACGCGAAGCCGCGGCGCCGCGAAGGAAATGCAAGGGGGCGGGGAGTGGTAGGACTGGCGGCATCCATGCCGCACACCCGG
>JBJTPZ010000197.1:0-4792 GCA_046075365.1 Planctomycetaceae bacterium
TTCGCAACCGTTTGTTCGTCTTCGGTGATCATGATTTCATCACCCGGTTCCAGCTGATGGACAAGTTCCTTTAACTTTGCCTGGGCTTCGTCGAGTGTGATGGATATCGACATTGTGGTCTCCTTGTGGTGCGACGGCGCCCGATCGTGCTGATGATGCCCGGTGGTGCAATTTTATACGAAAGTCTGCTGTAAAGGAGTCAGATCTGAGGAAAAATCGCCAGCTTGAGTGCGTGCAGGCAGAGAAATTTTCCAGGGAACCGAGTTCAAAGAGACCACCATTCACGCACCAGCAGCCCCTCGGTCAGCACGGCCATATCCCCGACTGGTGTGGTTTCACAGGACGTTTTGACGCCCGCTGTCCGGCGTGTTGCATCAGGGGACCCAGGCAGGCTTTTCTGTGAAAAAAACAGCGGGAAAATCAGGCCCATCCGGTATTTGTGTGGGCAGGCCGTTTTCTCCAGCTCCACCAGCAAAGGCAGAAAACCCCAGGCTTTGAACAAATTCACATCACCAAAAGCCGTGGAACGCGGTGGTCTGCCCAGGCGTCTTTCTCATACGCATGCTGAGCCTCATCTGCCTGCTCCTCAACGCCTCGACCCACAAGATTCCCGGACACCTTTGCATCCGCCATGGCAAAGATTATATTAATTTGAATCACCGACGATCATTCCACTGCCTCACTCTGGCCTCACCAGGAACGGACACAGCATGCCACGGTCGGTCTCTTTGCTGCAATGGATTCAAACCTCTTTCAACAGCCTTCTTGCGCAGTCACCTGTTCGTAGCAGCGTGAGACGACGACGTTTAATCCTGCCTGAAGTCCTCGAGGCTCGTGTGCTTTTGGCCAGCGACTTCGGAGACGCACCTGTCCCCGCACCGATTGCTGAGCACCTTCTCGATAGCTCGCTTGCTACTCTGTTCCTCGGCAACAGTGTTGACGCAGATCCTGCCGGGGCACTGCAGAATTCCACAGCCAGCGGTGACGATATCAGCGGTGTGTCTCCGGACGACGAAGATGGCATCCTGATGCCTGCAGATCTTCTGGCGACCGCTGGCACCGCACCAGTCGTCACACTGCTGGTCACCAACAACACCGGTCGTACAGCCACTCTGTCCGGATGGATCGACTACAACCAGGACCTCATCTTTGACAACACCCAGGAAAGAGTTCAGGCCACGGTGCTAAGTGGCACGACAGACGCTCGGGTGACACTGACATTCCCGGCTATCCCGGACGGGGCAGCTGGTAAAACCGTTGCACGCTTTCGACTCAGCACTGATTCTGCGGCTGATCACCCAAATGGCACAGCCAGTGACGGTGAAGCAGAGGACTACGAGTTCAGGATAACAAGTCCAGGCAACGGCTACGTGGCTCGCATGGAGAGGATACAGCACCAATTGAACGGCGGGCCACCGCTGGCGGACTGGACCCTCTTTGGTTCCTCTGTAGCATCCCTGGGAGACCTGAACGGAGATGGCATCCCCGATCTGGCTGTCGGCGGTCGAAATGACAGTACTCTGGGAGATGGCAGGGGATCCGTGCATGTGCTGTTGATGAACGCTGACGGGACAGCGCAGAGCGTCACGAAGATCGCCCATCAGACCAACGGTGGACCGACGCTTGCGGATCGGGATGCCTTTGGATCCGCGGTCACGGCAATCGGCGACCTGAATGGGGACGGTCTGCCCGAATTGGCGGTTGCAGCTTACACCGACAACACCGGTGCCCTCCGAAATGGGGCAGTCTACATTCTGTTCCTGAACGCCGACGGTACGGTGCAGAAATATACGAAGGTTGCCGACCGGACCAATGGCGGCCCGACTCTTCCGGGCGAGAGTAACTTCGGATCAGCCCTTTGTTCACCGGGGGACCTGAACGGCGACGGCGTGCCGGATCTGGTGGTTGGGGCCTTCAGGGACCTGGCCAGTGTGACAGCTGGCCGAGCGGGTTCTGTCTACGTTCTGTTGATGAACTCGGATGGCAGTGTCCTCGGAACGCGAAAGATCACCAGTGGCCTGAATGGCGGTCCGGAGCTCATGGGGGACAGTTTTTTTGGCCAGTCCGTCGCTTCTCCAGGTGACCTCAACGGTGACGGCGTGGCTGACCTGGTGGTCGGAGCTTTTGATGATAAAATCGGGAGTGGAAACGTCAGAAACCGCGGCGCGGTTCACGTGCTGTTTCTAAACGCGCAGGGCAGTGTGACCAGCAGCAGAAAGATCGCACACAATCTGAACGGTGGCCCCAGCCTTGTGGCTGGGGATCACTTCGGTATTTCCGCCGCGGCGCTGGGAGATCTGAACGGAGATGGTGTGCCGGACCTTGCAATCGGGGCGCGCATGGACAGCACCGGTGGGCCAGGACGAGGTGCAGTGCATCTTCTGCTGATGAATTCGGACGGCACTGTGCAAAGCTCCCGAAAGATCGCTCATCAAACCAATGGCGGCCCGTCGCTGACCGACAATGCCCAGTTCGGCGTCTCGGTGACTTCACTGGGAGACCTGAATGGTGATGGGTTTATTGACCTGGCGGCAGGCGGAGACGTGGATAATGCCGGCGGCGTTCATCGCGGAGCTGTACACATCCTGTTTCTGACACAGGGTCCCTCACTCGATGCCCTTGCCGATATCACTGTGCCGGAAAAGTCCGGCGAGACCAGTCGTGGGCTGACGGGAATCTCTGCTGGCAGTGTTCTGACAGGTTCACTGCGAGTGTTTGCTGCAAGCAGCAACGCCAATCTGATTCCCACACCAGTGATTGACTACGAATCTCCGGCCAGCACCGCCACCCTGAGATTCACTCCAAATCCGAATTTCACGGGCAGTGCCACGATCACAGTTACAGTCGAAAACGCGGGATCGGATGGGCGACTGGAAACCGAAGCCGATAACCAGAAAGCGCATCGATCATTCACGATCACCGTCACACCAGTGGCTCCCACCATTCTCAATCCTGAATTGAACACGACATCGCAGCGTCCACGGCTGCAGTGGACGGCGGCAGCGGACGCGCTTTACTACGAAATCTGGATTGCCAACAGCAGCACAGGTCAGAATCCTTATTACAGGGCGACCTCTGTCAGCACATCTTTCGATGTCCCCGTTGATCTGGGACTTGGCAAAATGGATCTGTATGTTCGTGGCATGAAAGGTCTGGAATCGCCATTGCCATGGTCGCGGTTGTATCGCTTCAACATTGTGACAGCACCAGTCCTGAACCCGATGAGTACTCGCCAGGAAACCGCCCGTCCGACGTTTACCTGGCCTGTCGTGCCCGGGGCGGATTCGTACAACATCTGGATGACCAATCAGACCCCGGGGGTGTCTCAGCTGGTGAGAACCAGTGTGACAGCTCCCGAATGGACTCCATCCGAAGATCTGCCCATGGCACGCTACTCACTGTGGGTCCAGGCAGTGGGCGCAGGACGCTTTACGGGAAACTGGAGTCTTCGCAGGGACTTTTATATTGCGCCGTCCCCACAGGTGATTGCTCCTGTGCTGTCCACCTTCAATCGCACACCCCTGTTCGATTTTGGTGACATCCGCGGAGCGACCAGCTACGGTATTTATCTCAGATCTCTGGTGGACGGCAGTACTGCGGCAAACGTTTCGGGACTGCCTGCCAGTCACTGGACGCCGCCTGCCGAACTGCCAGCCGGGCGTTATGTGTGGTGGGCGATTGCCGAGTCGTCGGTCGCTGGATTTCGCAGTGCCTGGTCACGGCGTCAGGAATTCTACGTGGGCGGACAAGCCACGCTGACGGGGCCGATCTCTCCCGTCGCATCCACCAGACCGTTGATCACATGGCAGACAGTCACTGGCACGGCGCGTTACATCCTGCAGGTGAATGGCGACGTGGAAGGTGCGAAGCTGATTTATCGTACGGACCTCACCACGAACTCGTTCCAGGCAGAGCAACCGTTGGTGAGCGGGCGAGTGTACCGAGCATGGGTCCAGGCAGTCAGTCTCACCGGTGAGCTGGGTCCATGGAGTAGTGCCTGGGTGTTTTACGGTGGCGACAACAAGTGATGGGGAACTGCGGCCGCTGCTGAACTGAGTCTGTTGTGCCGCTCCACCAGCCACAGAAATGCCCGCGTGTCCATCAGCAGCTTCATGTGGAGCAGTCCTGCATTTCTTCGAGTGGCTCATCGAAGTCGGGCGACATGAACAGGATACTGCCCTTGCCTAAACCCGGGGCCGGTCGCTTCGGCGGTTCCCCCTGCAGCCGCAGCTGCGACACAGGACGCTGTTCCTCTGTGATGATGGTTTCTTCACCGGGGGCCAGTTGCCTGATGAATTCGCGGAGGTTTGCCTAAGCTTCTTCGATCGACACTGTGAGTGCCATGACTCCTGTTTCCCTGTGTACGAGGACTCGGCAGCCGGCCAATCCCCGCGAGGTTGTGCCACAGTACTCAACCAGCGTTATGGCAATCGAGTCTGAATGCCCGTCAGTTCAGTCGCTGCAGCCGTTTTTGTGGCATCGCAGATTGTCCGGCCGAAATGTCAGCCCGCTTTTTTCTGATCAAGGACAAGCATCGCTGGCGTTCGTGCCGAGTTTGGAATTGCCCGATGTGGCCTGGCGTTGCTCACCAAAGCCGAGTGACGCCGTAAGCATCGAATGCAGAATCAACGCCGACGACAGGAACCTGTTCGGCGATCGCCTGTGCGATGATCATCCTGTCGAAGGGATCGTTGTGGTGCTGAATCATTGTCGTCAGCAGTGACGTGTGTTTCGTTTCGATGGGCAGAATCGTAAAGTCGTTGCCTTCAATACCCTGCCGCATGAAATCGTC
>JBJTPZ010000198.1:0-6537 GCA_046075365.1 Planctomycetaceae bacterium
CGTCGCGGTACCACATGGCAGGCTTACGCAGGATTTCGCTGTGACCGACAACATCAACATGGCAGATACCGATCGGGATCTGCCGAAGCACGTGAAAAACGGCTTCATGAGGTATCGGGACTTCCAACCCCTGACACAGGGCGGCGAAGCCATACTCAGAACCTGCGTCGACGAAAATCTCGGACGCACCGTCGTCATGAAAACGCTGCAGCCGCAGTTTCAAAACCTCGAAACCTACCAAAAACGCTTCCTCCGCGAAGCTCGCGTCACGGCACAAATCCCCCACCCCTGCACAATACCCGTCTACGAACTCAGCCGCGACTCCGAAGGCAATGCCTACTTCACCATGAAGAAGCTCCGCGGTCGCGACCTCAGCGATATCCTCGACCGCATCGCCGAAAATGACGCCGCCACCATCCAGAAATATCCTATCCCACAACTTCTGCAGGTGCTCGTCCAGTGCGCACAATGCCTCTCCTTCGCTCATGACCACGGTGTCATACATCGCGATATGAAACCGGCCAATATCATGATCGGAGACTACGGCGAAATCATGGTGCTCGACTGGGGACTGGCCAAGGTCTCCAACCTGCGCGATGATGACGAAGTCGATCAGTTCATCCGCAGCGGACAACAGACAATCCCCGGCAGACTGACCGGTCGCGGCGACGTGCAGGGCACACCGTTCTACATGTCCCCCGAACAGGCTGTCGAAACCGGTAACGTCGATGAACGGTCCGATATTTTCAACATGGGCGTCATCCTCTACGAAGTCCTCACCGGACAAAGCTTCATGTCCGGTCGCAACTTCCGCGAAATTCGCAAAAAACTGACCGATGACCCGCCTCGGTCACCACGCGCAGCAGCACCCGAAAAGAAAATCTCACCAGAACTCAACGCCATCTGCGTCAAAGCACTGCAGGTCAATCCGGATGACCGCTACCAAAAAATGGCACTCTTCGAACAGGACCTCCGCGCCGCTCTCAGCGGTCAACCCGTCTCCGTCTGCCCCGAAACACCACTCCAAAGACTGCTCAGATCAGGCAACCAAAAAGTTGTCTCAACCGTCGCCGTCCTGTGGATGATCATCGGAGCAATCATCGCTGCCGGACTGCAGCTGATCGCCTCAGCACTTCGCTGACCAGCGAAGTGCCCCGGAAACAGAAGAGCTCGGGCTTTCCAGCCCGAGCCCCCGCATTTAACCGCCGCTCCGCACCCCGATCACGCCGTCTCACGCCAGAAATGCACTTCAGCCGCCCGGCCACTACTCTGAACGATGCGCCGAATAACTGGCCACCAGCTCCAGCAACCGCCGCTCCTCACTGTCCGGGAAATGTCGCAGACACCGAACCGCCCGCTCAGCAAAACGCTCACAGGACTGCTGCGCTGACTCCAGACCGCGCTGCAGCAACCCCGATTCCCGCAACACTCGCTGATCACCGGCGTCCGCAGAAAACAACAACCCCCGGATCCGCTCTCGCTCCTCCACACTGCCCAGACGCAACGCTCGCAGAATCGGCAACGTCATTCGCTGATTCGCCAGATCATTACCGCTGTCCTTGCCCGTTGATTCTGCCGTCTCTGTCAGATCCAGAACGTCGTCCGCAATCTGAAATGCAATCCCCAGACGGCTGCCAAAAATGCTCAGCTGACCCTGCAGACGGTCCGCAGCCCCGCCAACTCTGGCACCCAAACGGCAGCTGACAGCGAACAACTGGGCAGTCTTGCCCTGAACCACACGGAAATAATCCCGCTCAGATACGGATTGCTCCAGACGAGCACCAATCTGGTTCAGCTCTCCCTCACATGTCCGATTCGTCGCCCGCCCGATCAGCCGACAGGCCTCAGCATCACCCGTCGTCGCCGCCAAATGAAAAGCACGCGAAAACAGATAATCACCAAACAATACGCTGGTCTCTGTGTTCCAGCGACGATGCACCGTCGACACATGACGACGCAGGTCCGCGTCGTCAATCACGTCATCATGCACCAAAGTCGCAGCGTGAATCATCTCAACAACCGCCGCCAGCACCGCTGCCCGACGACGGTCAGACTGACTGACACCACTCACTCGAGCCGACAGCAGCAGCAAAATTGGGCGAATCTGCTTGCCATGGAAACGACTCACATGCTCAGCCACGTCCTGCACAAACATGCTGGGACTGCGAAACTGCCGCGATAACTCATCCCGCACAGCAGCAAGATCCTCCGCCAGCACATCCACAATGCGCTGCTTCAGACGAGCCCGTGCTGTTTCGATGACTGTCATCTGTCAGGCCCCTTCGGAACCTCGGAGATAATGCCCGGAACGACCGCCAGACTTTTCCAGCAGACGAATACCACTGATCTCCATACCCCGGTCGGCCGATTTGGCCATGTCGTAAATCGTCAGACAAGCCGTCGAAACAGCGGTCAAAGCCTCCATCTCAACACCCGTTCTGCCCTCGGCAGAAACTTCCGCTTCCACAAGAATCGTAGCCTCGTCCGGAAACGAAAATCGCACCGATACCGACTCCAGCAGCAACGAGTGACACAGCGGAATCAATGATGGCGTTTGCTTCGCCCCCAGAATTCCCGCCAGACGAGCTGTCTCCAGCACGTCACCCTTTAATACCGATCGGTCGCGGATTAACCGCAAGGTCCCAGGCTGCATTAACACGCGACCCTCGGCACGAGCCAGGCGGCGAGTCGACGGTTTGCCGCCAACATCCACCATCCGTACCGCGCCATCAGGAGAAAAGTGCGAAAACTCTGGCATTTTTCACACCACCACCTTCGTCACTCAATGCCACGCGATGCCAGCCAGCGCTCACAGTCCAATGCCGCCATACAGCCGGTACCCGCCGCCGTAATCGCCTGACGAAAATAATCGTCCGCCACGTCTCCGGCCGCAAAAACACCCTCCACGCTGGTGTACGTGCGTTGCCCTGTCGTCCAGACGATGTAGCCCTTGTCGTTCGTTCGTACCTGCCCACGCAGAAATTCGGTGTTTGGAGTATGCCCGATGGCCGCAAAATATCCCGTCGCCTCCAGCACCTCCGTCTGACCCGAATTCGTCGTACTGCGAATCCGGACCCCCGTTACACCGTTCTTCTCGTCACCCAGCACCTCGTCAATCGTCGAATTCCACTTCACCTGAATCTTGTGATTGTTCAGCGCCCGGTCAGCCATGATGCGACTGGCCCGGAATGAATCCCGACGATGTACGATGTACACCACCGAAGCGAATTTCGTCAGAAAATTAGCCTCTTCCATCGCACTGTCGCCACCACCCACCACAACCACAGGACGGTTGCGAAAACGTGGCAGCGCCCCGTCACACACGGCACAGGCCGAGACGCCCCGGTTCTTGTACTGCTCTTCCGAAGGCAGCCCCAGATAATTGGCCCGCGCACCCGTCGCCAGAATAATGGATTCCGACTGAAATGTGGTTCCACTCAGAGTTTTCAAGGTGAACGGACGCTGCGACAGATCCACGTCGACAATATCGTCCGTGACCACTCGAGCACCAAAGTTGGTGGCCTGCTGACGCATCAGCTCCATCAGCTCAGGACCACTGACACCCTGCTTGTGATGCGGCGCCATGTACCGACGCTTCTGCTCAGCAATCGAAGAATCAAGGTAAGCGGTCATGTCACCAGCCGGAAACCCGGGAAAATTCTCGACTTCCGTCGTCAGCGACAGCTGACCCAGCGGCAGAGTACCCTTCAGACGGTTTTCTTCTGTCTCTGCACCTTCGTACACCAGCGGCTTCAGCTCGGCACGAGCAGCATAAATCGCAGCCGTCCAGCCCGCAGGACCCGAACCGATAATCGTTACTTTTTCGGTCATCACCAAACCCGCTCTCTGCTTCGCCCGTCGAAATACACCCGCCCCGGCCCGTTGCGAACCGCGACCCGTAATCACCCCAGGATAACGAAGCACCCGCAGCGAAACAACACAGCACCACAACACACTGCAGCGGTCCCAGCGAAAGGGAATCTCTGACTCACCCGGCACTCGCCGACATCCGCCCGCCACAATTCGCCGCACCACACAGCTCGCGCCCAGGAAACTGCAGTCTCCGGAATCGCCCCACGGCGGGGACACACCACTCAAACCGGCCACGAAGCGACACGAGGCAGGGACACACCACTCCGACCTGCTGGCGACTGAACCGGCGGGGACCGGCGGGGACCGGCGGGAACCGGCGGGAACCGGCGGAACCGGCGGAACCGAACCGGCGAACCGGCGGGGACACACCACTGAGGGCGGCAGCAGCAAAGGAACCGAACCGGCGGGGACACACCACTGAGGGCGGCAGCAGCAAAGGGGGCATCGACGGCAGGGACACACCACTTCGCAACCGGCGGGGACACACCACTCCGACCTGCCGGCGGCGCAACCGGCGGGGACACACCACTCAAACCAGCCTGTGGGGACACAGCACTCGGACGCGCCGGCGACAGCATGAAACCAGCGAAACCAGCGGGGACACACCACTGAGGGCGCCGGCAGCAAAGGGGGCACCGACGGCGGGGACACACCACTCGGACCGGCCACGAAGCGGGGACCCGAGGCGGGGACACACCACTCAAACCGGCCTGCGTGGGACCGAACCGGCGGGGACACACCACCAAATCTCCCAAATGCGCGGCTGTGGGGACACACCACTTCGGACGAGGGACCCGAGGCGGGGACACACCACTCCGGACGCGCCGGCGGCATCATGAAACCAGCCGAACCAGCGGGGACACACCACTGCGAACCAGCGGGGACACACCACTGAGAACGCCGGCAGCAAAGGGGGCACCGACGGCGGGGACACACCACTCAAACCGGCCACGAAGCGGGGACCCGAGGCGGGGACACACCACTCCGACCTGCCGGCGGCGGAACCGGCGGGGATCGCTGAACCGGCGGGGACACACCACTCGGACGGCTAAGGCGCCCCAGGGCCGAGACACACCACCAAAGCTCCCAAGCTCCCAAAAGGGACACCCCACTCAGGCCGGCCAGAACTCGGAACCGCACCCAACAACATCACTCCCTCTGAACCACTCAAACACACCAGCGATCCGTGGGCACTTCACCAGGCAACACGACAGTCAGCAGCCATTGGCTGAAATCAGTACTCATCCATGGCAAAAGACGACCGTCGCTGCCCCGGCGGCTCCCCCGGCGTAAGAAACACACTTTACAATCCCCGAAATCGACGCCGGGCTGGCCTGTTCAGGCCCTGCCACACTATTCTAATCACTCATCGACCGTGTGATCTCGTTCCCTCACCTGCCCCGGATCGCCTCACGGCTCACTCCGCAGTTCAATCCCCGGAAATCAGCACAGCCCGCCATGACGCCAGCAATCCCCCGTATCACACTCGCCCTGCTCCTGCTCACCTCGCTGCTGCCGGCCTCCGCACAGCAGCCCGACTCCAGGCAGCCCGCCAGCACACAGAAGCCGACAACTCGGCCCATCCGCGCACTGCTGATCACTGGCGGCTGCTGCCATGAGTACGATCGCCAAAAACTGATCCTCACTCGCGGCATCTCCGCCCGCGCCAACGTCGTCTGGACCGTCGTGCATCAGGGCGGAACTTCAACCGACACCAAAATCCCCTTCTACAACGATCCGAGGTGGGCCGATGGCTTCGACATCGTCGTTCACAATGAATGCTTTGCCGACGTGAAAGACCGCGACTTTGTCGATGGCATCCTGCGACCACACCAGCAGGGCGTCCCCGCCATCCTCATCCACTGCGCCATGCACTGCTACCGCGTCGGAGACGACCGCTGGTTCGAATTCTGCGGGGTGCAGTCCCCCGGACACGGCCCGCATTACTCGTATGCCATCGACAACCTGCAGCCTGCAAACCCCATCATGGCGGGCTTCGGAGAACGCTTCGTCGTACCCAAAGGCGAACTCTATCACGCCGCAAAAGTCTTCGACACCGCCACACCACTCGCTTCCGCCAGACGCCAGGACAATAACGAACCACAGGTCTGCGTCTGGACCAACAATTACCGCGGGACCAAAGTCTTCGCCACCACCGTCGGACATTACAGCGAAACGATGGCCGAACCCGTTTACCTCGACATGCTCACCCGCGGACTGCTGTGGGCCGTCGGTCAGGACCCCGATCAACACTTTTCGCCGGCTTCACCCGAACAGGATCAGCAGGTCCGCGCTCTGGTGACCGCCCCCCTGAATTCCGACTCGCCGGTGCTCACCCAGGGCTGCTGCGGTGAAGGCAACCTCGTCTTTAATCGCAAAGCCACTGCCTCCAGCGAAGAAACTCCCAAAAACAATCTCGCCGGCAAGGCTGTCGATGGTCGACTGGACACCCGCTGGTGCGCCGCCGGACCAGACACCGGAGAAACTCTGACCCTCGACCTGGAAACCCTCCAGAGCATTCGGAATATCCGCATTCACTGGGAACAGCCGCAGACTGCCTACCGCTACAGCCTGGCAGCCTCCGCCGACGGCACAACCTGGAACACAATCGCCGATCACGCCCAAAATCAGCGCCGCAACGGCCTGTCCACCGATGCAGTCACA
>JBJTPZ010000199.1:0-1346 GCA_046075365.1 Planctomycetaceae bacterium
CTCAGCGACGTCTTCCGTTTCCTCGATCAGGCTCTCAGTGCCAGCACAAATCAGCGCTGACGCTCCACCCACAACCGCTCCACCAGCAGACGTTTTTCCCGCAGACGATCTCGCTCTGACTTCAATCCAGTCAGCTCACCAGACAGCCGACAAAGCACCTCGGAATCTTCACCAGGCTCTGCCGACAGTACCGCAGTTTCTGAAGTCTGAGTGCGAACCTGCGCCAATAACTCACCACATTCCGCCTCCAGTTCCGACAACCCCAACAAAGCAGATTCCAGCTGCTCCGCCGTCGCTGCAGCCTCACCAGATGCTGCATCACCCACCTGCCACGCATCGGTCAGATCATTTAGTTCCTCCAGCCGTCGCACCACACTCGCCAGCACCGATGGCTGCGACAATCCTTGCTCAAGATGCGAACAAACAACAGCATACAGCAGTTGACTGCTGCGATAATCTCCGGCAGCCCAGCCCTCTTCAGCCAGCCTCAGCCGTTCAACTGCAGTCTCGGACCACGCGTCAGCCGCACCATGCCGCTCACCAAACTCCCGCAACAATCGACAGCGATCGCGAAGACTCACGCCCCGCTCAGCAAAATACCCCACAACCCGCTCCCGCACAGTTCCGCGAAAATGTTCCTCCAGTTCCATGCCCGCCCGATCACAGCCGGCAGGAAGCAGCCCCAGCAGCCAAACACTCGACTCAGGCCAGGCTGCCCCCCAGTCATACCGACTTGCCACCAGCGCCGGGTGTGTCATCGCCAGCAAAACGTTCATCACCACGCCGCAAAAAAAACACCAGCTCGGCAGCAGTAACCACCTGCACCTCCAAATTTTCCCCCAGTGAACCTGCACACGACCACCCGATATGCAGCCCAGCAGCCAGGCAGTCAAACACAGCAGCAGCGGCAATGGAAACATTAGCCAATACCATATCACCAGAATGTCCCGCATGGTCCGATTCACAGGCACCTCGATCTTTCCTGAACTCAATCCGCCGCTACAGATCTCCCGCCCAGTATCCAGTTCCCGCCTTCGACCAAAATCTCACGTTTCAGCAGCTCCGTTGCCAGACGCAGCAGCTCGACCTCGCGATCTGTCTCGCCGCGAACATCTGCGACAGTCCGCTCAAGCTGCTGACGCTCATTCAATTGATGAGACAACAGCTCCCGCTGGTCTCGCACCTCACGCAACTCACTCTGCAGCCCCTGCAGCCTTTCACGCTGCTGCTGCGATGCCACCTGCACACACGCAAGCTGCTCAGCAGCCTGACGCACCTGCTCACGCCGCAACTCCAGCTCCTGCCTCCGCTGCTGCAATAAACCCGCATGCTCCACGATCACCTGC
>JBJTPZ010000200.1:0-3450 GCA_046075365.1 Planctomycetaceae bacterium
AGCTGGCTCTAAAGAATGCTGATGACGCCGTCCGGCTGATGCCGGGGAATTACCTCGCACTCACAACCCGAGCAGAAGTTTACCTGGTCCTGGGCACACCTCGGCTTGCCCTGCAGGATCTGCAGGCAGCGATACTGCTGCGTCCTGATGATCCCGAGACATTGCGGATGTTGTCGCGAGCATTCAAAGAGCTGGGAGATCATGAGAATGCGGAAAAATACTACCGACAGGCCACCGCGACGTCAGACGGCAAAGTTTGATCGCGCAGTGTCAGGTTTGGGTAAAAACCCCCGGGGACTGTGGGAAAAAACAGGTCGTTGGTGGATTCTTTTTCGAGGAATACCCTTAAAGCTTGCCGGTCAAAAAAATCCCGTTTGCAAGTCATGAAATTGTAAGGAATGTTAAAGGAGCGCAAGTCCGGTTTCTCTGGTCTACCCGACCGGCACAGAAATCTCCTGCCTAGAACTGCCCTAAAACGACTGCTGCATCGAGAGGAACTTCCTCAGAAGGGTGTACAGGTTTCTGGGCTACGGGTGTTGACAGTCCCTGTTTGAGAGCAATTCTCATGCGTCGTCAAAAGCAATCCTCATTGACTCTGCTGGTGTCTTCACTGCTTTGGATCGTTCAGGTGACATCAGCACCTGCTGGCCTGATGATTCGAATCACGGCCGACCCCGGAGGTGCGTCGGAGAATGTGATGACGTTTACAGATGATGATGCCTTCGACCTGGATAACACTGCAGGTAACATTTTTATCGCTGCATTTTCGGTCTTTGACAACGCAGGGAATCAAACCTTCGATGTCAACAGTCTCAGTGTTAGTTCCTCAACCACACTGGCTCCCATTGACTTCGACGTGCTGCTGGATCTTTTGAGCTTTGACGCTGGCAAGTTGCGTCTGGAGGTGACTCAAACAGACCTGGATTCGTCCTTTTTCATCAATGGCGGGATGTACCTGGCAGACATTGGGGGTACTGCAGGCATCTTTGTTCCGGGCATGACCATGTCGTATGTGTCGGGCTTCGACGCAGGCAACCAGGCTTTCAATCTTGCAACCACCGTGCCGCAGTTTGACTACACCGGGGGATCACAGACATTCAGCTATTCTGGAAGTGCGTCCGTGTCACCTTTGGTTGCTCCTTTTTCAATGACCGCCCGCTACGATTTTACGGCGACCGGCGGATCTCAGGATATCGGGTTCAATTCGTTTAACGAAATGGGAGTGCCGGTGCCGGAACCGGGGTCGCTTACCGCCGCTGTGGCCTGTACCGGCCTTATTCTGTGGCGTCTTCGCAAGCGACGCTCCTCGGATGTTTCAGTCTCCGGCGGTGAGTCTGCGTGCGGCTGAATGTGAGTTCTGTCCCGCCAGGAGTCTTTGTAACAGGGCGATACGGGTTGCTGACGGCAGTCCGCTACTGGGCAATCTGCCTTGAAGTACCGTTTCCCGGGCGTTTAGGCTGCGTGCTTAAGAACTGGGACCTGCAAAGTCGCGTAAATTGGGGGATCCGGGTTTTTGTGCCGTAGACCACCGCAGCAGAAGAAGAAGATCGCCGTTTTAAGATCGAGCAGTGTCTGAGGCCGTCCATACGGCGTGAGTTGATCCCTGATGGATTTCGCCTCGGCCCTCAGCGGCTCGAGCTTAGGGGAATGAGGGGCTTCGTCGCCTTGACATACGCGGCACAGTTCGGGATTCTTTTCGAACTTTTCCAGTGGCAATGGCACGTTCCACGATCGAGCATGTCTGGTCGCATTGAGTCCGCAGAATGCCTGCTGCGACTGTGACGGGAACTGGCAGCTGTTAGGGTGCCGCAAAGGCCGCCTGGACCATTGCCAGCGCGCACTCTGGGGGCTCCTGGTGATACAGGAAGGCTTGCGCCCGGATCTGATATTCCCTACGATTCGACGGTTGGAGACCGAAGTAAATCTTGTAGGGAGATGCTCCGGTGGCAGCGAAGCGAATTTAATTTGAACTGAGCGAATCGTTTGTCGCCTTTGAGGATCTTGAAGATCCTCGCTCCTCGATTAACAGGCTCCAGTCCCTTGTGAGTGTCCTATCGACTGCCTTGCTCGCCGTCCTGTGTGGAGCTGATGGTCCAGCCAGTATCAGAGGCTGGGCAGCAGCAAGACAGCAATTCCTGGAGCGATTTCTGGAACTGCCTGACGGCCTGCCGTCACGTGATGTGTTCCGCAGAGTCTTACGTGGTCTGCAGCCTGCGGCCTTTCAACGATGTTTCCACGTATGGATTGAGGCGATGGGAGCGGTCATCGCCGATCAAACAACGACAGAAGGCACAGAGTCTGAAAAGCGGCATCTCGCGATCGATGGCAAGACGCTCAAAGGCAGTCGCAACGACAGCAAGGCTCTCGGCCCCCTGCACCTGGTGAGCGTGTGGATGTCGGCGAAGGGAATCACATTGGCTCAGGTACCCACCGACGCCAAATCGAACGAAATCACTGCAATTCCACAGGTATTGGAGTTGATTGATGTGCGTGGTACTGTGATCACAATCGTTGCGGTGGGCGCTCAGGTTGGCATCGTGAAAGCGGTTACTGAACGAGGCGGAGATGTGATCGTTTGTTTAAAAGGTAATCAGGGAAATCTGCACAAAGCAGTCTCTGAATTTGTGGAGAAACAATTGGAGAATGACTTCGAGGGCTTGGTACACGAGTCACTGTGTGAGTCCTCGAAGAAAAAACGGTACGGACGTGAGGAATCAAGGACCTGTATTCAATTCGAAATACCGAAAGACTTCCCTCTCGAAGAGAAATGGGTCGATCTGAAGAGTTTCGGCGTTGTAGTGCGGGAAACCAGTTCAGGTGATGAGCACACGGTGGAACGAAGCTTCTGCATCTCCAGCCTTCCCATCGGCATCGCTCAGTTTGCGAAATCGATTCGTAATCACTGGGGAATCGAGAACACATGTCATTGGTCACTGGATGTGACGTTGAGAGAATCTTGCGTGGATCCGGAGGTTCAGTCTATCGCTGCTTAAGCAAATCCCTGACAAGCTCAGCGCAGCGAAGAGGAGGCGGATGTGTGGTTGGAGCGAAGAGTACCTGACGCAAGTCCATATCAAATTAGGAACTTAGTGTGCGCTGGCCCAGGGACTATTCAACCCGGGAACTTTCTGGCAGAGTTCTCGATCCTGTCGGGGAATCCCATTAAAAAACGAAGTCAGACCGAATCCGCACGAACCCCGGGCTGGTTCAAAAGCCACCTTCGCGGGGAAACGCATCGCTGATTCTGTGAGGGAGGCGCTGCAGGTGCGTCGCTGGCCACTGAAGACAGTGTTCGGGACGGTCTGCTGTCATCGGTCTGCAAAGCCGGTCGCAGCGTGGAACCCCGCGGGTACATGGGGGACGATGCTGAAGAGTTATTCTACGGCGGACACTGGCCGAATTCCAAATTCAGGCTCTGGCCGCCGGTCTGCTATGTTGCAGGCAGCCAAT
>JBJTPZ010000201.1:0-19613 GCA_046075365.1 Planctomycetaceae bacterium
CCAGCAGGCAGCAATGGCTGATCAGCTGCAGCACCAGCTGCCGGAAAATACTCGATCTGCACAGAACCGACTGGCGGAGCAGGACGCTGCACACGAGGCCGAGCCGGACGCGCTGACACAGCAGACTTCACCCCCGGAGCAACAGCCGGCACCGACGGCTTCAACCTAACCTGCGGCGGCTTAACAGCAGCAGCACTCGCGCGAGCCTCAGCCAGCGCCGCCTCACTCGCCTCAAGTCGCTTCGTCAGTAACTCAACCTGACGCCTCAGTGACTCCAGCTGCCCCAGTACGTCCCCGTTGTTCACCGTGACATTCACCGGAATGCTGACTGTCGCAGGAGACTGCTGCAAATGAACAACCGCCTCCTTCGAAACCTCCACCCCCTTTGCCGTGGACGACTCCGTCTGCTCCGAAATCTCAAACTGCACATTCGCGTCGTCGTACGGTCGAGCAACCGTCGAGTCCTGCGCAGGCTCGGTAGAAATCGGTTCAAATACCTGCGCCTCAACAGGCTGATCAGTCGCCGCACCGGGCGACTCCTCAACCGCAACAGGCTCCTGCACTGACTGACTCAGACTCGCCGGACGGAACACTGCCGGAGTCGCATCTGTGGACGACAAACTCCGCAGACGATCAGGCAGCTGCCCCAAATAAACAATATCGCCGCCAGCGTCGAACGAATCGGATTCGACAGCCTCCGTTTTTTCCTGAGCCGTAATTGTGCTGGCAGCCTGGCGAGGCATGAACAACGCGACAGTTGAGCCGCAAATTACAGCCACCGACAAGCCAGCCAGCAGATTACGAACCGTGTTCAGATGCGAAATGTTGGGCAAACCGTCCATCTTGAGCACTTCCAGTCCAAAATAACGGACCGCCCGCGACGTACACCCCCCTTGGCGCGTTCGCTGAATCAGCCCGTATCAGAGAAATCGACTGGCGGGATAACCCGAATTCACCTCAAAATCGTCACAACCACCACGATCCACAGAAAAACAACAATCCGCACCATCCAGTCCCCCCCGGCACAACGCTGTCAGACCTGTAAAATCAACACAGGCCAGCAACGCCCCGTGCGTCCGCATCCGCACTTCAAAACCCCACCAACTCCGGCACAACTCACACCACAAGCCAGCAATCAGCAAAATCCGCTGCAAACAAACCCGCAATCAGCCGAAACAGGAACTCAGCAGCGCGCAGTTCGGCAGAGGCCTTCGTCGTCGCACTGCAGCAGCATGAGGCGGGGAATTGCGATGTCGACCGGAGTCCAGACAGCCAGTCCGCAGCAGAGAAGTGCCGGAGTCGAAGCACTGGGAGACCTGCCGCCGCGCAATCGCGTTTGCCTTTGGCACGGGCTGTCTGTCAGCGGCTTCTGCAAATTCCTCAGCCTGAAACCCGAAATCACCGCGCGCAATCTCGATCGCCTCGTGTCAGCCGGACTCCTGACCGGCTACAACAGCCTGATGAATGGCCTCGAAAGTCTCATCTACGGCGGACGCATCGCTCGCACACCAGTTAGCGCTCCCCCCATCTTCATCCTTGGGCACTGGCGCAGCGGCACCACCATGCTGCACAACCTCATGACACTCAACCCCAAATTCACATTCCTCAACCTCTACGAATGCCTGTTTCCGGGACACTTCCTGCTCACTCAGAAAATCAATGCACCACTGACGGAATGGCTGCTGCCCAGAAAAAGACCCATGGACAACGTCGAAGTTTCCTGGGCCGCCCCCCAGGAAGACGAAGTCGCACTGGCCGTCTGGACCACCCTGTCCCCCTACCTCATGCCCGCCTTCCAGGGACGAATGAGCGTTTACGAACGATTCCTTGACCCGGCGGAAATGACTGAACCCGAACGCCGCATCTGGAAAGATGCCCTGCTCACGCTGGTGAAAAAAGTGGCCCTGCGGCGCAAAGGAATCTGCGTCATGAAGTCACCGACCCATACCTATCGCGTCCCCACGCTGCTGGAAATGTTCCCGGACGCCAGGTTCGTATACATCTGCCGTGACCCGCGAGCCGTCTATCAGTCCACCATTCACCTGCGAAAGATGATGTTCGCAGAAAACACCCTCGGCAACCTGCGCCCGGAAGTCTGGTCCGAAGAAACTCTGTACCTGTACGAAAAATCGGTTCGCCGCTTCGAAGACACCAAACACCTGATCCCGGAAGGAAATCTGTTCGAACTGAAGTTTGAAGACCTCGAGAAAGCCCCGGCCGACATTCTCGAAAAAATGCACGCCTCACTGAATCTGCCCGGCTGGGACGAAGCCGAAGCCCCCATCCGCAAAGTCGTCTCCGGGTTCTCCACCTACCGCAAAAACTCCTACCGAATTGACACCGATACCATCCAGATGCTCGAAACACGCCTCCGCTGGGTCTTCGATCTCTACGGCTATGCTCTCACACAGGGTGACTCCGCCGCCGCCTGATTCCCCCCCCAACCCGGACCACCTTCATTCCCGTCCAGACATGGTTCAAACCCACCTCCCCGCGTTTATCCGTGTTCATCCGTGGCTAAAAGCATCCGTGGCCGCGAAAACTTCCGTGGCAAACCACACGGCCCCCTCGTTTCGCCGGAACTTGCCCACCGCTGCACCGTCCCAGGGGAACCACGATTCAGCGACGACTACAGGTAACGTCGCCGCAATTCCGCTGGCAGTCGCTCCATCGCATACCGCAGCATCGTGCGAGGCATCTCGGGGGCATGCTGATCCAGAAATGCCAGCAGCAAACTCTCATCCCTGATACCCGCCTCCCGCAACATCCAGCCAGTCGCCTTGTGAATCAGATCCTCCGCATCATGCAGCAGCCTGCGACCGAGCAAAAAGGTATCGGTCAGATCGCCGTGCCGGATGAAATGCTGAGTCGACACGATCGCGATGCGTCGCTCCCAAAGACTCTGCGACTCCGCCAGTCTGAACAGCGGTTCTCTGGCCTTGTGCAGCAAAAAACTGCCCACCACATGAGGTGCAGAACAATCCACCAGATCCCAGTTGTTGATGTACCGCGTCCCGCCCAGATAGAAGTCATACAATTCTTCCCGCTGCCGCTCACAGGATTTTGCCATCTGCAGTACCATCACCAGCAACGCCAGATGTCGCTCTTCATGAATCGCAGAGCTCAGCAGAAGCCCAGTCTCCTGCAGTGGCAGCCCACGCAGCTCACGGGCCAGCACCCGCATCGCTGGAACTCGCACGCCAATAAAAACGTCCCCCTCACCATACCGCCCCGGACCCGTTCGAAAGAAACGAGCTGTGGACGCTGCGACTTCCGGCGCTGACAGGGCATGCAGCTTTCGCTTCGCCAGCTCTGCAGAAATCGAATCGTTCTTCACACTCCCCCCTGCCACGCCACCACAAAAATGGCCGTCACTGCGGCACAGGCGTCACGGCCCAACACACCAGAGCGCCTTGTGAGTCCTGAGGTACAGGCGACCGCTGCTGATCGCAACCGACGAATTCGATGATTCCCCCAGCGAGTTGACCGCCAGCTGCTCATAACCTTCCGGCGACGCTCGCCACACAAAACAATCTCCCGACTGGTTCAGCGTATAACACACTCCGTCGGCCGTCACAGCCACCGAAGACCAGTTCGTGCCCTTCCCACCCGGCCCCGACAGACGCCGCTCCCACTTCAGCTCACCCGTCTTCGCATCAAAACACTCCGCTATCCCTGGATCGTTGTGAATGTAGATGTGACCCCCATACACCACTCCCGAACCAATCCGCTGCTGCGTCTTCGGATGACGCCACAACCGATGACTGCCCGTCACATCACCACTGCCGTCTGCACGCACCGCCACCGCCATCCCGTTATAACCACCCATCGCAATCACACTGTCACCAGACACCAGCGGTGACGTGTAACACAAAGCATTAGTACCCTCAGACACCCACAACTCACGGCCATCCGCCGGATCAAAACTACGTACCCGAAACGGCACACTCAGCAGCAGCTGCGAGCGACCGGCAAGCGATCGCAACACCGGAGTACTCCAGGAGCCCGTGTAGTCAGCACTCTGAAACTTCGCTTCCCCCGTCCCGTCCCTGTCCAGCGGCTCCGCACGCTGCCACAACACGGCACCCGTCTTCACATCCAGCGCATACAATGCTGAATTTTCACCCGGGCCAAAATTCAGATACACCCGACCGTCCGCGATCACCGGCGATGCACCATAGCCCCAGATATGCTCCTGCACACCAAAATCACGACTCCACAACAACCCACCATCAAAATCCCAGCAGTGAATCCCCGCACTGCCAAACCACGCAATCACCCGCTCCCCATCCGTCACTGCCGATGATGAACACAAAGGATTTGTCGAGTGCGTTGGATCAGCACCTGACCACTCCACCGTTCGAGACCAGATCGTCTGACCCGTCCCCGCATCCAGACATAACAGCCCCCGCTGATTCTTCTCAACCGGAGGCTGGGTCAAAAAAATGCGGTCGCCCCAGATCACCGGAGTCGAATTGCCGGCACCCGGAAGCTCAACACGCCACACCAAATTCCGCTCCCGCGACCACTCACGCGGCAGACCGCTCTCAGCGCTGACTCCGTCACCCGATGCACCTCGCCACTGCGGCCAGTTATCCGCGGCTGCAACACCCGACAACACAAACAGCACAGCCAGCAAGACAATCGAATTCGTCTTCAGCAACATCGGTCTGCACTTTCAGCTAAAAATCCATCCACAGCCCGCAACCGCCAGGCTGCCGGCTGCTCACTTCGCCGCAGCACGACTGCTGGTACTGCCCGCCGTCGGAAAGTCCGCCGGGATCGGAATCGTCACCTTACCCGTCGCCGCCCACTCCGTACCACGCAGCAGACTGGTGATAAATCCCACACACTCCTGAGAATACTCGGCATGGCCCATCGGAGTATGAAAGACGCGACCCTGACCGTACTGAATCGTCATCAGCATCGGCTCGTGACGACCAGTAATCTGAGATTCCGCAGTAGCCAGAATCTGCATGTTCTTCGCCGGACCACGCAGCTTGTCGTACAGCTCGTCCTTCGCATGCAGCCACTCCAGCGGCATCCCCTGCACAATCGGATGCTCACGATCCCGAATGATAATCGGAAACTCAATCTGCGGGCCATGGTTGCCGCCATTCCCAGGACTCTCGTCCCGCACCAGCTTTCCCTGCTTGTCAAAATATACATAAGGCCCTGACTTCTCGTTCCGACCACCCCAGCCACCAAGCCCGATCATCTCGTTGTACGCCGGCCAGTCCGGAAAGGAATTGTCAGCAGCATGCACCACCACAAAGCCACCACCCTCACGCACAAACTTCTCAAAACTGTCGCGAGTCTCCGCGGGCCACGGTGCAGCCCCATGACCAAAATTTGACAGCACAACCTGATAAGCCGCAAAATTCGGACGGAAGTTCGGGTCGCTGCCCTGCGGAGCTGCCGTTGCTGTGTCCACAGTGAAACGACCGGACTGCTGCAGATACGATTTCATCATCTGAGTCGTCTTCGGCCAGACACCATGATTGTTCTGACCGTCCACGATCAATACCCGTATCGGCTCAGCCGCCAGCACTCCCGAAACCGTCAGCAAAACGACACCAGCCCACGCCAGAATTCCACCGCCCAGACGCAACATCTTCAGACTCCGCCATTCAGGACCATCACCCAAAACACCTGCACAACCTTTCGACAGCCGCCAGATTACAGAGGCCGGGCTGTTCAGGCAAATGAAGCCCGATACCAGCCATACAACAGCAAAAATGCCGGTGAATACCGCTCGGGATCCGCCGCCGTCGCCACGTCCAGATCAACCAGACTGACCCATTCCACCGCCGTCATTTCTCCCGCATCAGGACTAAGCGACTGATCCGTCACCGTGCGATACAGCACCGTGAATTCCCACGATGTCTCCGCACACGCCCCAAATTTCTGCAGCCGCTCCAGAGATACACCCGTGATCCCCAGCTCCTCCTGCAGCTCACGAGGCGCTGTCTCGTCATAAGTTTCACCCGCAGATACATGCCCCGAACACGACGACGTCCAGACGTTCGGAAATTCCTCCTTCAACGGAGACCTGCGATGAATCAACAGCCACCCTCGAGAATCAAACACAAAGACATGCACCGCTCGATGCAGCAGCAACTGGCGATGCACCGCACTGCGAGCCAGCGGATACAACACCTCGTCCCGCTCGTTCACAACATCAAAAAGCTCTTCCAACACGGACAACAGCTCCCTCCGCATCAATCACACCCGCCAGACAACCCCGGGACCTCACCAGGGGCAATCGGAAGCCTCAACGACATGCTGCCGTTGCACCAAATTCAGCATGCGAGCAAAACCGGACAAAACCCACGGCAAACATTACGGCGACGCGCCACCCCAGGGCCTAATGACAGTTCGCCACGCCCTGCAGAAACTGCGCCCGCAAACAGCCGCCGGACACACCGCTCACGACGCACACATCACAGCTTCGGCACCCGCATCGCCGCTTCACTGCGACGACCAGACGGATCCCACAGCCGGTCACCTACGTTGAAGCCAAAACCAAGGTTCAACTCCGTCTGAGCACGCTGAGCCCACGGAGTACCCGGATGATCCGTAACCACCGCCTGCATCCGCTCTATCGATGCCGTCTCTTCCGTCTTGATCATCTCCAGATACTCATCACGAGTCAGCTTCATCTGAAACGCCTTCGCCAGACGATCAAACTGCTGCTCGTCCGGAACAATCGGCTTACCACCCCACCAGAAATTCCACTCGTTGGATTTCGGATTCTTCGGCGCCGGCATGTTGTTCGCATGCTGATCCATCGCCAGCAAATACTGATACAGTCGCAGCCGGAAGACATACAACTGAGCCAGCGCCAGGTCATAGCTGGCTCGCCAGCGCAATGACGCCTCCTGAGAACGCAGCGCCTTGATCGACTCAAGCTCGCCAATCGCCACCTGACACAGATTCATCGAACGAGCCGCCTTGCCAACCTCCGCTGCCGCGTCCTGACGAAAATCCGGCAACAACAACCGGAAATGCTCGTTCCTCAGACTCAGCTGCGGATCATGAGCACTGAACAGCAGCTTGTCCTCGTTCGGATTTAATGTCGAAATCACACTCCAAAGCACCGCGCGGAAACGACTGGCACTGCGCTGCTGAACATAGGCAGGTCGAGCCAGCAAATCAGGCTGATACTCACGCATCGCCAGAAAATCATACTTCCGCCGATCATTCGCACCCATCCCCACCAAAGTCGTCTCTTCACCCGGCAAAACAAAGAAAATCCCGCCGGTCTCACGAGCTATTCGGACCTGCTCGTAAGGACCAAACCCCGAATTCTGCACGTCCCAGCGAGTATGCAGGCCGTTCCACTGCAGACATTCAGGAAACGGTGTCTCCGGACCCCGCCGAATCCGAATCCAAAACTCCTCCTTCGTCGGCTCGTCCACCCAGCGCTGATGAGCATACGGAAAACCAAAAGTGCTCTCGCGGCCAAGGAAGTACACCGGAGCCCTGGCATTGCGAGCCTGAGCAACCGCCTCCTCAACAAACTGACCGTCATCCCCCGATTCGTCCGAAACCACAATCACCGCCAGCTTGCGCTTGCCACGCACCGCCGTCGCCTTGTACTTGTTGATCACCAGAGCAATCGACTGACACATGTTCTCCTGACCGCTCTGGTCCACCGGCACCTTGTCAATCGCCGCCTTCACCTGCTCTATGTCCGAAGTCGGTCGCGGAGTCCACTCGTGAACCTCAGCACCGTAACTGGCCACCACCGTCAGCAGCTGGTCACTGCCACCCTTCTTCACGTCGGCGTCCTGCTTCGCAGCAATACCCAGCTCTTCATACACCCGATGATAGTTCTCACGAATCTCTTTCCGGTCATCCGCCAGACTGCCCGATTCGTCAAATAACCAGACCACCGTCACTTTGCTCTGACGCATCATGCGGACCACTTCCTGAGTGATGATGCCCATGGCGGCGCCGTAGCCCTCCACCATCGCTCCCACCTCACCCGTGATCTCACCCTCTCCCAAATCCTCTGCCAAAATCTCATCGGATGGCACCGCCAGCCCCGAAACGACCGGCCGAATACTCATCTCCTTCATCACGTTGGCCTTCTGCACGTTCACAGCAGTGGCCGCCGGCTGCGCCGCAGCCCCCACCGCCGTCGAAGGTGTGCCTCCCGCAATCACGTTCAAAGTCTCAGCAGGTGCCGTGTCCAGCTGCAGATCGCGAGTCATCTCTTCCTGAGGAATCTCTTCGGAAAATACAGACTCAAGCATCAGATCCAGACCCTGCGACGCCACCGCCCGCTGGATCAAAGCCAAACCAAACAGCACAACCGCATTCAACAGAATCGAAACAACGACCGACGACAGATTCTTCCGCAACGCACCCGATACAGGGATTTTCTCCAGCATGTCGTCAGCTCCTGCCCGCCTGTGAACCATTTTCGAGAATCCAGAAGCTCCATTGTGCGTCGCAGCAGGTAACTGTTCAAGCCAAACTCGCCTGAAATGACGTCCTGCTGCGGAAAAACGGCCGGCCTGACAGCGCCAGGAGACCCCCCGCCACACTGCACTCGGTCGACCTGCCAGGCCAGTCCTGCTAAGCTGAGTCAGGCGCGAGGGTTGCACCGCAAACCAGAGCCCCGGATCCATTGGCAGACAATCAGGTATCGAACCCCGCTTCCCCCCAAAGTGCCGGCTCCAAAGGGATCGTTTATGCCCCTGTTTGAAATTGAAACTGAAGCCCACATCATGATCGGCTGGGCCAGCAGCCTCGAACAGGCAGAACACATCGCCGCCAAACACTACCCCGAAGAAAAAATTCTCCGCATCACACGCCGACCCCGCGACCTGTGGGTCATCTCCAAAGGACTGCTCGGACTGGGCGAAAAGTTCAAACCCTGCGACGTCGCCCGCGACTGCCTCTCTCGCGCCTCAGGCGACAAACTGCACGCCATTCGCCTCTATATGCTGGAAACCGGCGCCGACCTGAATGCCGCCCGCAAAGCCATCGAAGCCAACATGTCCGTCGGCTGGTAGCGAATTCCCCGCTTTTCCCCCGGTTTTCTCTCCCCAGATCCGTGAATTTCCCGTAGACTCAGGCTGTCAAGGAGCCACTCGTGAATTCGTAACGCCAACGGCAGCAAACGCTGGACAGGCCCGCCCGCAACGGCCAGGCCTCAAAAAACACGGCGTTTTTACAATTTGCCCCCGACGTTACGCCCCGGATGACTCCCCGGATCCCGCCATCACCACTGTTGACCCGCACGGCACAGGCGAACTCCGCTGACCCGCAGGGCAAAAGCGAACTCCGACATGTCACAGCCCGCGCTGCAGCTCCCCGGTGAAACTCGCGATTCACTGCTGGCCTACCGCCGCCTGGTACGCCGGATCAAACTGGCCGAAACTCTCTTCTCGGCCCTCTGCGGTGTCCTCGTCTCCTGGCTCCTGCTGTTCGTCGCCGAACGATTCATCGACACCTCCGCAGTCGCCCGCACCACAACCCTCGTCCTCGGTACCCTCGGATTCACTCTGCTGCTCCCCGCACGCCTGCATCGCTGGTTCTGGAAAACTCGCCAGCTCGAACAGGTGGCGCTGCTGCTAAAACGTCGCCACCCAGCGATCGGCGACCAGCTGCTGGGTGTGGTCGAACTGGTCCACAACGGCTTGCCCGCAACTACCAGCCTGCGTCTGGCCCAGGCAGCGGTCGACCAGGTCAATCAGGCTGTCAAAGGCCGCGATTTTGCCGACGCAGTCCCCCAGCCGAAACATCGCCGCTGGGCCCTGCTCACCGCCGTCCCCGCAGCACTCGCTCTGCTCCTGTTCGCCCTCGTACCGGCCGCCGGCTGGAACACCACCCTGCGCTGGCTGCTGCCATGGTCATCCATCCCGCGATATACGTTCGCCACTGTGCAGCCTGTTCCCAGGTCACTGGTCCTCCCCCACGGTGAAGATGTCCAGTTCCAGCTGCAGCTGCAGGACCAGTCCCGCTGGCGACCAGCTCAGGCTTCAGCCGCAGTGTCCGGTCGCCGGCTGGCAGCCAGCCTCGAATCAGACCAATACAGCTTCAGTCTGCCCGGTCGCACTCAGCAGGATCTGCTCCAGCTTCGCGTCGGGGACTGGACCGGTCAGATTCAGCTCGATGTGGCCGAACGCCCGGAACTCAAGTCCGCCACCGCACTCGTCACCCTGCCAGCCTACCTCCAGTACAGCCGTCCGGTACGGCTCGACATCCGCGGTGGCGCCGTGTCCATTCTTAAAGGCTCGCAGGCCACCATTCAGGCCGAAGTCAGCCGCGAACTCAATAGTGCTTCGATCAATGGCCAGCCCGCCAGCGTACAAAAATCCGTGCTGCAGTCAGCTCAGCGATCCGTCACCGCCGCTGAATCGCTCGAACTGCAGTGGCAGGACGTACTCGGACTCGCTGCCCGCACGGCCTTCAAAGTGCAGGTCAATGCCGTCGATGACCGGCAGCCGGATGTGCAGCTGAAAGCACTCGAACCGCAGGCCGTCGTGCTCGATACCGACGCCGTCAAATTCGATCTTCAGTCACGCGACGATTTCGGACTGCGACAGGTCGGAATCGAATGGCGCGGAATCGCCGACCCCGTCAATAACCCCGAACCACAGCAGGGCAGCCGACTGGTCGAACAGGGCTCGCCCGAACTGCTCAAAACAGGCGGACAAACCGTTTTCTGTGCCGCCACAGAAAAGGTCCCCGCACAGACTCTGGAACTGCGAGCCTGGGCCGAAGATTATCTCGCCGGCCGCGGCAAAGTTTACTCGTCACCCATCGTTATTCACGTCATGACGGCCGAACAGCATGCCGTCTGGCTGATGGAACAGCTGCGTCGCTGGGCCGGTACCGCCGACGACGTCTACGAAGAAGAAATGCGACTGCACGATGTCAATCGACAGATCCGGCAAATGTCGGCCGAGCAGTTTGATCAGCCTTCGGTGCGACGGCAGATTGAACAGCAGGCAGCCGCCGAAAAAGCCAACGGACAGCGACTGGACGCCGTCGTCATGCAGGGAGAAGACCTGATCCGTCAGGCCATGCGGAACCGCGAAATCCTCGCCGGACACGTCGAAACATGGGCCCAGGGTCTGCAGCAGCTGCAGGATATTTCCCAGAACCGTATGCCGTCGGTCGCCAAACTGCTGTCACAGGCCGCAGCCTCGCGATCAGCAGCCGCACCTCAGCCCAAAGGCAACCAGACTCCCACCATCACCGATGTCGAATCCGGCTTTAATGCCCCGGATCAAAAACCGGCCGAACAGCAGCAGCAGGGCAGCAAACCCTCCAGTTCAAAACTCGGTCTGCCCTCAACCATCGTGCAGGGCGGCCCCCAGCCTCCGCAGGGCCAGAACCAGCCGCAAGGCGATCAGCCAATGGACCAGTCCGTTCACCAGCAGGCCGATCTGCTGGCCGAATTCCTGAAAGTTCGCGAACAGCTGCAGATGATTCTCGACGATCTCGAAGACAGCACTTTCGTAAAACGCTTCAAAGCCGCTTCGCGAGAACAGCTGGCAGTGGCCGAAAGCCTCAACAGATCACTCTATGACGGGTTTGGCGTGCAGTCCGGCAAAGCCGCCCAGCCAGTCGACAAAGCCAACGGCTCCGCGGCCGCTCGCGAAACCGCCCAAAGTCAGAAACTGCGAATCATCCAGGATGACCTCCAGGCTTACGCCGACCGCCGCAACGAAGCCAAATTCGTACGCATCCTCAAAGAAATGGAAGATCAGGAAGCAGTCGCCAAAGTCGCAGCCATCGGAGACGTCATTCGCAGTAATCGCACCGGCGAATCAATCTCACGCGCTGAACTCTGGGCCGATACACTCGATCGCTGGGCCGAAGAACTGGTCTCGCCCTCCAAATGCGGTCAGTGCAAACCCGGCAACAGTGCCAGCCTGCCGCCCGAGATCATTCTGGAAGTCATGCGAATTCTGGAAGGTGAAATGGATCTCCGCGAACAGACTCGCGCCACTCAAAAAACCGTCGATGATACCACTCGCTGGACACAGTCCGTCCGCGAACTCTCCGCCGTACAGCAAAGCCTGTACGAACGAGTCTCAGACGTGATCACCGACATTGAAGCCCTGCCTGACGGCGGTGAAAAATTCGGCCGCGAAATCGGCCTGCTGGAAGCCGTCGGTCACGCCATGGGCGATGCATGGACACAGCTGCAGACTCCCCGCACCGACGGTCCCGTGATCGCCGCCGAAACTGAAGCGATCGAACTGCTGCTGCAGACCCGCCGCGCCAACCCGCGCAGCGGCGGTGGCGGTGGCGGGTCCAGCCCAGGCGGTGGCGGCAGCGGCTCCACAGACCGCGCAGCCCTCGAACACTTCGGACCCGATGCAGATGCCGCTGCCGTGATCCAGGAACGCGGTGTCCGACAGACTACCGGAAATACCAGCGAAGAGATCCCGGCTGAGTATCGCGAAGGAATTGATGCGTTCTTCAACGCAATTGATGGACGCTGAATATGCCGCTGCAGGTCAGGATCACCGATAACGACGTACTGCTCTACGAAGGCCAGCTCCAGGGACCGCTGGAATTCGGACGACAGCAGCAGGGTGAACAGGGACCTGGCTCCGTCGCCGCCTCCAGCGGTGTCACTCGCATCGTCATGGCGTCACTGGACAACAAAAAAGTGGCCCGGCGACAGCTGCAGGCCACCCGCAGCGGTGCAAATGCCGTACGGCTCACCAACATCAGCACATCAGTCGATGTAAGGATCGACCAGAGCAGCTCGCTGGAAGCCGGCGGCAGCGGCGAATTCCCGTTGCCCGTCACTCTGCAGTTCGCCTCCGGCCACACTGTGGTGCTCAGCACCCCCCAGACCAGCTCCAAAGAAGACTCCGGACTGGAAAGCCTCGGAAACATCAGCATGGCCCCCGGCCAGATGCTGGATTTTTCTGATGAATTTGCCCGGCCACTGCAGATCGAAGATGCCGCTTCCGATTCCGGCCTGTCACATATTCTGCGAGTCCTGCAGGAGACGATGGAAGTCTTCCGCAATGCTCGCAATGCCGAAGGCCTGTACGCCGCCGCCGTCAATGGCGCCGTTCGCGTTGTGGGTTTCGATGCCGCTCGAGTCCTGCTGTACATCAACGATCAGTGGGTGCAGGTCCGCGAACTGCACTCAGAAGGTCGCCCCTGCAGTGCCTTCGTGCTGCAGGAAGTCCTGCAGCACTGCCGCACCTTCTGGACGTCCGGCACATACCGCCCCACCGCCAGTGTGGCTCGCCTCGACGCCGTCATCGCCTCGCCCATCGTCAGCCGCGAACGCCGCGTCCTCGGAGTCCTTTACGGCGAGCGACTGCCGGAAAGTCAGCTCAGCATGGCCACCGACATCTCCAGAATGGACGCCAACCTGATGGAACTGCTGGCCTTCTCCGTCGCTGCCGAACTGGATCGACAGCAGCAGGAAGCAGAATCCCAGCGAAATCAGACTCTGTTCGCCCAGTTCTTCTCCTCCAGCCTCGCCAAACACCTCAAACACAACCCCGATCTGCTGGCCGGTCAGGAAGTCGAAGTCTCAGTCATCTTCTGTGACGTCCGCCGCTTCAGTGCCATCAGCGAAGTTGTCGATGCACAAACCATCTTTTCATTCATCAACGATGTCATCGGAGCAGTCTCCGAATGCATCGATGCTGAGGGTGGCGTCATCGTCGATTATGTGGGCGATGCCGTCATGGGCATGTTCGGGGCTCCCCAGGTACAGCCGGATCACGCCGTTAGGGCCGCTCGAGCCGCTCAGGCAATGCTCGGTCGACGCGCCGCCCTCACCGCCAAATGGCGCCCCGTCATCGGCGAAGATGTCGATTTCTCCATCGGCATCAATACCGGAAAAGCACGCGCCGGGAACTCCGGTTCCGCCTACCGCTTCAAATACGGACCGCTCGGACGCGAAGTCAATCTGGCCAGCCGCATTCAGGGAGTCACAAAACAGCTGCAGACCCGCATCCTGCTGTCACGAGCCGCCGAACAACATCTGGGACCCGAATTTGTGCGCCGCAGACTGTGTCGTGTGCGAGTCGTCAATATGCAGGAACCCGTGGAACTGTTCGAACTCAATGACGCCGGCTCACGCGAACTCAATCAGCGCTACGAACAGGCCCTGCTGCTGTTCGAACAAAATGATCTGAAAAAAGCAGCCCGCCAGCTCGGAGAAATCCTCGAAGCATGGCCCGATGACGGCCCCACACTCGTACTGCTCTCTCGAGTCGTCAGTGCTATGCTGGAAGGCGGCGAACACTCCGATACCGTCTGGAACCTCAGCCGCAAATAACGGCCACCACGCCAGCACCACCCCCCAAAAACGCGAATGGCCCGCGGCAGATCAAATCTGTCGCAGGCCATTCGCGCGTCGGTCAGTCAGCTGAACTGCTTCAGCCAGCCTTCACACCGGACTGAGCGTCCCGGCGGATCGCATCATAGATTTCCTGACGATGCACAGAAACATCCCGCGGAGCTTCGATGCCAATACGCACCTTGTCCCCACGGACTTCCACGATCGTTACACGGATGTTGTCACCAATCACAATTGTCTCGTCACTCTGACGTGATAGTACCAGCATAAGGCCCTCCTTCGCTCCTGAAAATCGACCCTGCACAGACAGGAATTCAACGGATTTACATCGCCTGTCACAGGTGCACAGATCGGCAGGAAACGCAGGCGCGCGAAACAAGGCGCAGTCCGCACAGCCGGAACAGACGTCCGACGAATGTCAATGAAAATCCGAGCCCGGCATGCGAAATCTCCGTGCCCTGCATGCTGCAACCGTTACAGCCGGACCAGACACGAGTTTCCCGGAAATTCCCGCCGTTTCATTCAGTCCCACTGAAGCCCAGCCAGCTATTTTCCCCGACGACCGCCACCTCGAGCACCCCCGGAACCTTTTCCGCCACCCGCCGCTCGGCCACGTCCACGACCACCGCCACCGCCACCACGCCGAGCAAATCCAGGAGAATCTGCCGACTCCTCCTCAGGAACCGGCTCGCCCAGCTTCTTCTTCAGCTCATGAATCCGGTCACGCAGCTGCGCCGCACGCTCAAACTGCAGCTGCTCCGCTGCCTCCAGCATCTCCCCTTCCAGCTCACGCAGATACTCCTGAGTCACAAACTGAGACTCACTGGCCGCTCCCGCTGCCGAACGCTCCACCTGACGCGCCTCAATCTCCTCCTCAATACCCCGCCGAATCGCCTTGCGAATCGTCTCAGGAGTAATCCCGTTTCGCTCGTTATACTCCAGCTGCAGCGCCCGCCGACGATTCGTCTCGTCAATCGCCCGCTGCATGCTCTCAGTCACTGTGTCCGCATACAAAATCACCCGCGCATTCACGTTTCGAGCCGATCGGCCAATCGTCTGAATCAGACTGGTCTCGCTCCGCAGAAAACCCTCCTTGTCCGCGTCCATGATCGCCACCAGCGACACTTCCGGCAGGTCCAGACCCTCACGCAGCAGATTCACGCCAATCAGCGCGTCATACTTCCCCTCACGCAGCTCTCGCAGAATCTCCACCCGCTCCACCGCATTCAGCTCAGAATGCAGCCACTGACACCGCACTCCCTCCTCCTTCATGTAACGAGTCAAATCCTCCGACAGCCGCTTCGTCAGTGTCGTCACCAGCACCCGATCCCCCATCCCCGAACGCTCACGAATCTGCTCCAGCAAATGCGGCACCTGACCGCGAGCCGGTACGACGTGGATCTCCGGATCCACCAGACCCGTCGGACGAATCACCTGCTCCACTACCTCGCCGTCCGTCTGATCCAGCTCCCAGTTACCCGGCGTCGCTGAAACCAGCACCCGATACGACGGCTTCGAATTCCACTCGTCAAACTTCAGCGGCCGGTTGTCCTTCGCCATCGGCAGCCGAAATCCATGATCCACCAGCGTCGTCTTCCGCGCATGATCGCCCGCATACATCGCTCGAATCTGCGGTACCGTCACATGCGACTCGTCCACAAACAGCAGAAAATCCTCAGGAAAAAAGTCGTACAGCGTGTACGGCGCTTCACCGGGCTTCCGACCCGCCAGCGCACGACTGTAGTTCTCAATCCCCGGACAAAATCCCGTCTCTTTCATCAGCTCAAGGTCATGACGAGTCCTTGCGGCCAGCCGCTGCGCCTCCAGTAACTTCCCCTCCTGCTGAAACACCTTCAGCGTCGCGTCCAGCTCCTCCCGAATCTCATCCAGCGCCGCATCAATACGACTTTGCGGCAATACAAAATGCTTCGCCGGATAGATGTAAATCTCACGCAGCGACTGCGATTCCCGACCCGATACCGGGTCAATCATACTCAGCTTCTCAATCTCATCACCCCACAGCTCCACCCGATACGCAAACTCCTCATACGCCGGCCAGATCTCAATCACATCACCCCGCACACGAAATTTGCCCCGCGCAGGGTCAAAATCGTTCCGGTCATACTGAATGTCCACCAGCCGCAACAACAGACTGTCCCGATCCACCTGCTGACCCACATGCAGCGGCACCATCATCGCCAGATAGTCCTTCGGCGAACCCAGACCGTAAATACAGCTCACCGTCGCCACCACAATCACATCACTGCGACTGACCAGCGCACTGGTCGCCAGCAAACGCAGACGATCAATCTCCTGATTGATCGATGCGTCCTTCTCGATGTAAATGTCCCGCTGCGGGATATATGCCTCGGGCTGGTAATAATCATAATAACTGACGAAGTACGTCACCGCATTCTGCGGAAAAAACTCGCGAAACTCAGAATACAGCTGCGCTGCCAATGTCTTGTTGTGAGACAGCACCAGCGTCGGACGCTGCACCCGCTGTATCACATTCGCCATCGTAAACGTCTTGCCCGATCCCGTCACTCCCAGCAACACCTGAGTCCTGCGGTTGTCCCGCACACCCGCCACCAGCGAATCTATCGCCTTCGGCTGGTCACCAGCCGGTGCAAACTCACTGTGCAGCTGGAACTTCTGATCCATCTGAAACATTACTGCCCCGCAGTCTGCAAACCGTTCGCCCACTCCACCGCGTGACGCAGAGCCTCGTCCGCCGACAGCACCGCCGACAAATCTCCACCCGGAACCAGTCCGTCCCGCTGATCACGCTGCTTCAGCCACGCCGAAAACTGCTCGTCCGTCTGCACCACCACATGACCCTCAGAAGGCTTCACTCCCCAGTCGTCCTCAGCCTTCAAATCCGGATAACGATGAATGTTCACACCGCTCGGACGCACATAACCGGCTGTCGTCAGCTTCATCGCCGAACGACCATTCTCCATCCGCACCACCGTCTGCACACTCCCCTTGCCAAAACTGCGCTCACCCATCACCACCGCCCGCTCCCGGTCCTGCAACGCCGCAGATAACACCTCACTCGCCGATGCCGACTGCCGGTTAATCAGCACCGCCAAAGGCAAACCCAGAGGAACCTCAGTGCCGGACTTCGCATCCCACACCCGCTCCTTCACCGCTCGACCACTCATCGACACAATCCGGCCACTCTCCAAAAACATATCCGCCACCTCAATCGCCGTGTCCATCAGACCACCAGGATTGGAACGCAGATCAACAATCAATGCCTCCGGCTTCAGCTCAGCAATCTCACGCAATGCCGAACGGAATTCCCCCGTCGTCACCCGACTGAAATGAGCCATCCGCACATAGGCCACCGGCCTGGCACCGTCCAGCAGCCACTTCCAGCCCGCCTCAGTTCGCGAAACACCCGTCACCGTCGGCATCTGTATCTTCTCACGCACCACCTCCAGCTTCGACAGCTCCGTCGATCCCGGATGCTGCACACCCAAAATCACCACTCGACCCAGTGGACCTGTAATCAGCTTCGAAACCTCACCAGGACTCAGCATCGAAACCTGAGTCCCGTCGACCTCCAGCAAAAGATCAGACGGCCGCACTCCCGCACGCCACGCCGGCGAATCACGCAGCACCGTCGATATCTCCAGACGACCCACACCCTGCTGCACCTGAATCCCGACTCCCACAAATTCCTGCTCCAGATACTGCTCAAAACGACCCAGCTCCTCAGGAGGCACCCAGGTGGAATACTGGTCCAGCTCCTTCAGCATCCCGCGAATCGCTGCATCCACAAGCTTGCGCCGATCAACCTCGCGGACATACTGAGTATCCACCTGCTCGTATGCCTCCGCCAGCAAACGCATCAACTCAAAATCCTGCCGCGCTCGCTCCGCTGCCGTCGGAGGATCGTCCGCTGTGACCAGCCCGTGCGGAAACAACTGCAGCATCACAGCCGCCAACAGCACAATTCCACATGACCATCGCATCTGCTCGCTCCACACCAGCTCGGTTCAGTTCCGCCAGACACACCCGGCCTGCCGACAGCCGGTGCACTGGCCACAAAGTCTATAGTTCACCGCCACAGACGGAAAGCCGCGCCACACCCCCCAGTGCCCAGAACCACAAACGACGAAAAAACGACCAAACACCCAGCACCCCGATTCTTGCAACTCACCGCAGAACGAATCGCTCACCCGCAAAGTCCCCACAGACCCCGCGTCTCATGCCCCCACGTCTCCCCCCCCATGAAACAGCCCGGAACACCATCATCAGCCCTGCTGACATCGTCCAACAACGCCCAGACCTCGCCACGGCAATCTCAACCCGGCTGTCAGCCCGCACAACTCAAGCCCTCCAGCAGTTTCAGAAAAATCGAAATCCACCGACCGCCGGCGTTTTGAGACTCGGCCAACTCCCCAGCCAGCACACTCCCCGCAACACAACGCCCATACTGCTGACGACTTCGGACGCCACCCGAGAATCCAGACTCTCCGCCGCAGCAGCAGGCGCGACACCACCCACCACCCGCCACTCATCACCCGCCACCCATCATCCGCCACCCATCACCCATCACCCGCCACCCGCCACCCATTTCCCCCGCAACTCTCGCCCGTCTCGGACTCGCACATCGCCCCGGGTGATCATCCGTCTGGACCGCTTAGAATGTCCCAAAACACACAGTTGCGACCGCTCAGCAGCTTCGGCAAAAAACGAAACCTGACTGCGGGGTGATGGTGGTGGGAGAGTGGTGGCACTGACATCAGTTCACGCAGCCCCGAGCGACAATGAAAGTCGAACGCTTGCAATCACCCGTTTCGCGCGAGTGACGTTGTAAAGTGAATCTGGCACCGCCGCCAACTCGGTGTGCATGGCATTGTTCGCCGAAACGCGGGGCGCGCTGTTCAGATCGGCAATACTCTCACTCGAGATCTTGATTCGTCAACCACAACGAACGCCCCGGAAGCCAGATCTGTTTCGTGTTGTTTCAGTGCTGCAAAGACGATTGGTGCCAGGTGATCTGGCAATACGTTTTGGCCACGAACCTGAATGACACTGGGCCCGGCCGCGTGTGTCAACGCAAGCATTGCTCCGAAGTCCTGGTCGTGCGTGAATACCACGTGATTGTGGTTTCGAGCCCAGTCCATTATCTCACGATCCGTCGCCCGCGGATCTCCAATCGAGCACCAGTGAGTGGAAGCCCAGCCGTGTTTTGCCAGTTCATCCACCCAATCGGGAGACAGATTCATGTCGATCAGGATCTGGATGCTCATGCCGTCGCCAGCAGTACATCACGTTCTTCCATCCGCCACGC
>JBJTPZ010000202.1:0-8315 GCA_046075365.1 Planctomycetaceae bacterium
GAAAATTCAAACATCATGTTCTTCTCTGCCAACGCTCGAGCTGTAAGGAGCACAGAGCGGTCCCCGACTGCTCAGACTCAGGCTCTGCCCAAAATCCTGCCGCAGCCGATGCGCAACCGCACGTCTCTTCTGGATATCGCCCTTTGGGAAATCCCAGTTTCACGGAATAACCGGACCATTCAGACGAACTCGAAAAAACATTCTCACCGATCCACACCGCATGACCGCTGCCGGCAGCTTTCGCCGAACTTCCCGCCTCACCAACAAAAAACGGCCCCCCGCCAGGGAGGCCGTTCAGGAATTTTTCAGCCGCCAGAACAGACAGCCGTCAGCCAGTCCTCATCGCCGCTGACAGAATCTGAGACGTGCTCGGACGCATAATGCGACCATCCACCAGGTCGCCACGCTGCAGTGTCGCCCGAATGTCCTTGCCGCTGATCGACCACGGCTTCTCGTCCTTGTGACGCTCCATCAAATCCACTCGCCCAATCGACTCGTAGTAAGCCGCAAATCCCACATTGACTGTACGAATTTTCAGGTCACCGGCGAGATTCCGGAAGATTTCCTGAGCGTCGAAGTCACCCCAGATCGCTTCGCCGTTCGCGTACGGGGCATCGGCGTGCTTGCGACCGATCACCAGATGGGTGTAACCCATGTTCTGGCGATAAATCCCGTGCATGACGGCCTCTTTGGGCCCGCCGTAGAACATTTTGATGTCCAGCCCCAGCAGGACAACGCGATCCGGCACGGATTCGCCTCGTGGTCCCCACAGGGAATTATCGCTGTCGCCATCCCCCAGCGAGCGGTCGGTAATCAGCTTTTCATACGTCTGCATGCGGATTTCGGCATTGACGTCGTCACCTTTGACTTCGCCGATCAGCGGATTCAGGCAGGCGCCCGCGTTGAAACCTTCCCGGAGCAGGGTTTCAAGACCGTATACAAGCGCGTATTCGTGTGCGCGGTGCAGCGGATTACGAGTCTGGAAGGCAACGACGGCATTCCAGCCACGAGCGGCCAGAAGCTGGCGAACTTCCCGAGGAGTCAGCACGTACTTGCCAAACGCCGGATTCTTCGGCTGCGGCAGCACCCGGATTTCACCACCAATCAGGTGCGACTTGTCTGCGTCGCCCTTCAGAACCATGTCGGCCCCCGGATGATCGACCCGCTCGGTCAGATAAACCGACCGCAGATACTTCAGCTTCGGCCACGCGTAAACGTCGTTCAGCTCTAAAGTTGCCACAATGTCCCCGGCCGGAGATGTCAGCGCCACACGCTGTCCGGGCTTGAGTGATTTAGCGAGCTCAGCGGTGATCGGGAACGCCAGCGGAATGGTCCACGCATACCGCGCGCCGTTGCTGACCACGTAACACTCGTCCAAAACCTGATTGTAAACCTTTGAACACATCGGCCCAGTCAGCGGGCTGAGCGTCCCGTCACCGAATCGATACACCGTCGAAAGGTCAGCGGATGATACCGGGACCTGAACAAGTGTTCGGGCATCCGCCAGAAACGCTTCGACTTCAGCGGCCGGCACGGTCCGGCAAACGGGTTCACTGAGACCTCCATGTGGAGCAACAAGATCTGCCATTTCAGCAACTTTCCAAAAGTATTCCGTCGTATGGGTTGTCAAGCAAAATCGATTTGGAACCGGCGATTGGGGAAAAGCGGTTGAGTTGGGACCGTAGAGAAAGCACAATCCCGCGTCAAGGACTTTCCGTTGAATGCTGAATGCAGGGAACAATCCCAATTCTCGGCATACCTCTGACACTTGAGCGGCGAAAACGCTGTGGCCCCCTTTGCCGGGCTCACCTGGCTGATTTTGCCTGTCGAATCAAGAGAGGATGGAATCCAGGTCCCGGCCTGCGCATTTTGCGCCGATCGCGGGCCCGGGCATGTTTGCAATTGACAGAACACTGTAAAGATCCGCACAATCTCATGTTTTTCCCTGGTTTCGTATTCAGCGAACCCGCGCGGTCTTCGTGTTTTGTTGGTTCCTGCAGACCTGCGCATCTTTCCTGTCCGGAATTCCCGGGGCATCCCCCGCTATTTTCTGCACAGCCTGTCCGCTGCATCTTTCACTTGAGATTTTCAGGGTTGACGCAATGCTGATTTCTGCCTGGTTGACTGCTGTTCGCAATCGCCTGAACCAGACCCGGATGCCAATCAAACGGCGTGCTCCGGTCCGCAGACAGGCCCGGCTGGAAGATTCACTGGAATCCCGCACCCTGCTGGCCGCTCCGACACTTGTGGCAGTCCGGCCCAACATCGGCAACTTCCTTAAACCCAACGAAACGCTGACTGTTGCTCCCAAAGAACTGACTCTGCAGTTCAATCCTGGGCAGCAGATTGATTCCAGCAACAATCGCCTGTTCAACAATTCACCGATCGTGGTCACTCGGTCCGGTCGTGACGGTACTTTCAGCGACGGCAACGAAGTACCTGTGACACTCGGCTACGTCGGTCTCGGGGCGACCAGTGAAGACGTCGTACTGCGTTTCGCGCAGAACCTTGCCGACGACTTCTATCGCATCACCATCAAGGGCAGTGGCAGCAACCCGCTGCAAAACACCAACCGAGAAGTTTTCAGCAGTGGCACGTCTGACCCTGACGGATACTTCTACTTCCGACTGAACCTCGGTGCTCAGGTCCGGTCCGTGGTGCCTCAGCCCATCACACGCAATGCCAACGGCAGCCTGACGCAGCAGCGCGACCAGATCGTCGTCTATTTCAATCAGGACACGCTGGACACAGCCTCGGCCCAGAACCGCAATTTCTACCAGCTGCACGCCACAAGAAATACGGTTGAAAACACAGACGACGTCGTGCATCTGCCAACATCTGTGAATTACTCCGCCGCAACAAACACCGCTGTGCTGACCTTTGCCAAACCGATCGATCAGCTTTCAGGCGATGGTCAGTATCGGCTGCGAATCGGCACCGATGAATCAATCCCGCTGCCACCCACGGTCACCAGCTATTCAGAACAGTTCAGCAGCAGCTTTGGCACCACCGGTGCCGCTGCCGCCACGGTCACAATTGACCCGATCGTGTCGATCGACGGGAACCCGATCACCCTGGCCTTTTCCACCGCCGCGCTGGGCACAAACGGGATGCCCTCGATCACTGTGAATAATCGCGCCATCACGGTTGTACTGGACAGCACAGGTGGTACCACACCATCGCAGCTCGCCTGGGCCATGAACCTGAATACTCAGGTCAATCGCCTCGTCCGCACAACCATCGCCGGCAATCAGTACACCAATCTCACACTCACTTCCTCGAACATCAGCTTCGCGTTCCTCGATCCGGGCTCATCCTTCGGCAACTCCGTCAGTCTCGGCACTCTCAGCAGCCAAAGCCAGATCATCAGCGGTCAGATTCTGTCTCGCGCCTACCCGTTTGACTTCCCTGGCAACGGTGACGAACCCGGTCATCGTGACATCAACGTGCCGGAAGAAACTCATCTCGAGTTTCCGCTGGACCAGGATCCGCAGATCACAACTTATTTCTACAACTTCCAGCGGAACTACGGTTTCACTCCGCAGGGAGCACCGCTGTCCAATCTGATCACCGAAAATCAAAAGCAGCGTACTCGCGAGATTTTTGACCTGTTCTCAAAGAAGCTCGGTGTCCAGTTTGTCGAGACAGCCAACCAGGGTTTCACCGTCGTTACCGGTGACCTGCGCGCTATCAACCCCGCCATCATCACTGGTGCCGGTGGCGTCATCGGATACTCCAGCCGCCCGCTGAACCTGGCGATCATGGACAACGCCGAAACCTGGGATGACTCGTACGCTGGTTCCTGGTTCTCCACTGCCATGCACGAGATCGGGCACCTGCTGGGTCTGGGCCACGCTTATGATCTGCCTGAACTGACCGTGATGGGCGGTTTCGAAGGCCCCAGCGTGCAAACCACCACAGCTGAGCCGGACTTCCCAGGTGATGCTGACGTAATTCACGGACAGGCTCTGTATCGCCCTGAAAGTCGCGACATCGACCTGTATCGCTTTGTGCTGCCCAAAACCGGTCAGTTCACGGCCGAAACCATTGCCGAGCGGATGGGTAATGCCAGCCTGCTGAACACTGTGATTCGGCTGTATCGCGAAGAGTCCGGCGGCGCACGGACTCTGATCGGGCAGAACGACGACTACTTCAGCAAAGACTCCCAGCTGTCCATGGAACTGGCTGCCGGCACCTATTACATCGGTGTCAGCGCCAGCGGCAATGATTCGTACGACCCGACAATTCAGGACAACGGGATGTACGGCACGACGCAGGGCAAATATGACCTGCGGCTGAATTTCCGCCCCAATACGGATTCCACCATCCGCGATTCGGCCATCAACCAGCCTTCTCTGCGGCTGGATGGTGACCACGACGGGGTCGAAGGCGGAGTGTACAACTTTTGGTTCCGCGCCGTTGACATCAGCCGCCTGCGAGTCGTCGATAAGTCGATGACCGCCGGTGGCAACGTCGTTAATCTCTACAATCGCATCAATGCTGCCCTGGCCGCTGCTCAGCCCGGAGACATAGTGCGTATCGTCGGCAACGGCGGAACAGACGGCAATGTCGCAACCAAAGGGGACAATGTCCCGTTCCAGATCGGCCTGAATGACTCTGGCTTCGAACTGATCGACGGCGGCAATATGGACATCCCTAAAGATGTCGTTGTGATGATTGACGCTGGTGCCATTTTCAAAATGCAGGGTTCACTGATCGGCGCCGGCAGCTCCTCGCTCACCGTCGACCGTGGCGGTGCCACTCTGCAGGTTCTCGGTACGCCGTTCCAGGATGTCACGCTGACCTCCTGGCGCGATGAAACCATCGGCGGCGACACGACTCCGATTCCTACCACCCCGAAGGCCGGTAACTGGGGCGGACTGGTCTTCCGTCGCGATGTCGATAATGCCGAAGGTCGCATCAACTACGAGCGACAGGGCATTTTCATGGACTATGTGGCATTCGCCACTCTCCAGTACGGCGGTGGCAAGCTCGACGTTGACTCCGTCAACCAGATCGTCAACCCGATCACCATGGTGCAGGCTCGCCCAGGTATCTACAACAACACCATCAGCCGCAGCGAAGATTCGGCCATGTCAGCCGATCCCGACAGCTTCGAAGAAACAACCTTTACTGCGCCCGCATACCAGTCCGTGCCGTTCACCCCCGACTACAGCCGCGTTGGACCGGATATCTACGGCAATACTCTCGTAAACAACTCGACAAACGGGCTCTTTATCCGCATTCAGACAGCCCCAGGTACGCCCACTCGTCAAATGACCGTCGCCGGTCGGTTTGATGACCGTGACGTCGTCCATGTGATCGCCGAAAACCTCAGCATCAAAGGCAGCCCAGGCGGACCGTTCCTCGAAGTCAATGCACCTCCGGTTGTGCTGGTCTCCCTGTCCGCAGCAACCGGCGGAACACTGGCCACTGGCACCTACAACTATCGCCTCGTCTACGTAGACGCAGCCGGGAACCAGAGCCCCGCCAGTCTGCCCACCAGAAATGTCACTGTGGCATCCGCAGGTGGCTCCGTTGCCCTCTCGAATCTGCCTCCCGCTATTGCTCCCTACACGTCGCGACGCCTGTATCGCTCAGACGACACCGGTGGCGGCAACTACACCCTGATCGCAAACCTCAATGCTTCCTCAACCACATTCACCGATAACGGAACTACGCTCACTGGTATTTTGGACCTGTCGCTGACTGGGCGAAACCGAGCTCGCCTTGACGCCAGCCTCGTCATTGACCCCGACATGATCCTGAAGCTGGAAGGCGCCCGCATCGAAGTCGGCATGGGTGGACAGATCATCGCTGAAGCAGTTGCCGGTCGTGAAATTATCATCACGTCACGTCTCGACGACCGTTACGGTGCCGGCGGCACATTCGATACCAATAACGATGACAGTCTGGGCGTCAATGAAATTAGTCCCAGTCGCACCGCAGGAGTGGGCCTCTGGGGCGGTATCTACCTCGCACCAAACTCTTCCGCCAGCATCGATCACGCACTGGTGACCTTCGGCGGAAACGTCATTCCGACGGACGGCAACTTCGCTGGCTTCAATGTCATTGAGGCTCATCAGGCACAGTTGCGTGTCGCCAACAGTATCTTCGAACAAAACCGCGATGGTGTCGGCGGTACCGCGCCCGCCAGTCGCTACGGACGCACGGCCAACTCGTCAGGCACAATCTTCGCCCGCGGCTCACAACCCGTCATTATCAATAATATCTTCCGCGATAACTCCGGACCCGTTCTGTCCATCAACGCCAACGCAATGACGACCGAACTGCAGGGCGACTACGGTCGCTCAACCGGTTTCAACAATGCCTTCAGCGGATACGGCTACAACCAGGGCCCGCTGGTGGTTCGCAACCTCCTGGGACGCAACGCCGTCAACGGTATCGTGGTCCGCGGCGAAACGCTGACAACGCAGTCGGTGTGGGATGACACCGACATTGTTCACGTGTTGCAGAACGAGATTGTCATTCCGAACTTCCACACCTTCGGAGGACTGCGTCTGCAGAGTGATCCGGATGCCAGCCTCGTCGTGAAACTGTCAGGGGCCAACGCCGGGTTCACCGCCGCCGGAAAGCCGCTCGATATCGATGACCGCATCGGTGGCGTGCTCCAGATCGTCGGTCAGCCGTACTTCCCCGTGATCCTCACTTCGCTGGCCGATGACACAGTCGGAGCCGGCTTCGGTCTGGACGGACTGCCACTGAAGGACACGAATAACAACGGCGCCAGCACTGGAACGCCCGGCGCCTGGCGCAGCGTTCTCATCTCACAGTACGCCCACGATCGCAACGTGGCAGTTTACAACGAACGTGAATCTCTCGGTGCTACTGCTCCAGGCAGCAACGCCACCGCATTCCTCGCCGAATTCCTCGGTGAACTGGGCCGACAAAACTTCATCGTACAAAACGCAGACGGTACCACCACCACTCAGAACTCCAGCGATGACAATCTCCGCATGGGGTTCGAAGTGCACGGTGCCATCAGTGCCCCCAACGACGTGGACGTCTACAGCTTCAGCGGCACAGCCGGCAGTGAAGTCTGGATCGACATCGATCGTACCACACATTCCCTGGACACCGTCGTGGAACTCATCAGTTCCACCGGCACCATCATCTCCCTCTCAGATAACTCGCTGGATGAAGAATCTAATCCGGCTCTGCTGTATCGCCAGAGCTCACTTGTGAAAGCCAACCCGCTCAGCAAGTCTCAGTACCTCAGCGATGATCTGTACGGCACCAACCAGAAAGATGCCGGATTCCGCGTCGTGTTGCCGGGTGTCACCGGTACGACAGGTACATACCAGGTACGAGTTCGTGCCAGCAACATCGATTCGCTGAACCCGTCGGCCAGTCGAGCTGACCTGATTGACAGCTCGAAGGTCTTCAACGGACTGACGTCCGGAGGATACCAGCTGCAGATTCGCCTGCAGGAAACAGACGAAGTTCCAGGCACCGTCGTGCGTTACTCGGACATCCGCTTCGCCACCAATGGCATCGAAGTCTACGGACAACCCGTCCATTCACCGCTTGCCGGGGAATACGCTGAAAGCACATTCCCCAACGACACCGCTTTGGCCAGCGGCAGCCAGGATGTCGGCAATATCCTGAATACAGACAAGGCTGCCGTCTCGATTTCCGGTCGCATCTCTGCCCCGTCCGACGTTGACTTCTACCGATTCAGCATCACCTACGACGATATCCAGCAGATCCCCGGCCATACCAATCCAACTCGATTCGCATCGGTCACCTTTGATGTGGATTATGCGGACGGCATGTCGCGAGCCAACCTCGACTCGTACATCTTCAACGCTCGCACCAACACTCTGATTTTGACCGGCAGCGATTCGAATATCGCTGAAGACCGTGGCGGTGCCCTCGAAGGTGCCGACATGGACGATCTGTCCCGCGGCAGCGTGGGCCAGTATGACCCGTTCATCGGACCATTCGAACTGCCTGAAGGTGACTACTTCCTCGTCGTTGCCCCGCACGGCCAGATCCCGGCCGTACTGGCACAGACCATGATTGCCAACCCGGTCAGCACGGCCACTCGCATTGAACCGCTGCCTGTCGTACAGCGTATCTTCGATGCCCACTTCGGCGGTCAGGGAACACTCAGCACACCACAATACCAGTTTGGCGACGGCGAACAGGGACAGAACACAGTCCAGTATCACCTGGGCGACGTGCCTATGTTCGTCAGTGACGGCCAGTTCGTTTACATCGTGAACTCGTTCACCGGCACCGTTGTCAATACCGTTGGCAACACCGGAGTACCGCATTCAGAGATCATGATG
>JBJTPZ010000203.1:0-23343 GCA_046075365.1 Planctomycetaceae bacterium
ATCACCCGCCGCAATGCCCGATAATTCACAGCCACCCGAAATCCCCGGTCTCAGAAACTCCGGGGTACCCAGAATGCCCGGTCGCGGTGCCAGCATGCTGGAAAACCGCATGAACCAGATGCGTGAAAGAATGCAGGCTGAACTGGAGCAAGCCCGCAGCAATGCCGGCGGACCACCTTCGTTTGGCGGCCCACCTTCTTTCGGCGGACCACCTTCATTCGGCGGACCACCGGGGGCACGCTCCGGAGCTCCGCCTCAATTCGGGCCGCCTCCAGGCTTCGGCATACCCGGCCAGCCAGGTGCGCCGGCTCCCCAGGGTAACGGCATAGACGCGACAGCACCGTCGGCCCCCGCGGGCGCTCCGGAAGATCGGATCCGCAGCATCCTGCAGGACATCAAATCAAGCAACGGCGATCTGGCCGCAATCGGACCTCTAAGTCAGTTGATGCTGCGGCCGGCAATGCCGGCACTGCGCGGTGAGGTACTGGAAACGCTCAAGCCGCTGCAGACGTCGCAGCATCCTCCGCTGACTGCAATGGCGGCGGAAGTCTTTGCTCAGTGGGCCGGTGCTGAACAGATCGCAGAACTGCGGCGACTGGCGACCAGCTCAGACCCGCTCTATTTTGCCACCCGCAGAAAAGCTCTCAAGGCGATCATCGGACTGCAAACAACAAGTGTTGATCCGGCAGTACTCAGCAGCCTCGAAGATTTTCTGTTCAGCTACGACATACAGCAGGCACTGACGACACTGGGACCAGCGGCAGAACAGCCAGTACTGCAGGCCTGGCCGCAGGTGACCAGCGGTGCCGGCCGACGTGTACTGATAGAAGTACTGGGAGAAATCGGTACTGCTCAAAGCCTGCAGCTGCTGGAGTCCCTTGCGACATCCACCGATCGTGAAGTGCGAACGCCGGCCGCACTGGCGACCGAAAAAATCCGTGGTCGCAGGTGATTCGCCCATGCCCCGACTGTTTACAGGCATCCCGATTCCCGCTCAGCTCGCTGCGCGGCTGCTCGCACTGGTTCCTGAAAGTCCTGACCTGCGATTAGTCCCCCCGCAAAATCTGCACCTCACACTGCACTTCCTCGGCGAAGTCTCTGCACCTCAGACGGTAGAACTGGCTGAGGCTCTTGCTGAAATTCCCGTGCCCCGCGTCAGCGTGCAGCTGTCCACAGGCGGTACGTTTTGCGACGCAGCCGGGGCCGGAGTCCTGTGGGTGGGACTGAAGTCAGCGGAGGGCGTCCAGATGCTGCGAGATCTGCAGCAGCGGCAGCGGAATGTGCTGCAGCGAATGGGATTGCGGTGCGAAGACCGGGAGTGGCAGCCGCACGTTACCGTTGCCAGATTCCGGCGGGCAAACGAATCGCTGCTGCAGCAATTCCTGCTCAGTTGCCGCGACCTGGCACTGCCCGCAGAAATTGGTGAGTGCATCCTGTGGGAGTCGTCGGCAGGCCCATCACACTCGACCTACATCCCCAGACAACACTATCAGAGTCAGTCGCAGTCGTCTGCTCCTTGACAATCGCCACGGACGTTCGTCCCGCGGGCGCATAAAAAAGCCTGGTACCGTACAACGTTACCAGGCTGTTCATCCGGCTGTTCATCCGGCGGTCTCAGCCGCCTGTACCGTCAGCATCAGGAGCCACGGCGACCTGCGGTTCCTTCGCCGGTACTTCCGGCATCAATGGACGCTGCTCCGGGTTGCGGTGATAGCGAGCGAAGTCGGTCTGCAGCTCGGCAACCGGAGTTACCAGCCACGTGAAGCTTCCGGCGATCGGCACGGGAGTCACACCGTATTGAATGCGACGTTCAGCCCACAGCGTGATCTGACCGGTCAGCGTGCTGGTGATCACGCGATCTGTTCGGTCATTAAACAGCCGAAAAGACTGATCAGCAGCATTCATGGAAAATTCAGCACTGCCGTTTCCGCGGTTAATTCCGACGATCGTGCCCGCCAGATCTTCGCAGTAAATCGTCGATTCCGAGGCAGCCAAAATGGAAGAGATGCCGGAGACTTTCCAGGGCCGAGCCCCCGTCGACAGTCTGCCAGTAATGGTTCGCGGCGGATAGGCTTCCGCAGCACCGGCTGCAACAGCAGATGCAGCTCGCTTTGGAGCCACGAGTGCCCGCAGATCGGCACCTGCCAGATGGCTGTCGGTAATCTTCTGGACAGGCACTTCAGGGTGCTGCAGCCCAAGATTCAGATACAGGTATTCGTCCGCGTCAAATCCGACGAACTCAAGAGTTGCTGATTTTTGGTCGGGGCTGAGTTTCATGCTGGACAGCCCAGTCGACTGCTGACCGTCACCCAGTACCGTAATCGCAGGCACAGCCGGATCCGCAGCAGACGCTGTGAATGTGAGCGAAGTGCGACTGAGATCGAGAGTAATCGCGCGGATCTCCTGCTGAGTAGATCGATTGGCGATCCGGAAAGGCGCAAACGCTGTAAGTCCGTCGATGCTGACTTCCACGGATGCACCGTAGGCCCGCAGCTCGCCGCGACTGGATTCGCTTTGCGATGCCACAGTGCCGGTGCCGCTGCTGACCTGTCCGGCATCACCCGAAATGATATCGTGCTTTGCCAGCACACCATCATGCGTCACAAAGAAGAGGTCATTCTGAACAGCCAGCATCGGTTTCATCACCGGAGCAGCCAGGGCCAGCCCCCAGTGCATCCGGCCGGCACTGTTCAGGTCGACGCAGAACAGACGCCCGTCTTTCGTTGCCGAGACAACTCGTTCATCCGTACCGCGCACTGCAAGCACCGGTGGAGCACTGGCGCCGCTTTTCATGATGAACTGAAAACGCCCCTGCCCGGCATCAGAACCAGACAGCATGATGCTGTAAATGTTGCCTGCACCTGTTGCAAAACCCAGCCGACTGCTGCCTGCGAGGACACTGTGCCGGACGTCTTCACTAATCACAAATCGCCACTGCTCGCCACGCCAGACGTCGTCAGGCAGCGTCCCCAGACGCCCCATCCGCTCCAGTGCCTCAACATCGAAGGAAACAATCGAACCGTCAATGGTCGGCACCACGATCCACCGCAACATGCGAGCAGAGTTGCCGTAGGTCACCTCACGACGGAAAATGATCGGAGCAGCCGACGGGCTTTGCGGCATACGATAACTGAACAGACGCCGCCCCGTGAATTTCTCAAAAGCATGCACCGTCGGACCAGTAATCACTGCCAGCAACTGACTGTCGGTGGCCGCTGGCATCGTCGCGTCATTGGTGCGACCGACCTGAGCCGACCAGTACTCGCGACCGTTTTCAGAATTCAGCACCGTCACGACGCCGGACATCGACTGAGCAACAACGATGTCTTCATCTGCCGTTATGTACTTCAGCTTGTCCGTCGCCCTGTTCAGAACAGCCTGAGCCTGCCACTGCGGTTTCAGACTGGGAACCGAATACACGGACCGGCCATCATCCGAACTGCCAGCCTGAGCTGCAGCGGGAGCCGGTGCGGGGGAAGCTGCCTCCTGAGCATTGACCGTGGGCACCCATCCTGACAGTGCCAGCAACAGACCTTTTCGGAACACAGGATTCATGGGGGAGGATCCGCCGAAGGACAGAAAACCAGGAGGGTGCCAGACTGCCTTTGCATTCTGCGCGCAAGGACCCGGTCGAGACTAAAAAATCCCGCAGGAACCTTCGGCCATCTTACCCATACCCGAAAAGCAAACTCCAGATTTCCGCAGACGGAAAAACTGTTGTTTTCAGAACTTTCCGGAATTCCTGACAGGTTCGTTACATTCCGAGCGTCACAGAGGGGCTAAAAACGACCTCGAGGCGCGTTTTTCGCCGTGAATCGAACGGAAGATCAGTAGAAACCCAACCCGGCGCCGCCCAGACGGCTTGTATCGATTTTTCCGTCACGCAGCCGAAATGCCTCAGGAATTCGCAGGGCCCAGTCCCGGTTCGCCGCCGGACAATACTGTCTGGCATTCCCTTCCACCGCTGCCACCCCCGGAATATGAGCCGCCAGACTGGCCGAATGCAGAAACGAAGCCCCCGGACAGGTCAGGTCCTGAACACACAAAAACATCCCGAATTTCTGCGCAGCAGCCGCCATCAGCACAGATTCAGACTGCCCCTTGCAGGCCTTCAGGGCAATCCCTGAGTACCCCTGTTCACGAGCCATCAGCAGTGACTCATACGAGATCAGTGCTTCATCAATTACCACCGGCTTGATGGCCGCAGCCGCGTGCATGTGCGGAGCATCAGCGGCCTGCAGATTACGGCTGGTCGGCTGCTCGATGTACTGGATTCGAGCAAATGCCGCTGCACTCGCAGACTCAATCCGCCGCAGAAACTCAACAACGTAATCCGCCGAACGACACTTCTCGTTAAAGTCGCAGGAATAAAACCACTCATGACACCCGCGCAGCTGCTGAGCCTGCAATGCCACCCGCTCAATCGCCAGCACACGCTCTACGTCCCAGTCCAGCTGGTCCCCGTTCAGCTTAATCTTCAGATGAGTCAGCTGGTCCGCCAGAATCCACTCACCCAGTGTCCACGGCAGATCATCCGCCGGCCGGCTGCCTCCGTCCTCTGGTGTCAGCGGATCCAGAGCACCCACCAGATGGTACAGCGGCAAAGCTGCAGCCGGAGCCCGCAAGGTGTACTGATCCGCATACTCCCCTCGAAACTGCTCATCCAGCCACGCCGAAAGGTCTCGATTGCAGAAATGCTGTGACAATGTATCAAAGGCATTCAGCTGGTGCAGTCGACCAAAGGCATCGTGCACAGCAGCGTCCACAGGACTGGCGGATACAAGCTGAGCCAGTACCGGAGGACCTTCCGGCAGACCCAGTGCCTCAGCGATACGCACAGCCAGTGCCCCGTACTGACTGGCAGCCGCAGCCTCAATCTCCAGCGGATGTCCCGTCTCACCGCACTGCTGGAACAGCTGCCCCGCGCTGCTTGAAAATTCCTTCATCGCCAGTTCCGTGCGATCCGGCTCAAGGACCGCCGAAGGCCACGCCCAAACATTCCCCACCGGCATACTGCCATAACCCGCAGCGAGCTGTCCCAGCCGACTCTCAACAACGACCTCGGCATTCACCAGCCAGCCGCTGCTGACCACTCGCCCGCCAAATTTCAGCGGGGCGCGATATGGCACCGGTTCAAATCGAACCTGGACTTCGCGAACAGTGATATCAGTTGACTTGCCGTGACTCATGGTTTCTGTTTCCAGCATTGAAAGGCATTCAGCGAGCAGTCTTGATCGATAAGCCGGCAGTCTATTTTTCCGCTGGCGTCTGGCGAATCAGTCGCGCACGATTCCCAAATGCTTCCAGTTCAAATCCGCCTTCCGGCGTACGGCCAAAACGCAGGCCTGGCCCCGGAAACTGCGAAACAACCGTGTAGTTCAGCAGCTGACGGCCACTGCTGCGGGCCAGTGCCGTGACCAGGAACTGCGTATCACCCGGAAAATTCAGCCCGGGAATGTTGTTGGCATTGGCAGCCCGCTGTGCCATCCTCAGCGAAGTCAGCAGCAGTCCGGCCCCGTCCGAACCGTCAAAGGTCGCCAGTGTGTCTTCCGGAATCGTCGTCTTCCACGCCAGCTGTCCGGTGCTGCGGCTGATCGCCATCAGCTCTCCGCGAATTGCATCACCGCGCAGCCCCAGCATCATCTGCGGCTGTATCAGTCCGTTCTGACGCGCAGGAACTTCAAACAAATACACATTGCCGGCATCTGCTGCCAGCTCTACACGCTCCAGATTCAGTGGCTTGCCGTCCTCCGTCGAATAACTCAGCACCTGCTGGGCCCCGGTCTCCAGATTGACAAGCTGAATCTCAGGTGTCTGTCGCAAAACCGCCAGCAGCTCGCGGCCCAGAAACTGGGCTCGCACCAGCCCCGTCAGCTCAACCGTACGCACGACTTCCAGCGTCCCGGCATCCAGCCACTGCAAAGTACTCTGATCGTCCAGACTGGCCTCCGGATCCCAGGCTACCAGCTCATTGCCGGTGGCCCGGATAATTTTCCCGGACAGCCCCGCCGCCCGAACCCTGAACGGCAGTCGCAGCGGCTGATCAGCCGTTAACGGCTGCTTCGTGGCGGTGCGTCGCCGAGGTATCCCGCTGAAGGGCTCAAGCTGCACCTCACGACCACTCTGAGGATCCCGCAGCAACACTGCCTGCTCGGCCGCAAACACCTGCCGCGACATTCCCGCTGACGCCAGACTCCACATCAGTTCGCCCGTCAGCAGATCCAGCATTTCGAGGCGTGCATCACCCAGCAGACAAATCCAGCGGGAACTCTGGCCGCAGATCTGCCGACTGCGTTCATACAACAGCTGCCAGTTTTGATCAAAATTGAATTTTTCGAAGGTGCGATCCAGCAACAGCAGCATCTCGGCATCGCCCGTCATCGCTTTCGTCCACAGCAGACGACCATCAACGATCGAAAATGCAGTAATCGCCTCCCGACTGCGATGAATCAAAACCGTCCCCGCTCGGGTAATCGACTCTTCCGTCAGCATCATCGCCTGCCGCGCATCCGAACCGCGGGGACGAACTCGCCACGCTTCACCGCCCAGTTCATGCGCCGCCTCCCCAAGGATCTCATCCGACTCACGACGCAGCCGCCACTCAATTCCCTGCAGCACCGGATCATCCACACCCTGCCGCCGCAAAATAGTGCTGAGGGTGACGCGCGGCATCATCCCGCCTGTGGTGCTGACCGGGATCAGCTTCCATGGACTCTCAGCCACTTCGCGCCAATGTCTGTCACGCTCCGCTGATATTGCCACCAGTCTTTCACTGTCCGCTGCAGCTCCAGCCTGCTGGCGAATCCACGACAACAGCTGTTCCGTCAGGCGTCGCCGGCCCCCTCGCGGCAATTGCTCAGCCAGCTGTCGCAAGCGATCCAGTAATTGCAGCGCCTGCTGCCGCCGCTGCTGCAGTGACGCCACCACTGTGCCATCAGCCGCCGCTGTTTCCAGACGAGGATCCGGAACCACCGCCTGCAGCAGCAGCTGAACCGTGACTTCATTCAGCTCGCCCGCTGAAACTCGACGGTCCGCCCGCGACAGAGCTTCAGCTGAGGCGACAGCTCCCGTCAGACGCAGCAGGACTTCGTCCGAGTATCCGCTTAATCGATCCCGAACCTGCTGCCGCTGCAGATCCGTACCGTAATTCAGCAGCTCATCGAGCCGCTGACACAGCCACGAACGCAACGGCGTCCGCCAGCTCTCCAGCCCCGCCAGGTTGCGTCCGGCCAAAAGATTGTCCTCACCGGATTTTGCCGCATTCAGCACGGCCTGCAGTGTCGGCACCTCCTGTTCCAGCAATGATTCACCAAGCTGCAGCGCCTGCGAAAACTGCTCAACAGCATCCTCCTGGCCCGGACGCAGTGCCCCCAAAGTCAGATACCAGGCAAGCGCCTGGCTTGAACCGGCCGGTGCCAGTTCCCGCAGCTGCTGCAGCAACGGGCGATTCTGTTCCGGATCAGCCGCATAAACCGCAGCTGTGGCCCGGAAACGCATCCGCCGCACTCGCTCCAGATCCATCGTTGCAGGCGCGGCATCTGCCAGCACTGCAAGGCAGGCTGCCGGCTGACCGGTTTCCAGCAAAAACTGAGCCCGCTGCAGCCAGTCTTCCGGCCCGCCAATCTCACGTCGCTCAGGCCCCAGGGCAGAAATGTGATCCAGTCCAAAACTGACAATTCCAGTCGCATCTCCATACAACCCGCCCGATGTTCGGCCGGCACGCAGCCCCGCCACCGACTCAACCACACTGCCATCCTGCAGATTCAGGACCTGTACCGAACCATCCGACAGCGGAATCAGCAATCGTCCGTTCGAAACTGCTCCGGGACCCACAGGCAATGCACTTCCGGCGGCACGCTGCTGCTGCCACAAGACCTGCATCTGCGGCAGAGTATAGGCCGACGTCTTTATTGGCGAAGCCAGCACCACCAGACCACTGTCACGGTAAACACAGACCGTACCATCCAGCGAAGCAGTCTTCTCAAGCCGGCCGCTCAGCGCATGCACCACGACGGGAGCCGGCGTTTCGGCCAGCATCCAGAACACCGACTCACCGGTCAGCAGCGGATCCTGCGATCGCTGCACCCGCACGCCCGTTAATGGCTGCGGAGCCTGCAGGCCACCCAGACGTCGAGCCTGCGGAAAACCCCGCATCTGCCCCTCAGTCACCTCCGGTAACTGCTGCGCCCAAATCACGCTGCGAGTCAGCAGGTCCACCCCAAAGACCCAGCCCGCCGTTGTCGACGTAATAAACAGTCCCTTGTGTACGATGCCGCGAGCAGACAGCAGCTGACGACGCACATCCTGCTGTATCGGAAACTCAGGAGTTACCAGGGGGACAGACCACAGGAGCTGTCCATTCGACGCATCCAGACAACCCGCACTGATCAGGCCATCCCGCTCGAAGACCTGATACAGCCGGCCCTCAGATACAATCGGCGGACCAAAAAACCACGCCTGCGAAAGCTCATTCCGAAAACGATCCTCAACCGCTTCACCACCAGCCGTCCACAGTCTGCGCCCTGTACTTTTTTCAATCGCGATCAGTTCCCACAGCTCGGCCGAACCCTCCATACGACTGCGAGTCAGCCGCATCCGCAACTGCAGCGATTCTTCCACTGACCGCATACCTGAGCCATCACTGACTCCATAGACCAGATACAGTCGCTGTGCATCAGCACTGACTCTGCCTAAAAATTCATGTCGCTCCAGCAAGTCGCTGCCACTGCGAGACTGCATCGCAGACTGCTGGTTCTCACGACCAGCGGCCGCACGAGGATTCAGACTGCGACTCCATAAATGCCGGCCCGTAGCCCGCTCCCATGCCGTAATGCGATCCGGCTGCTTCACATAAATGCGATCAGCGTCCAGCTGAGGCTCAGAGCTGATCCAGGGCAGGCCTCTTTCACCGCCGCGCTGAGCATCCGTCAGTCGCGCAATCGAATCCTGATGCGCACGCCGGACGCCGACGGATAAGGGCAGCAGCTCAAGCCACTGCAGGAAACGCGGCAAAGCTGCCGCGGCAGCCTGACCGCCTGCCGCAGCCGGAACAGACTTCGCCGTCGGCACTTCCGACTGTTCGGCCGCACCAGCATCCACAGGCAGACGCGACAACAACTGATTCGCCAGCCGCAGAATGTCGGGAGCAGTAGCCGGTGACAACAGTGGTCGCAGCCAGCCCCGAGCCGCCAGGTGCTGACCACGGTCCGCATGCAGTACCGCCAGCAGCAAATGAATGCGCTGCGATGTGGTCGTTCCGGAATACCGATGCAGCAGCGCAGGCAATTCCTCCGCACCGCCACTTTGCAATACCCGCTGCAGCTCACCCGCAGCTGAAGCATCTTCTGTGTTCACAATCCGCCGCAGCTCGACATCCAGATTCTGCAGCCGCTGAAACAGAGCCGCTGAAAGAGGCTGATAGCCTTCGTTCAATACCGGAACCATCAGCGATCCCTGCACCTCACGCAGCACCTGCAGCTGACGATCAAACTCAGCCAGGTCCCGGCGGTCTACTGCCGCACTCAATTCTGCCAGCTGCTCAGAAACACGTCGCTCTGTTAACAGGCGCTGCTGCCATTCAGGAGCCTGGTCCTCAGCGGGCGACAGTTCATCTGGCGGCTGAACAGCCAGCACCGGAATACTGAACAGACACCAAAAAAACAGTGTCGATGTTCGCATCAGACCGAGTTTCGACACAAATTTGCTCCGCTGCTTGCTGAGTCCCCGTCCAGACATTTTCGTAAAGTCGCTCCGGATGTCCCGAATCTTACGTTCCGGAACTGCGAATGCACAGCCCCGAATGCGTCTGAAATCAGAGCGAACTGCGTTTTGCCTGTCTTGCCCGCACCTCCCAAATATCCATCAGAAAATGAATATTCGGCGGAATTTGCCGCTGTTCAGCGCTCCCGGCAACCCGCCCCCGCCGGAAAGGCAAGCCTGCAGCATTCCGCCCTGTGATCCGCTTCCTGCGAGCCATAGATTCCGCCGATCAGACTCCCGAGTTCTCTCCAGCCGCAGCGGTCCGGTCCCGGCACGCTGCCGTTCCTGGTCCCACGAATTCGTCGTATGCCCAGTCGTCACCTCACATCCGGCTCCCGCCACAAAACTCACTCAGCAGTGCTGTGCTGCCTGCTTTGCTGGTGCTGCGCGCAATGCACTGCCGCGGCCACCGACGAACCTCCGACAAATCAGGAAGCAACAGGGACCAGCGGGCGAGCATCACTCGAGTCTCCCGCTACCCCCGGCCCCGGCCATGCATTGCTGCGCAGCCGCACGACCCGTCCCGCGGGCACTGCTGCGAAAACACCGCCTTCCCGGCCGGTGGCTTCCAGCAGCAAAGCTGCTGATGCTCCCGCCGCCCGCGATAAGCTGCGCCGGACCTCACCACAGGGCGCGGCAGATCCATTCCTTGAATCGCAGGAGCCTGCTCCGGGAAGTGTGAACGAGCCGGCTGCGGAACCACGCATCACCCCCCGCAAACCCGCCGCAGAATCCGGCCGTTCGCTCACCGAACGACTGCGAATTGCTAACCGCGGCGGCAAAACGGAATTCGATCGTAACGCCCCGCCAGGCACTGATGCGGCGAATGCTCCGGCGCCCGAGCCCCCTGCCAGTGCAGAATCCGCAGCAGAAAACGCGCCTGCCGAACCCAGCGACCCGTCCATGCTCAGCAGACTGCGCGGTCTGTATTCTCCGCGTATTGATGAAAACACCGAACGCCTGCGAAAACAAATGCTCAGACTGAGCGATCCGTTCGGGCTGATTCATGAGCGTGACGCTGCTGCCACAGAACCAGCTGCAGCAACTCCTGAACTGCCAATGACAGCGGAGCTGCAGCCCGATCTGACCGCTCCCCCACAGCCCACTGATCTTGTAAACCGCGACACGGCACTCATTGCCACGATCACGCTCCTCGAAGACGAACTCCGAAACTGGCCGCGGAATTCGGCCGGACGCCCCGAGAACCTGCCGGCCTGGCGCCGCAAACAGACCGACCTCAGACTGCTGCTCATGGTCTCGGGACGGAACGCCGAATCAATCCGGACCATCGAAGCACTGCCACGCGAAGAACAGGAATTCTGGCAGTCGCTGATGCTGGCCATGAACCAGTATCGAACGACTGATGAGACGATTCCACGCAGCGATCTGATCGGAGAAACACTGCGACAGATTCGCACGGCCGAACAACGCCTGCAGCCACTGGCACGTCTGGAAATCAGCCGCCTGCAGTTCTGCAGTCGAATCAACGGGTTTGGTAATGTCGTAGCCTTCCCAACGGCCGATTTCGAACCAGGACAACGCCTGCTGCTGTATGTCGGACTGAAAAATTTTCGGTCAGAACTGACTGGCGAAGGACGCTACAGGACGGAATCAGCCGTAGTGATCGATTATATTCGTGAGGAAGATGGTGAGGCTCTGGAACCTATCCGGCTGCCGTCAATTCCCGACGAGTGCGACGAACAGCGGACTGATTACTATCACAGCATCGAACTGACAGCACCGCTGCTGGAAGGGTCATGGATTGTGCGAGTGCGCGTTCGTGATCAATACAGCATGCAGGTCACTGAAGCTCAGCTGAAACTTAATGTCCGCTGACCTGTCCGGTGCATCACAATTTCAAACGGAAGATGACAACTCATGCGATTTGTTTTGATTGGTTCTGCAGCTTTGGCTGGCTGCCTGCTGGCAACTCTGGCTCCAAAAATGTCCAGCACTGCCTGGTCCAAACCGGCTGCACCGGCCGATGACGTGAAGCCTGTTGAGGACAGCATGCATGAATTCATGGAGTATGTTTTCCAGCCCACGTATCTGCGTTTGAAAGCCACCATGGCGGCTGCTCCAGCAGACAACAAAGGCTGGAAAGCCATTAAGGCCGATTCGCTGGTGCTGGCAGAAAGCTGTAACCTGCTGTTCAGTCGCGCACCGGAAGGTTCCGCAGCCGACTGGATCGCTCACGCCAAAGCCTCACGTGAAAAAGGCGGTGCCCTTTACGCCGCCGGTAAAGCAAAGGACTTTGCTGCCGCCACCACAGCATGGAAAGCCATGCTCGAAAGCTGCAACGCCTGCCATAAGCAGTTCGAAGACGGCAAGCACATCCTGCAGCCCTGAAGAACTGCCGATATCAACTGCCCCGCCCGTTTTCTGCTCGGCATCCCGGTTTCGCAGCATGTCACAACCGACACTTCGTATCGCAACTCGCAAAAGTCCGCTGGCCCTCTGGCAGGCGAACTACACGGCTGAACGGCTGCGTCTGCTGCCGGCCCAGCCGCTGGTCGAGCTTGTTCCGATTGTCACTTCAGGTGATACCAACCAGACTGATGCGCTGCGACAGTTTGGCGGAACCGGAGTCTTTACGCGGGAAGTCCAGAAGGCGGTGCTGGATGGACGCGCTGACCTCGCCGTGCACAGTCTGAAGGATCTGCCGACACAGTCGACTGAGGGACTGGCACTGGCCTGCGTTCCCGAACGGGCGCCCCGCTGCGATGCGCTGCTGTTGCCTGCGGGCGGTGCAGCCATCACGGATCTGCTCGAACTGCCGCAGGCAGCGAAAGTCGGTACGGGCAGCCCGCGACGACAGGCCCAGCTGCTGCACCATCGTCCTGATCTGCAGCTCAGCGAAATCCGCGGCAATGTCGATACCAGACTGCGGAAACTGGATGAGGGACAGTACGACGCAATTATTCTTGCCGAAGCCGGACTGGGCCGACTGGGACTGGCGGCACGCATCTCGCTGCTGCTGTCACCGCCAACCGTTTTTCCGGCCGTCAGCCAGGGAGCTCTCGGTATCGAAGCTCGTGAAGACGATGGCGTCACACTCGATCTGCTGGCTCAGCTCACCTGCCCCGTCGCCATGGCAGAAATCCAGGCCGAACGGGCGCTGCTGAGGACGCTGCGAGCCGGCTGTCACGCCCCGCTGGGAGTCTGGTGCAGCATCGCGGATCAGCAGCTGACGCTTACCGGCGTACTGCTCTCACATGACGGCAGCACACGACTGGAACAATCCGCTTCAGGAAATTCAGCCGACGCTGAAGCCATCGGCCGCAAAGTTGCCGGTCTGCTGCTGGACTGCGGTGCCGAACAATTGTTGCAGGCCTGATTGTTCGTGTGCTGGTCACCTGCAGGCGCTGATCGCTGACTTGCCGCTGCAGCATTTCAGCAGGCAGCGGCTGCGAATCAGAACTGCAGTGCATCGAGATCGGCAAGCAGCTGGTCCATCTGCTCGCGATGTCGCTGCCTGATACCCACACTCATCCCCACAGCATCTCGACCGTCAAGGATCAGTTCACGGTCCCGCTCCTTCACCGCCATCTCAATCGCACTCTCACCCTCATCACCGCCAAACAATTTGGTCAGGTCAATCTTCAGACCGCTGACCTCACCATCGGCCCCGGCAATGGCCGCAGTTTTGTGATGCGGAAAGATAATGGCATTCGCCGGACAGACGCGACTGCAGGCCGGACACCCCTTCTTGCAGTTGTCCTGCTGCTCGACCAGAATCCGATCAAGTGCATCTACGCCATAGACGCCAAACAGACAAAAATCGATGCACTCCATGCAGTTCGTGCAGCGACTGTAGTCAATCACCGGATACCAGCGTCGACCAGTGTCCTCCGGCAGCAGTGCTCGATCCTCAAGACTGGCAGCACCGCCATCAGAATTTCGCCGCGCTTCCAGCAATCGCTCAGGGTGCAAGTATCGCTGTAACTGATCGGCCGATGGATTGCCTCCAATCCATGACAACAAGTCGAACCCGGCCACATCCACCGGCTGCCCGGCGTCCCGAATGCGGCGAATCTCTGTCACGAAGTCCGCACATTTGTCCGAGGCCCGAAAATCGATGCACCAGAGGGCACGATCCGGTACATCCACACTGCCAATCCCGCCCGGCTGACGATCGTCCTGATCCGAGTCATCGTCGTCTTCATCGTCTTCATCATCTGTTTCGTCAGCCGCACGCAGCAGCGTCTCTGCCAGTCGACCTCGAACCCCGGCACGATCCAGAGTCCAGCGGATCGCCCGCTCATACAGCCAGCCCAGGACCAGCAGCTCTCCTCGCACTTCACGCAGGAACTGCAGGCCCGAATGATTCTGCGACATGTCATACAAATGCGGCACCAGCGTCACGCTGACCCCAGGCTCCGCCAGCAAGGCCTGTGCCAGGTCCTCCTCCAGACGACGCTTCGTCGGATTGCGGCCCTGAGCCTGCGAAATTACTACCGTTAATGTGTTCGTCGCACTCGCTGACATGTCCGCCCCAGCACCCTGTCCGTAACTAACCCTCGTTCATCTGGCCCTTGATCGTTCGCTGAGCATCTTCCCAGGCCGTCCGCAGATGCTCAAGATACTGTTCTGCCGTCAGCAGCTCTCCGTCAGGCCGAAATTCATACAGCCAGCCACTGCCGTAATTGTCCGCATTAATCCCCGAAGGATCACGCAACAGCGCCGGATTGAATCGCAAAATTGTACCGGCAGAAGGAGGAAACATGGAGGAAACGGCCTTGGCACTTTCTACTTCACCGATCTCCTGACGGTCACGCACGACAGCGCCTTCGTCCACCGACCACTCAAGGAAATACACGTCCTGCAGCAGCCGCACCGAATAGGCCGTAAAACCAACACGGTAAATCTGCGGACCACAGGACTGCAGCCACAAATGCCGCTTCGAATACATCCGATCGGCCGGCATCTGAGCCTCGTACTGGCCCATCATAAACACAAATGGCTGCTGCATTGACTAGTCCGCCGTCCGCAGATCCGCAGTCACACCGAACTCCTGACCGGCCGCTTCCACTTCCTGCTGCAGCAACAACGGATCCACACCCGCCGGCAAAGCCAGTCGCTGAATCATCTCAAACGATTGACCGTCCTCCGATCGCTCGGCGTGCATCCCTGTAATGTCAACACTGTGCCGAGCCATGATCTGACTGAGCTTCCTGAGAACACCAGGCTCATTACGACCACCCAGACGCAGACGGTAGTGGCTGGTGCCCGGAGCATGTTCAACAGGAGTCGCCACAACGGCATCCTGCTCACGCAGCACCAGCTCGATTCCAAACGGCCGACAGGCGTCCTGCAGATGATCACGGATAATCGACTGCTCAAGCGATGCCGGAAACTCGGCCGAAAAAATCATCGTGAAATGGCCCCGCACCACCGTCTGACTGGCCTCACGCAAATCGCCCTTCAGTTCGGTGATCGCACGAGTCACCGCGGCCAGAATCCCGGCCCGGTTCGCCGCCGCCATGATGATGATCCACTCCTTCATCGATTCCCCTTCCCGCTGCAGCGGAAAAACAACCCGGCAATTGCCGATGTCGCAGTTGCTGATGTCACTGACACAGTGTGCCGTGACACCAGCATACAGTTCCGCTCCCGTGAATCAATCCGCCAGACCCCCTGACTCATTGCGAATCGACCGAGAACGCGAAAAAGGTGGAAATCAAGGAAAATCAGACCCGCAGGACCTGATTCCAGGGATTCAGTCGTTCAGTTCCAGAATCGCCTCCACCTCCACCGGAACATTGTACGGCAATGAACCCATCCCCACGGCACTGCGAGCTGCCTTGCCGGCATCTCCAAATATCTCCACCATCGTATTGCTGAAACCGTTCATGACCGCCGGATGCCGCTGAAAATCGGCCGTCGAATTCACCATCCCCAGCACCTTCACAATTCGCTTCACACGATCCAGACTGCCCAGACTGGCCTTAATCGTCGCCAGCATCGTCAAGGCAACAACACGAGCAGCAGCAGCACCCTGCTCTTCGGTCAGCTCCGATCCCACTCGACCCGACACCAGCTTGCCGTCCGGACCGTACGGCACCTGACCGCTCACATAGGCCATCCGGTCAACAACCACCACGGGCGTGTAAACACCACCCGGGGGCGGAGGAGCGGGCAGGGTGATTCCAAGTTCCACAAGTCGAGCTTCAACGGACACGGCATTCGCCTTTCTGAACTGTTCCAGATTCAAAATTCACAAAAGTGCAATCCAACAGCACTTACTCGCCAAAACAATACAACTGATCGCCGACTCGCACAAACAAACGCCCGTCAGCAATGGCCGGAGTTGCGTGCACGTCACCACCCAGATCCGCCGTATGCAGCTCGTCAAACGAATCCGCATCCAGCACCGTCAAACCACCGTTCACATTCACCAGATACACCTTGCCGTCACCCGCGACCGGTGACGCGTAGTAGTCATTCGTCATCTTCAGTCGCTTCTGCTTCAGCACCTCACCCGTTTCCGCCTGCAACACTGTCAAAATCCCGCCGTTCTTCACCATGAACAGCCGGCCACGATAAAACAACGGTGAAGGACAGTAGGGAATCTGCTTCTGGTGCTCCCACAACACATGCGTTTTGGTAATGTCGCCCGAGCCCCCCGGCCGAATCGCCAGCACCACATTCCGCCCGGCCACGTGCGGACGACTGGCCACCTCGTATTCGGCCTTCGTCAGATGCTGGTCCTTGTTGCGGTCCAGCTGCGAGAATCGCCCCTTAAACGGATGATCAGGAAACTCAGACTCTTCAATCGTTCCATTCCCGTCCGCATCCGCAGCAAACAGTTCGTCAATTGTCAGCGGTGTCACTCGATCCTCGGCATCATTCCCCGGAGAAAAACAGGCGGCGTAAAGGATGTTGTCATCGCCGATCACCGGAGTCATGTTGATGATGCGAGAAACCCCGCTCACACTCCACACTTCCGCACCGGTTTCAAGGTCATACGAAACAATCCGCAAAGTCGCCAGAACCACAATCTGCCGCCGACCATTCACGTTCCAGATCAGCGGAGTTGCATAGTTTCGCAGAAACTCAGAACGATCCTGCCGCCAGATCTGTCGACCACTGCGGCGATCAAACACCGCGATAAACGAATCAACATCGTGATCCTGCACCAGCACCACCCGCTCGCCGTCAATCACGGGCGAACTGCCCGCACCAAAGTCATTGGCAAACGGACCCATCCGCACACTCCACAGCGGCTCGCCGGATACCGACCACGCGTGCAGCCCGCTGCTGCCAAAAAAACCAATCACCACATCACCGTCTGTCACCGGAGTTGACTGAGCCAGACTGCCAGTCGTGTGAAATTTCTCCTTCGTCTCCCATGGCACCTGCCGCCGCCACAACTGTTTGCCCGTGGCTCGCTCCAGACACAACATCACCAGCTCCTCACCATCAACTCCCGTCAAAAACATTCGCTCTCCCGCAATCACAGGCGAAGAATGCCCCGTGGGCAAGCTCACCTGCCACTGCAGCTGATGGTCTCGAGCCGGCTGGCCGGGCAGCGCACGCTGCGCATGACTGACACCCCCGGAACCCGGACCGCGAAACTGAGGCCAGTCCTCAGCAGTCGCCCGAATCACAGAAACACACAAGAGCACAACTGCCAGACAGAACGGCATCCACACACCGCTCAAACGCTGATACCTCATCGTGGTGACTCCTGCTGCTTCCCCGTCGTCCGTTTCACAAACCGAGTCAGCAGCGGAAAGGCTGGCTCCGCCATCTGACCATGATCAAACCCCTGCAGCTCGTGCAGCACAGCATCCGGATGCCGCACCTCCTGAAACATCCGCCACAGATACGCGTTCTCTTCATATCGCCCCAGCAGTTCCCGACTGCGATCTCCGGTAATCAGCAGAATGGGCGGACAGTCCGCTCGGACATGAAACAGCGGTGCATAGCGGTCAATCACCGGCTGCCTGTCACCAATGCCCTGCTCGCCCCGAACCGTAAAATGAGTAATTGCCTGACCGCTGAACGGAGCCAGCCCCGCCAGCTCGTCCGCCAGCACTCCTTCCGCCTGCAGCCAGCTGCGGTCCAGACCCACCATCATCGTCAAATAACCCCCGGCGGAATGCCCCGACACAACAATCCGCTTCGATGACCCGCCATACTGACCAATATTCTTCACAACCCAGGCGACAGCTGCTGCGGCATCCTGGATGTAAACCGGAGCTTTCACGGTCGGGCTGAGCCGGTAGCCGGCTGCCGCAACCGCAAACCCCTGACCACGCAGCTGCGGCGGAATTTCTCGACGGCCCTTCGTCAGACCACCACCATGAAACCAGATCACCGTCGCAAAATCCTGTTGACCACGAGGCACAACGAGATCCAGCTGACAACGCTCACGAGCCTCTGCGTCAAGACCCTCAGCGTCCCGGTAGGCCAGCCCGCTGTGCAGCACCTCATGCGCCGTCTGAGCACAGGCTGCACCCGCAGTCACCAGCAACAATGCCAGTAAACACAATACTCTGAACACCTGCAGCCTCCTCACAAACACCGGCAACAATTCCGCCAGCATGTTCAGCTCGCCGTCACTTCGCCCCCGTCACCTTCCGAATATAATCGACTTCAGACTGCCGAAACGGGCGTCCATCAGCCTCCAGCACATCATGAAACCAGACCGGAGGCGGACCGGTATAGGTCGTTCGCCAGGAATCCCAGGGGTAAATTGTCTGAGACTTCCCGTTGATGAACCCCCAGCACCACGCCGAAACGTTCCGCTGCTTCAGCAGACCCAGGTGAGGTTCAAATTCGCTGCCATTCGGTCGCGCCATGAATTCCGTACACTGCAGAGGCCGCCCGTAAACACTCAGTCGATCAATACACCGCTGCAGCGATGCCGCATCTCCATACGTGTGGAAACTGATCACATCACTGTGCGACAGCTGAATCCGCTTGCAGTCATCCAGCTGCGACGTGTTCTCACTGTCACGCCACACACCAGATGTCAGCGGCTGAACCGGATTGACAGCACGCGCCCACGCAAATGCCTGCGGCAGCAGCCGATTGACCAGCTCCGGCTTGTTCCGCGGCTCCAGACCCGGACGCTTCGCAGCACCGCCGTCAAAGTTGTCCGGTTCGTTCCAGATGTCCCAGGTAACCACCCGACGGTCATTGGCAAACCGCGAAACAACACCCTGCACATAAGACTGCAAATGGGCGCCCTTCGCCGGATCCTGCAGAATCTCAATCCCCGGGCTCTACACCCAGCCACTGTTGTGCGTGTGTGGCAGAGGGGCCGGCTGAGTCCCCAGTCGCGGCAGCGGATGCCAGCAACTGTCAAACAACACAAACATCACCCGAATACCATGCCGTTCCGCAATCTTCAGCACCTCGTCACAGCGATTCAGAAAACCGTCACGATCCTGCACCCACAACAGGTCATGCAAAAAAATTCGAGCAGTGTTGAAACCCAGCTGCTCAGCAAATCCGAATTCTCGATCAATCACCTCCGGACTGAATGTGTCCGCCTGAAACATCTCGAGCTGATTAATGGCATTGCTGGGCAGATAGTTGAACCCGGCCAGCCACGGGACCGTTTTCTGCCATTCGTTCGCCCGCTGACGATCCCAGCGACCCGCCGCATCCACGACAGATTCCGGCTGCTGAGCTGTCGCCACACCGCCACACACCAGAATCAGCAGAGAGAACAGGCAGCGGGAAAATACAGCAGCAGCAGGGCTCATCTGAACAGCTCCGGAATGCGCTGGCTGCATCAGATCCGCAACGTTCGGTACCTGACTGGTCGGCGCGATGTGAACGCCAACAACATAGCAAACAGAACCGGGGAAGTCATTAGAACGGTCAGGTCTGCACCAGATTTGATGTCCACGTACTGGCCATGCCGTTCAGAATGACAGGCAGCCACGCAGCCAGATCAGGCTCAATCAACCCGGTGCCGCCCAGTGCCAGTGACACATGCGCCAGCCCAAAGAAACAGCCCTGCACTCCCGCGCACAACGCCATATTCGCGATCAGACTGCTCGATTCCCGCCGCAGCACCAGCGGCAGAGCAATTGTCACGCTCAGCAGTGACAACAACGGTCGCGTCATCCGGGCATGCAGCGCCAGACTGCGAGCCCGCAGCGGATTCAGGCCGGTGGAAGGATTCTGGATCTGCTGCACCAGCTCCCAGGAAGACAGCAGCCGCATGTTTCGTCCACGGTTGTACAACTGCTCGAACGTCACGTCCGATTCCACAAACGCGTCACGTCCGTTGGTCGAAGGAGTAATCCGTTTGCGCCCCTCAGCAGTCAGAATCTCAGAATCCAGTACCGCCGTCAGATCCTCCAGCAGCCAGCCGCTGCGACCACTGCGAGTTCTGTCTTTGACGTAACGAGCCCGCTCGGCCTTCATCACAAACGGTCGACTGCTCAGCTCCGTCGCATTCACAGCAAACGTGGCTCCCATAATCAGGCGTTTGTCCAGCAGGACCTGGTCACCCGAAATGTGCATCATGTAATTTGAATAATCATACACCGGTTCCACCTGCTGTACCGAAGCAATCTGACTGCCGCGAGGCGTCTGCAGCTGCACCGCCAGATGCGGAATCACCAGCTCCTGATTGATCACCAGCAGCAAATTCAGCCCGGCCGTCGTGACCAGCAGCGGACGCAACAGTCGCCACGCCGGCACACCCGCCGCCAGCAGCGGAAAAGTCTCACTGCTTTTCCTGATCAAAGCCAGTACCGCAATGGTCGACACCACGACCAAAATCGACCCGGCCAGCTCAAAAAAATCAAACGCATGATACAGGTAGTGCACGCCAATCCGGCGAAACAGCTCCAGCTGCCGCCCCGATTCCCCGGCCGCCAGCCCCTTCAGCGAATTCTCCTGGAATTCGTCGATGTTCATGAACAAATCAATCACGACGTACAAACCGTATGTGGCAATAAACAGCATCGCAAACGTATGCAGCACTCGCCAGATCAGATAACGGTCAAACGTCGAAAACATGCGTCCCTGCAATTTCCACTGCATCCGGGCCAGCCAGATTCCATCCCAACGGCACAAACCCGCATTACAATGGCTAAGACCGTTCCCGGTCAAGGTCGCTTCCGCCAGCCTGCACTGTAATTCTGTGCATCAAAATGTCGGCCCGTACGCGGGCGATCCTGGCCCACAGACCCCCACCGCCGTCGTCGTTTTGCTGTGCTTTCGTTGCTGACTGATACACCGCCCTGCAAATGCCACCGATTTCGCAGCTCCGGCCTGCCAGACGCCTGGGATAAAAGTGTACCTGTGCGGTCAGGCGGCGCAATCGTGTCGCAAAAGGCGTGATTTTTAGTGGCTGATCCGGGGCTGCGGAGCTGCATTTGACGCCTGAACAGCCTGCAGTGCCTGAGCAACATGCTCGGATGACGCGAACGCCGCTGTAAAGACTTTCCGAATAATCCCGGCAGCATCAATCACAAATGTCGTTCGGCCCGGGAACAGGCCCAAAGTTCGAGGCACCTGATACAGCCTGCGAAGTGCGCCGCTGGCATCTGAGATCAAACGGAACGGCAACTGGTGTCGCTCGCGAAACTGATCGTGACTGTCATTCGTGTCACTGCTGACGCCAATCACTTCAAAACCGGCCGACTGAAAGGCTGCATACGAATCCCGAAATGCGCAGACTTCGGCGCGACAGATGGGCGTTTCATCTTTCGGATAAAAGAACAGCACCAGCCCCTGCCGACCACGCAGGTCTGACAGACGGATGTCCGTGCCGTCACTTGTGCGAGCCGTAAATTCCGGAGCCTGACTGCCTTCAGCAAGAGTTCCCATCTGCAGACTTTCCGCGGCTGATGACCGCTCAGGCACTGAATACCGGGCACGTCAAAGTACTGCTGCTTTCCCCGAAACTGTCCTGCTGGATCCCCAGACTTTGCAGAATGCTGAGATACAAACTGGACATCAGGCCGTCCTGAGCTTTCCAGTACTGACCATGCTTCAGCCCCAGATTCTTCCCGCCCGCCAGCAGCGTCGGCAGGTTGGCAGGATTGTGAGTCGTACTGCAGCCGCTGCCATACAACACCACGGTGTTGTCCAGTACGCTGCCGTTGTGATCCTGATACTGCTGCAGTCGCTGCAGGAATCCGGCAATCTGCTGACTGAGGAACAGGTCGTATTTGGCAAATTCGAGCTGCCCGTCGCGGTCGCCGGCATGAGAGAGATTGTGGTGAGTTCTGGTGAGGCCCAGCTTCAGCGGGAACGTGTCACTAATCCCCATCCCGTCTTCGCGGTTCAGCATAAATGACACCGATCGCGTGATGTCAGCATCGAAAGCCAGAGCAATCAGGTCGAACATGTTGCGGTAGTAGTCGGCAGGAGCACCTTCGCTGGTGGCGTCGAGATTCAGGTGCGAGTAATCCTGGGGCTTGAGCGGAATGTCGATCCAGCGTTCAGATGCCGTCAGTCGACCTTCAATCTCATTCAGTGAAGTCAGATACTGCTCCATCTTGTCGCGGTCCGATTTGCCCAGCTGCCGATTAAGTGCCCGGGTGCCTTCGAGCACGGCATCGACCAGTCGCATGCGATGCGTCAGGTCGGCCCGGCGAGCCTGCGCTGAGCCGTTGTCACCGCGAAACAGCCGATCAAAAACCTGCCGCGGATTATTTTCGGCCGGAATCGGCTTGCCCTCGATGTTCCACGAAATCGTACCCGTACGCGACAAAAATCCAACACCCGCGTCAATCGACAGAACCAGCGAAGGCTGTCGGCAGTGCTGGCGAGTATGCAGGGCGACCACCTGGTCAATACTGACACTGTTGAATGTGCCGGGTCTGGGGTTGTGCAAAGGCGCTGCGGTAAGCCACATGTCCGAACACATATGGGGGTCAGCCTTCAGGCCCGCCGAGTGATGCAGCCCCCCCAGAAAACTGACCTGCTGACGAAACGGAGTGAACGGCTGAGTCGACTGACCGAACTGGAATTCTGACCCCTGAACCTGCGGAAACCAGCTCCAGTCGTTAATACCGTTGTCAGCCGCCGGCAGCGACATACCGTTGGCTGTGTACATGGCACAAAAACGTCGCGGTGCCTGCTGAACGGCTTCCTGCCCCATGGCGTCCAGCAGCGGCAGCGACAAGGTCACACCCGCAGCACCACGAATGACAGCACGTCGTGACAGATACTTCATGGGGAAGACGCCTGCGGCAGAAGCTGAGACACTGAAGAATGGGGACAACCGTTAAGAATAACGGCAGACCAGACGACATCCAACAGTAAAAGGCGGGAAAGACGCTGAGGACAAAAGTGCGATCGTGCCATGAGACGGCACAATCGGAGTCGAAAAACGGGATGTTTTTCGGGGACAGGGCTCGGGCTGGAAAGCCCGAGCTGCCAAATTGAGCTGCGGGTTGTTGACCTGGGGGTTCAGCGAGCCGGCTGGTAGTCCTGCCACATCCAGACCAGCGTCTCTGCCAAAGTCTGCTCAAACACATTGCGGTCACAGTGACGGCTGGCTTTGCTGAAAACATAACGATAGTCATATCCCTTCGCCGCCAGTGCGGCCGCCGTCCGCTCGTTCGCCATCACCCAGTTGTGATACGTCTCCTCCGGATCGTT
>JBJTPZ010000204.1:0-10596 GCA_046075365.1 Planctomycetaceae bacterium
CAAAGTCTGAATCAGGTAACGCGAAATGCTTCTGAACAGCTGGCTCTCATTTGCTCGTCGAAATCTCTTTACGACCGGCGTGCGTCGAGTCAACCGCACCAGAACTCAGCAGCCTGCTCGTCTTGAGCCGCTGGAAGAGCGAAAGATGCTCTCGGTCAATGCTCTGGTGATCAACCAGGACAACTACGACCGTTTCACCAACCTTGCTGGTGGTCTGGTGGTGAACAACGCCAGCATGGCGGGTTACGACGGGCTGGTGATTCAGGGAATCAGCCTGACGCCGACGACAGGCGAGGCCATTACGATCAACCTGTCGGGGATCTCGCTGCAGCGGCTGGCGTTTGACACGGTGGTTGTTGAATCGGGCAATCGTCTGGGGATCAACATCGATCTGACGGATGTGACTGGCCTGCAGTCCGTGACATTTGACAACGTCGAGGCTACGAAGACGGTTCGGGGTCTGGATCTGCTGTTGTCCAACACGGATACTCAGTCACTGGTGATTGAAGACAGCCGGGTGGCTGGTATTTTGGTGACCGCGACTGCGGGCGCTGATATTCAGAACGGATTGATTACCAACAATCTTATTGACGCTCCTGCTGGCATTGAGGGCGTGCAGCTGGACGTGCAAAGTCAAAGCGGCAAGATCAGTACTGCGGACGGATTTCGCATTGAGAACAATCCCCGCATTACGACTCGCGACCGTGACGCCATCAAGGTCACAGCGGGCAGTGTCGTTGATCAGGCGACTCGCACAACCGTGACTGCTCTCAGTGGCCTGACGATTGCGGGCAACTCTGTTTCGGCTGGTTCGGCGGCCGGTGCGGACGTGAATTTCCGTGCTGAGGGTGATACGTTCATTCAGCCGTTCAATCTGACCAATACGTCAGTGCGTGGTGACCTGCTGCAGACATTTGTGTTTGATCTGCGTGACATTGGGCTGGTGTTTGATCCGGATCCGGTAACTGGCAAGCCGTTTACTCCGGTCAACGGTACCGGCGGCCTGACGGGCGTGACATCATCGGTGCTCAGCAACAACAATCAGACTCTGACGGTCAGCTTTTCGGACTTTAATCCGGGCGAGACGCTGCAGTTTTTACTGGACATTGACCTTGTCGGAAACATTCCGGCATCGATTTTTGGCAACCAGCTGATCGGTGCGGACGTTACGTTTAACTACACGCAGAACAAACAGATTACGGGCCAGATGGCTGGGGATCCTGACCGTCAGTCCGGTTCGCAGTTCCTGCCGGGTTCAGTGCTGGCCGGTCTGGCTCACGGGATCAATCTGGATGCATCAGCCGTACCGCTGCGAAACCTGCAGGTAACCGGCAATACTGTGACTGGTTCGCAGGGTTACGGTCTGTATGTCAATTCGCGAACCTACAGTGATGTTACGGGGATTATTGAAGACAACCAGATTTCTGGCTCGGGTCGCGACGGTATCCGAGTATCGATGTCGGACAGCCGTTTTGCCGGCGGTATTTTCGACAACAACATTGCCAACAACGGCGGTGTAGGGATTAATCTGCTGCCGGTAACGACTGCTTCCGGCCGCATTCTCAGTGTGACCGGCGGTCGCACGGGTGCCCCGTTTATTGTGACATCCAATAACCATGGACTGGTGACCGGTCAGGAAGTGATCCTGCAGGGAATTCAGGACGGCGTGTTTGGTTTGAATCACAACGCCAACGGGCGATTCCTTGTCACAAGGCTCAGCAACAACACGTTTTCTCTGCAGGGCACGGGAATTGACTGGGGTCGGACAAACATTTATGCGGGCGGGGGTGCCTGGTATGTGCCGGACTTCCGTGGTGGTTCGCTGTCACCGGACGCTGCGCGGGGCTTCAGCCAGATTGACCTGCGGGCAGACGGGGTTTCCTTGCCAATCACCGGTGCTTCGAACACTGCTGACATCGAGATCACCTCGGCGGCCCACGGTCTGCAGACGGGCGATCAGATCCGCATCACCGGCGTGCAGGGCAACAGTGCAGCCAACGGCACTTTCCGCGTGACGGTGATTTCAGCGGACAAATTCCTGTTGAAGGGTACTGCCGGGAACGGGGATTACACGGTTGGTGGTTCCTTCGTGAAACTGGCGGAAGCGGCAGTCAATGGCGATGTTGTTCGTCAGGGCCTGCTGGGCAACATGATTACCGGCAACCTGCTGGGTGGTATTCGGTCTGTGTCTGAGGTGGGCACAACCGTCCGAGCGGACGTGGCGCGCAATACGATTTCACAGAACGAAGGGATTGGCATTCTGTTCCAGTCCTATAGTTTTGGTCTGGGTACAGCTCTGCCGCTGCCTTCAGGTGCACCGACCAGCACGGTACAGAATCAGGACCTGGGCTTCAGTGTGAACGTGGGAACTGAGTCCCCGGGTCAGGGCAACGTGGCTGGTGGCGGCAATACTTTGACGGGCAACCGAGGTTCTGCGATTGCTCTCGAGTCACTGGACTTCGGTACGGGCTCGTTTGAGATCTGGAACAACACAATAGCGGCGACCCGGACGCCTCCGACAACAGGTATCCCGTATGCCGGCGACGGGATTTCGGTGCGACTGGACAGCGACAGGATCAGTGCCGACTCGTCCGCGTTGCTGCAAAAGTCTGTCATCAGGAACAACGTGATTGGTGTGGACAATCTGGGAAATGCCGGAAACGGGCTGTTTTTCCAGATGTCTGAGCGAACTCGCATCCAGGACCTGGATGTGATCAACAACACATTCCTGAACAGTGGTCGCGACGGGTTCCATTTTGAGCGTACCGAGGATGCTCGACTGAACTCGGTGAAGTTCGAGAAGAACAAGTCCACGAACAATGCCGGCGACGGTTTTGATCTGTTTGCCGAGAACACCACGCTGGACCGACTGGACTTCAACATCAATGACAACTTCATTGAGGACAACGGTCAGTATGGTCTGCGTGTTGACGCTCAGGCCGATGCTCGACTGGACATTCAGTTCGACAGTAACTCGGTGAAGCGCAACGGTCGTACTCCGGGAGGCACAGGTTTTCATCCGGTGGACGGTGTGGCCAATTCCGCGGGTGCTGCGGGTGGTGTCGGGATTCGCGCGTTCCAGCAGATTGACATCATTTTCAATGCCACGGATACGGCGATCAACGACAACGTTGGCGACGGGCTGTCGCTGGACGCCTTCAATTTCTTTGACACGCTGATCTTCAAAAGCTCGTTCACGCGAGTCACGATGGACGGCAACAGCCTGACTGGTCTGCGAAATCACGGTGCGGCATTTGGTGGTTTCACGATTGTCGACAGCTCTTTCAGCAACAACGGCGAGGATGGTTTCCGTTCGGTGTCCATCGAGGACAAGTCGGACCCGTATGATCGTCGAGTTGGCGGCATGGATCTGGATCTGTATTCACTGAAGACTGCCTACAACAACAACGGCAAGGACGGGGTGAAACTGGGCCAGGGTATCTCGGCCGCTTTCGGTGACGGTGTCGTTGCGAATGGCAACACCTTTGATTTGAACGGCCGCAACGGCCTGATGATTACGCAGCACAACAGCCCGTATCTGGATAATCTTTACGCCCAGGGCAATGAGCGACGTCGCATCGTGCAGGTGAACTACGCGTCAATGTCCGGCAACGGACGGAATGGGGTGGACATTGGGATGGATGCACTGCAGGAAGGTGGCAACCTGCAGCAAGGTGACGAAGTGGCTGCTGACGTGTATGTTGTGATCAACAACGTCGACATCCTCAACAATGCCGGCGATGGCCTGGAATTCCTTGGTGATGACACATTTGAGGTCGGTCGATTTCCCGGTGGCGGTCAGGATATTCCCGCGTCGTACAATTCGTCGTTGCAGCTGCTGAATTCACGAGTTGCGGCGAACGATGGCCGCGGGATTGACATTCTGAACCGCCAGCAGAGTGACGTGTATGTGACGATCCGCAACAACGACATTCTGGCCAACGGTCTGGAAGGCATCTACGTCGTCAACTCGGCGTCAATTAACCAGCTCCAGGGTACCTCGGCTGATCCGCTGTCCGTATTTATTGATACCGGCGACTCGAATATCCCCAGCCCGAACATTGAGCTGCGAGTTCAGGACAACCTGATTCAGTCGAACGGTGATCGCAATCGCAATTCCCGAGTGCCGACTCGGTTTGAATTTGGCAACAATGACGCCAGCGGCGTAGCGAACCTTGACTGGGGTCCGGCCACAACATTTGTGCAGGGAACGCTCGGTGGCCTTGTTGTGCGAGTCGGTACGGCTCAGTCGTCAGGCATCATTCGTGTTGCGAATCCTGGGCTTGAACTGGGACGTTCGGGAGTTGACGCTGAAGTCTGGAACAACCTGTTTGACGGTAACGTCGGTGCCGACGTTTACTTTGATAATTTCATCAGCCATATGCCGCGGCAGTCACAGGGACTGTTCGATGCATCGCACACGCCTCGCTTTCGCTGGGACGAGGGTTTCCGGGACCCGCTTTCCCGCTTCGACCTGTCCTTCCGCGGGAATATCGGGAACTCGCTGGATGTCATGAACGGTTTTGCGTTTCTTGACAATCAGGAAGACTACTTTAAGTCTCGCAGTAACGGCGGTTCTGCATCGCCGCCAAGCAACCATGCTCACACTGACCTGAACCCAAATGGGCATTTCAACGGTATTCTTCCAACAGACCGTCGCCGAAATGCGACTCGCACGATCGGCTTTTTGACGGATGTCGTGGGTGATATTCCCAGCTCAGTCCCGATGATTGCTGATGACGGATCTTCCGTGCTGCCGGGCTGGTCTTATGACGGTCTGGGCACGCCGACATGGCGAGTTGAGTCGGACTTTGAGATTGCCGGCTTCAAGCAGATGGATCCTACGGTCGGCTTCAGCAGTTTCTACACAGCTGTGACGATGGACGGGCTGTTTGATTACCAGTGGGACACAGGGGTCAACACCCCGAACTTCATCGGTGCGACGCCGTATTCGCTGAGCCGTGGTGACATTTTCAACGTGAAGGCCGGCGAAAATCCGATTGCTCCGGACAGTCTTGAGAACAACAACAACTTTGTTGGAGCCAGTCGTCTTGGTACGATCAGCGGCACGTTCCTGGTCAACAGCCTGGCAATTGGCAACAACCTGAATATTCACACCAAGACGGACCGTGACTATTACAAGTTTACCGCTGCCGGTACGGGGACAGCGACGGTCACACTGAATCTGAATGATGCACTGGGTGACGATGTCGATTTCATGGTTTATGAGATCGACCCGTCTCAGCAGACTGAGGAAGTGGCTTTGTCCCGCGACATCGACGGGACAACGCAGTATGTCACCGTGAACGCTGGCCTGAACGGGGCTCTGGCAGTTCCCGTGGTGGCTGGACGTGAGTATGTCATAGAGATTCTGTCTGACGAAAACGAGAACGTCGGTACGACTCTGAACGGCAAGCCGTTCCGCTACGGAACGACTCGATCTTATGACCTCACCATTGACGCTCCTGCTTCCAGTGGCGGTGGCGGTGGCGGTGGTGGTGGTGGCGGCGGCGGTGGCACGGGCGGCGGTGGTGGTGGCGGAACCGGTGGTGGTGGTGGTTCACAAAACAGTGGTGGTTCGAAGCCGGGTGCTCCTGATCTGCAGGCAATCGGCCCGGTCTCGCCCGATCCGCGAAACGTGGCCGCAGGTGCGGTAACGATTACGTTTACGGAAGATGTGACCGGAGTCGACATTGGCGACTTCAGGCTGTCGCGAAACGGGGTTGACATTCCGCTGACCGGATTCAGTGTGGTGCCGTTGTCTGCGTTCCAGTACAGCATTGATCTGGGTACGTTGACTGGTGAGCCTGGTACATACGCCCTGACGCTGGTGTCTGCCGGTTCAGACATTCGCGACCTGGATACAAATCGCCTGACCCTGAAGGACAGTCTGGGCAACGTGGTTCCGGTGAAATCAGACACCTGGGACGTTGTCGTGACCGTGAATTCGACGGCGGACCAGCCGGACACGAATCCAGGTGACGGTTTGGCACAGTCGATCTCCGGCCAGTTTACTCTGCGGGCCGCTGTGATGGAGAGCAATGCCAGCCCGGGCAGTGATGTCATTTCACTGCCAGCTGGTGTTTACCAGCTGTCCATCGGCGGGATTGGCGAGGATGGTGCCGTAACCGGTGACCTTGATGTGACCGGAAACCTGACGATTCGCGGTGCCGGTGCTGGCCAGACATTCATCGATGGCGGGCTGCTGGACCGAGTGTTCCATGTGTTGCCAGGGGCCTCGCTGACACTGGAAGGTCTGACGATTCGCCGGGGTTTTGCAGGCGATGGTGGCGGTATTTATAACTCCGGCACCCTGACACTGCGGGGTGTGAATGTGATTCGCAGCGTGGCCGGAAATCAGGGTGGTGGCATCTTCAATGCCGGTACTCTGACTGCCACCTCCACATCGGTTTCTGAGAACGTCGCGGGTTCGCGCGGCGGCGGGATTCATAACACGCGGGCTCTGACGCTGATCAGCACGACGCTGTCCGGCAACTACGCCGTCTCGCGCGGTGGTGGTCTGTACCTTGAAGCCGGTTCTTCGCAGCTGAAGGCCGATCTGTTCAACGTGACCATTGCCGAGAACGAGTCGGGTTCCCGTGGTGGCGGTATCTTCAATGACACCGCTGCAGTGCTGGCTCTGAGCAACTCAATTCTGGAACGCAATGCCACGGATGCTGATATTCCGGCGTCCTCGGCTTCCACGTCGGTGGACATGGCCGGTGGACTGCGATCAGCAGGTTACAATCGGATTCAGACACTGGATGCCTCGTTCGGCTCGGCTGCGTCTGCCGGTCTGCTCACGACTGATACTTTTGGTCGAGACGCAGCACCGCTGGACGCTGTGACGCAGACACTGACGTATGCTGTGGGCAGCGGAGTCGGAATTAATCCGCTGATCGTGGGTGGTGCAGCGGTGGACGCGGGCAGCAATGCTTTGTACCCTGTCACCCCGACTGCTCCGCTGGTCAGCCAGCTCGATGGCGTCGATAATCCTCGCCTGATCGATGGCAATCGTGATGGTGTGTTTGTCATTGACCAGGGTGCTGCGGAATATCTCACAAATATCCCGGTGGCACTGTTTACGGCATCACCAAATCCGTCCGCTCTGGGTGAAACGGTGACATTTGATGCGACTCGCTCAAGTCATCCGAACCCTTCTTCCGGTCGCCGAATTGTGAAGCTGGAGTGGTTCTTTGACTACACCCCAGGCGCGACGACTCCGGACCTGACCACGACGGGTTCAGTGCGGACTGCCACGAAGTCCTATAACACGGCTGGCCGCAACAGCTATATTGTGCGGCTGGTGGTGACGGACGATGCCGGCAACTCAGACTTCATGGATCAGCAGGTGCTTGTTGGAATTCCGACGACGCCAGTTGTGACTCGACCATTCACGGTCACCACCGACACGACACCGGAATTCCGCTGGACGGCCAGCCCGGCTCGTTACACGGTGACCCTGCGTCAGACAGGTGTGGCTGATGTGGTTCTGGCGTCTAATCTGACGACAACCACGTTCACGCCGACAACCCCGCTGGCACCGGGCGCATACAGTGTGCTGATCACTGCCACCAATAACATGGGCAGTGCTACAAGTGCTCCGCGACCGTTCACCATCACGACTTTGGGCCTGACGCAGCCCCAGTCCGGCGTCTCCATCTTTGATGTCACTCCGATCTTCAAGTGGGTGGACATCCCGGGAACATCACGGTACGAGCTGAAGGTCAATCGACTGCTGCCGACGCCAAAGCTGGATGTGATCAGCGAGTCGTTCATTGATCGCAACAGCTACGAAGCCAGGGTCTCACTGGGCCTGGGAACCTTTGAATGGCAGGTGCGGGCTTATGATGCTGATGGTGCTGCCGGTGAATGGAGTGCACTTTCAAACTTCACCACCGCGACTCCGGTTCTGTCAGCACCGCTGTCGCCCACCATGGACGATACTCCGACCTTTACCTGGAACAACATGAACGCGGCTCGATACGAGCTGTGGGTTAATCAGGTCAATGGACCAGTAAAGATCATTTATCAGGGTGCGCTCACAACCACGTCCTTCACTCCGGTTACACGACTGCCAAACGGTACGTTTGATGCGTGGGTGCGGGCACTGGCGTCAGATGGCGAGGCTGGACTGTGGAGTCCGCGGCTGCGATTCCAGATGGATTACCGGCTGGGCCCTGTCACCTATGGGCCAACCGGAAACACCACCGACACGACTCCAACATTCAGCTGGCAGGCAATTGACGGTGCGAAGGAGTATGATCTGTGGGTCGACAATCGGTCGACGGGTGTGGCGCAGGTCATTCGAGTGAAAGTGCCGCATGTGGTTGGTGCTACAAAGATCGAGTGGACTCCGACAACAGCACTGGCGACTTCAAACTACCGCTGGTGGGTGAAGGCAATCGGCCCCGACGGACGCTCGACTGCCTGGAGCATTCCGAAGGACTTCCTGGTGCCGGTACCGTCCATTGTGAAGCCGCGTGGCAACATCGGCACCAACCTGCCGCTGTTCACATGGAACGGTGTGCCCGAGTATGTGTCATACGACCTGTGGGTGGATAACCTGACAACCGGTGCCAAGCAGGTGCTGCGAGTGACCGATGCGAAGCCTTACAGCTTCCAGACGGTGCTGCCGTTCGAAAACGGCACGTTCCGAGCCTGGATCCGCGGTTTCGACAAGGACAGCAACGCGTCTCAGTGGAGCAGTCCGGCGGACTTCACGATCTCCGTTGGAGTTGGTGTGGCCCCGACACTCCTCGGCCCAACTCGATTTTCCGGCGTGCGTCCGAACTTCTTCTGGCAGGGCGGGTCGAATGTTGTGACCTACGAGCTGCTGGTGAAGGACATGACTCAGACTTCGCAGCCGACCGTGATCAACGTGCGGTTCATCAGCGGCACCAGCTATGCTGCCACCACAAATCTGATTCAGGGACGCAGCTACCGCTGGTGGGTGCGAGGCCTGGATGTGGATGGCAATGGGCTGCCGTGGAGCCAGCCGATGACCTTCACGGTGGTGTCGAGCGAGCAGCCGAATGTGGCTCCGGTTGACATGCCGACGCTGGACGGTGCGATTGTGCCTGCCGTGTTCGACCTGCAGCTGGAAGGCTGGAATGCGGACGGAATCCGCAGCTTCGTGACGGCTCCGACCGGTGTCGTTGCTCAGGTGGACCTGCCGCTGTTTGAAGAGCTGCAGTCGACGGTGACGGAAGCTGTGGTCGAGCAGCCTGCTGCTGAACCGGCGATTGACGAGGTGCTGGCGGCCTGGTCCGAAGTGGAGCTGGCGGAAGTGCTTCCGCTGCCTGCAGTGGCCCCGGTGGCTGTGCCGGTTGTCACGGAGAAGACGAAGCAGTCCGGCCTGTCTGGCACGGCTTTGGCGATGCTGGCTGGTCTGGTGGTGGGTCGTCGAGCCCGTCGTCGTGACAGTCAGGAGAGCTGATGAGTTGTGGGCGAACAGCCTTGAAATGAACTGCAGCCCGGTGATGAAAGTCACCGGGCTGTTTTTGTTTGGTGGCTGGTCAGTGGTCGGTCAGGGGAGCTGCGGACGGGAGTCCGCGGGTGGCTGTTTTCCGTAGCTCGGGCTTTCCAGCCCGAGTTCTGTCGTTCTGCGATTGGGGTGCGGGCAGTTTGACTCACGCGAAGCCGCGAAGCCGCGAAGGAAGTCGCGAAGGGCGGTGGTGAGTGGCGTTTTTCGAGTACGAGTACGAGTACCGTCCGCCAGGGCGGACTGAGTACGAGTACGAGGGGCGGCCTTTGTGACGGGTGTGTTTTTTGCGTTTTTCGTGCTCGTGCTCGTGCTCGTGCTCGTGCTCGAATTTTGCCCGGTGGCTGCTTTCCGTAGCTCGGGCTTTCCAGCCCGAGATCTGTCCTTCTGCGTTTGGGTTGCGGGCAGTTTGACTCACGCGAAGCCGCGAAGCCGCGAAGCCGCGAAGGGCGGTGATCAGCGGTCCGTCAGGCGAGCCGCGGACGGGAGTCCGCGGGTGTGGGTGCTCTGCACTGCGGCCGGCGGCATCTGTGGCGCAGTTCTGTGCGTTTCTGTGCGTGGGGTGCCTTTGGTGTTCTGTGGGGAGTGTGTCCCCCTCACCCCCGACCCCTCTCCCCCGTTTCACGGGGGCGAGGGGGGATTTGTGGGCGAGCCGCGGAAGGGAGTCCGCGGGTGGCTGCTTCCCGTAGCTCGGGCTTTCCAGCCCGAGCACTGTCCTTCTGCGATTGTACCGCCTGGAGATCGCGGCTGCGGGGCTGGGAGGCAGGTGGCTTCACGCGAAGCCGCGAAGGGGAAAGCTGCGGACCCGAAGTCTTTTGATTGTTTCGCCGTTCTGCCATTGTCAGTGGCATTCAGGTACGTTCGTGATCCAGGTCGTGTCCGCTGGTGGTTCAACACGGCTCGTTTGCGATTATCCGTGAAAATCCGTGTTCATCCGTGGCTGAAAAGAACACTCCCCGCCCGTCCGCGGCCGAACAGAGCGCCCGTTTCAATCCGTGGCGGGAGCTGTTGTTTTGGCTGTGTCGGATCCGGCAGGAGTCTCGGGAGGAGCTGCCGATTTGTATTCGCTGCAGCCTGCTGACAGTGACAGCAGAATGCCGGCCGTCAGTAAG
>JBJTPZ010000205.1:0-7514 GCA_046075365.1 Planctomycetaceae bacterium
GCGGGACGCCGCGGCAAACAAAAACAGTAAACCACAATCGTCGTCAGCAGAATGTCTGCTGATGTCCGACACAATCTGAAGGAGAATCAGAGATGGCATACCAGGCAAAAATGTTTTCCGTGGATCGCACAGTTCGCCGCCCTGACGTCGAAACCAGTCATCGCCCGCTGGCCCAGCTGCAGGAACTGACCCTGTGTGTAAGCGGAATTCTGCGACAGATTCACTGCCCGGACCGGTCCCGCCGATCCATCGAACACGCTCGCACCCTCCTGCACTCGCTGTCCACATCTGCGGAAACGAAAGTGCGAGCAACCCGACACCTGCAGAACGCAGATCAGTACCTGGCACGCGGCGAACAGGGCGCCGCCCGCTGGGAAATTATGTCACTCCGCCACGTTCTGGCTCGCCACTCATAAGCCAGCTCTGGCGGTTGAACACCACGACACCTATACTGGAGGGGCACAATGGTGCCTGCAGAATGCAAATGAGCAGCGGAGATCACATGGGCAATTCGCCTCAGAATCCGAATCAATCGGGCCGCCACAGCCATTCGGGCGATTCGGTTACCGAATGGCTGTATCAGATACAGCGGGCATCGGATCCTGAGGCGTTTGCCTTTCTGTTTGAGCGTTACCTGCAGCAGGTAACTCACATGGCCTCCCATCGTCTGCCCGCCAGACTCAAGCCGATCGTCGACGGAGATGACATTGCCGCCGAAGTCTTCGTGGAACTAAACAAAGGACTGCAGGAGGGGCGTTTTCAGCAAATGCAGGATCGCCGGGACTTGTGGCAGGTGCTGATCATGCTGTCTGAGCGTCGAGCCATCGCGTGGCAGCGCAGACAGCAGCGGCAAAAACGCGGTGGCGGAAATGTCGTTGGTGAATCTGCCATCGCCGGTGATGACTCCGCAGCCATGCCCTTCAGCCGTTTTGCCGGCAGCGAACCATCTCCTGAGGATGCTACGGTGCTGGCTGAAACGTTGCGCATGTTCCTGCAGAACCTGCCAAATGACCAGTACCGCAGTATTGCAGCTGACTGGCTGACAGGATTCACACAGCAGGAAATTTCCGCTCGCACCAATGTGACAGTGACCACCGTCGAACGCAGAATTGCGTATCTGCGACAGCGACTGGACAAGATGAAAGCAGAGAATCAGTGATGAACATACTCAGCGATGGTTCTGATTTCCATGAACGCATTGATGCTGTTTGTGTGCAGTTCGCAAGAGAACTGCGTACCGCCTCGAACGCCAGCACCACCGTGTCCATCGAATTGCTGCTGGCGCAGCACAGCGATCTGCCGCGACACGAGCTGCTGCGGGAACTGCTGCGAGAAGAACTGGAATTTCTGCAGCAGCGCGGTCAGCACCCATCGGCGGACGACCTGCAGCAGCGATTCCCGCAGGACTCGGATGTAATTGCCGAAGTTCTTTCATCGGCACGGGCGGGTGTTGGTGTCGCAAACGATGACCGGACCCTGGCTGCTGACCTCCCCCAGCTGGAAGACTCCGGACCACCGGCAAATCCGTCCGGTTCCCGTGAAGACTGGAAGCCTCAGATTGCCGGCTTTCAGATCTTTGAGTCACTGGGCAAGGGTGGCATGGGAGTTGTGTATCGGGCCATTGACCATCATCGGCGGCAGGTGGCGCTGAAGGTCCTGCCGCATGATCGACTCACGGACAGGCGAGCCCAGGAACGCTTCAACAACGAGATTTACGCACTGGGCCGTCTGCGGCACCCGAACATCGTTCAGGTGCATGAAAGCGGCCATCGGAACGGCGAGTACTTTTACTCAATGGACTACATTCGCGGTCAGAATCTGGCGGCACTGATCCGCGCAGCGACCGATCAGATCGGCGTGCGGAAAGCCGGAGCATCGGCAGTAACCCCGCCCCTCGCCGGCCTCAGCACGCAGCAGCCCAACCAATCCGGCAGCAGCCCTAAGGCAGAGACAGCTTCGGGCAGCAGCCCCCATCTTCCTGAAGGAGCAATCGTCTACCCCAGCTCAGATTTCCTGCAGTCTTTCATCGGACGCCGACCATCCTCTGAAAACCGGCGTGCGACCGCGGCAGTGGTGCAGATCGGCATCGATGTCGCCGAAGCACTCCACTATGCGCACGAATCGGGAGTCACCCACCGGGACCTGAAACCCGCCAACCTGCTGCTGGACGTGACCGGTCGAGTCTGGGTGGCCGACTTCGGCCTCGCTCAGGTCGACGACGGCGCGGCGCTCACGATGGAAGGCGAGGTGCTGGGAACGTGGCGTTACATGAGCCCCGAGCAGCTGATGGGTGGACGAGTCATCGTGGACAGTCTCACCGACATCTATTCGCTGGGAGTCACTTTGTACGAGCTGCTGTCGCTGTCTCCAGCCCGTGATGGCAAAGACCGCGGGGAAGTCCGCAATCAGGTTGCCTTCGGTGACCCCGTACCTCTGCGGCAGCGCAATCCAGCCGTCCCCCGCGATCTGGAAACGATCATTCACCGAGCGATAGCCTACCGTCCAAAAGACCGCTATCAGACAATGCAGGAGCTGGCTGCCGACCTGCGTCGCTTCCAGCGTCGCGAACCGATTCAGGCCAAACCCGCCGGCCCCCTGAAACGATTCTCCCTCTGGGTCGAACGCGAACAAAAACTGGCCGCCTCACTCGCCGCCACCGCCGCACTCCTCCTCGTCATCCTCGGACTGCTGCTGGCATTCGTAAACAACTTACGACTGCACTCAGATGAACTCGCAGCAAACGAGACGGCTGAAAAAAAGAAAATTAATGAACTTCTCAAGGACTCGGAGGCATCGCGACTTGTAACAGCCTCTCTGTTGATCTCCAGCCGAAAACAAGACCCATCATTAGCGCTACTTCTCGCCGCCGCAGGTTCCAGAATTCGCCCAACAGCAGATGCGGCAGAGGCCTCCATTCTCGCCCTGCGAAACACCCATGAGATCCGCTCGTGGCACCCTCGAGACTCGAGAAACCTGGAGTCAGCGATTGCTATTCACCCCTCAACTAACTCGGTGGTAACAACTGTATCGACGGCAGCAATCCGCACTGGAGAAAACTTCCCTGCATACGAGTCGGACACAAATACGGGCAAACTGCTCAGGACCTACGGCGGCGAAGGCGTGGTTTTCAAAGCCGTCTGGGACAGATCAGGTGCATACCTTGCAACGATGGAAGCCGTAAACACCTCCAATAAATCAGACCCATCGTCCGCCGCCTGCCGTATCTCCGTAAGCGTGTGGGACAAGGCTAACGGACTATTGCAATTCAACCGAACTCTGGCTGACAACGTGGCACTGGATCTCCTCACAAATGCTGCCAAGTGGCCACTCACGTTTGCGGCGTTGATTCCGAGCGGTACCTCTCTGGTCGCAGGGGGGCAAAATGCTCTGTCAAAATGGAGCGTACCGGACGGTCAAGAAATGAAATTCCTCTCAAATCTTAGTCCATCAACACCATTCACCAACAGCACAGCCAGATTTGTCTCAACACCCGACAATCCCGGCACTCGCCTCGCATACACCGCCACCGACGGAGGCATCACAGTGATCGACCCAAATCTCGGTGCGATCGTCTGGCAGACCAAAACCACTGCTTCATCACCCACATCGCACTCGGGCCTCGAACTACTGCAAAATGGATCTCTGCTAGCCCAAAGCGGAGATCTCCTGTCCATGTATGCCGCGAACGGGACTCTAACTGCGACCTTCCCATGCGAGAAGTTTTGCGTCTCACCCGATGGAAGTCACGCATTAATCTCGCGAGGAGAGTCACCCTTCTGTGTGATTGGAACCGACGGTACACGTCTTACCCACCCACACAATCGTCCAAACGTACAAACCCTCGCTATACCCCCCAACGCCCAGTTCTGCTTCACGTCTTTGTGGGGCTCTGAGCACCAGTTTCATCATCTAAACCCGGCGGACCCTCGAACCTCAACCACGAACCGCATCTACGCCCCAGACCCGCCGACGACCGCATGTCAGTTTCTCGACAACACCCGATTACTGGTGCTCAACGCAAATGGGACACTCTCCCTGCTGTCCGTGCACCCACTGAGCGAGTCTCAAACCCTCACACACCAACTACACGACGCCAAACGAGGGGCATTCACCATCTCATCGGACTCGAAATTAATAGCCTTCCGCAACGCTCGGTCGCCAAAGACACTCCTTGTACGCTTTGATGGCAATCAGAACCAACTACTTAGCGGGAGACTTCTGTCCGAACACCCGGAACCTGATGCTGCTCCGTTCACATCAGACGGCCGAACCATCAAGTTTTATCACATCTCACACGCCTCGGCTGATAACAACAACACTTTAATTCTTCCTTCCGAAGCTACCACGCTGCTGTTGACCACATCGCCACATAACATCATTTACAAAACGCCAACAAACCAGATAATACACTACGATGCAAGCACACCAAGTGCAAATGTGATCGTTGCAGAATCCGATTCACTCACCATGGCCGTTCCGCATCCGGGAACGCAAACACTTGCCCTGGCTACTAACCATGGGAAATCACTTGCCCTCTACAGACAAGCATCCATAACCAAATTGGCCGTACCCCACGAATCTCAGCTACAACAACTCGCGTTTAGTCCATCCGGAGCCGACCTAATTGCTCTGTGCCATAACTCTCGAATACTAACATGGCACATCTCCGACATGAGGCCAGCGATCGAACCTGCTCAAGATCAGGTGCTTCCCTTTGTGTGCTCCGATCTTTCCCTGGCCGCAAACGGCGAACAGTTTGTCGCGTGGACCAAACAGTCGGACACAACTATGGCAATCCGTGGCTCCCTCAAATCTGCGACAACGACTTCTGTTCAGATTCCTGGTTCTCTTGCAGGCGCGGTGTGGCATTCCGAAAGTGAACTGCTTCTTGGTACTTCAAACGGACTCTTACGCTGGCGACAAGACTCCGCTCCGACAACCACACAGATCACCAACTCCGTGCTCGCAGTATTTTCCACTCCAGAAGGCCTTGCCAACGTCGAAATCGCCCCCGAACACGAGCCAGCAAAGGCAACACACCCTGCACCGCCGCTAACCTCCGACCAGCCAACGCTCACCATCGTAACTCGCGACCCCGAAACCCTCGAAAGCAACTTTTCTGTTGAAATACCTGGCTTTGCACGCGGCGCTGCGATGATCGGCGATGACTCCACACTAGCAGTTGGCTTCGAGGGTTACGAAACTCGCATAATGACATTCGAGCAGCAGCGATCACTTTTGTTGCCGGAGCTGTCAGCCGGAAAAGTGCTTTTGCAGACATTTCTTCCCGATACGCACATCTTATTAACAATAACGTCTTCCGGCAAAGTCCACTTTTACAACTTCGACACAAAGACGCTGGAGCAAACTACTCTATCCGACGAAACGCTTCAAGATGCACTGCTGTCGGCTAGCGGTGACACCATTGTCGCATTCACCTCGAGCAATGATGCGATTTTTTACTCTGTTAAAAACAGGGAGCTTTTTTCACCAATCAGCATGCCCGAACCGTATCGGACGAGCAACTACTACGCGATTCTGAATAGCAACACTATTTCCGTACATGCAGACGATAGCAAAATGCAACTCTGGAAACGCACAGATTCCCTCAAACAAATTCATATTCCCTCCCCTATAACTTGCATGTGCTCGCTCGATGATAGCCACATCATCGCAATCAAGACCTCTGACAATCCGAAATCGGAGGCAATACTTCTTGACATAGACACGCTGGCGCAGACACCTCTGGCCCTGGGACTCCGCGACAAAGTCGTCTCACTGCATTTAAGCCCGGAAAAAAAGCATGTGTTATTTCGTTATAGCGATGGAATATGTGAACTTTTCAGCCACACTGATCTTTCCCTTAAATCGCTAGCGACACTAAGCGTCGACTTCAGTGAATCGTGGCGACTGGAGATCAGCGACGAACCACTCATGCTGGTCAGTTTCGACCAAAAACGGCTGCGTGTCTTCGATGTACAGAAGCAGTCGTTCTCATTGTCTATTCCAGCCCGGAAGGACCAAATGAACACTTTCCTTGGTTACAGTTCCCGCCCAGATTATCAAAGCCGCCTTCTTAGCCCTGATGGAAACTGGTTGATTTTGCCTGAGCAAGTCCTTGAATGCTGGCCCAGATCACTCCTGAAGATCGTGGAGAGGAACCTGCCTCGAGGACTTACAGCCGAAGAGTTACGTTACTTCAATATAGCCCGATAGCCGAGGCCGACACAATCCAGGGCCAGCGCACACTACGTTCCTAATTTGATAAGGACTTGCGTCAGGTACTCTTCGCTCCAACCACACATCCGCCTCCTCATCGCAACGATTAGCTTGTCAGGGATTTGTTCAAGTAGCGATAGACTGAACCTTCTGATCCACGCAAGATTCTCTGCCATTCGCCGCTCCATTGTTCGGAGAGAATCTTCTCTCCACGTCACATCCAGTGACCAATGACATGTGTTCTCGATTCCCCAGTGATTACGAATCGAGTTGGCAAACTGAGCGATGCCGATCGGAAGGCTGGGGATGTAGAAGCGTCGTTCCACGCTGTGCTTATCGCCTGAACTGGTTTCCCGCACTACGCCCGAAACTCTTCAGGCCGACCCATTTCTGTTCGAGAGGGAAGTCTTTCGGTATTTCCAATTGAATAGAGGTCGTTGATTCCTCCTGTCCGTGCCGTGTTTTCTTCGAGGACTCACACAGTGACTCGTGTACCAAACCGTCGAATTAAATAAACGATCACATCCCCGCCTCGTTCAGTAATCGCTTTCACGATGCCAACCTGAGCGCCCATCGCATCGATTGTGATCACAGTACCACGCTCATCAATCAACCCCAATACCTGTGGAATTCGAGTGATTTCGTTCGATTTGGCGTCGGTGGGTACCTAAGCCAAAGTGATTCACTTCACGGACATCCACACGCTCACCAGGCGCAGGGGGCCGAGAGCTTTGCTGTCGTTACGACTGCCTTTGAGCGTCTTGCCATCGATCGCGAGTTGCCGCTTTTCAGACTCAGTGCCCTCTGTCGTTGTTTGATCGGCGATGACCGCTCCCATCGCCTCAATCCATACGTTGAAACATCGTTGAAAGGCCGCAGGCTGCAGACCACATAAGACTCTGCGGAACACATCACGTGAAGGCAGGCCGTTAGGCAGTTCCAGAAATCGCTCCAGGAATTGCTGTCTTGCTGCTGCCCAACCTCTGATACTGGTTGGACCATCGGCTCCACATAGGACGGCAAGCAAAGCAATCGATAGAACACTCACAAGAGGATGGAGCCTGTTAATCGAGGAGCGAGGATCTTCAAGGTCCTCAAAGGCGACAAACAATTCGCTCAGTTCAATCTTCTTATGCTTCGCTGCCACCGGGTATCTCCCTACAAGATTTGTTTCGGTCTCCAACCGTCGAATCTTAGGGGATATCTGATCCGGGCGCAAGTCTTCCTAAATTACCAAAAGCCCGCAAAGTGCGCGCTGGCCCTGGAGTCACCTCGGTCCGGCCCATGTAAAACGG
>JBJTPZ010000206.1:0-9151 GCA_046075365.1 Planctomycetaceae bacterium
CCTCCCAAACGCAAACGGCAGCGCTCGGGCCGGAAAGCCCAAACTACGAAACAGCCACCGGGCGAACCTGGGACGGTGAAATGGTGTTAATCCCCCAGATAGTCGCGTTTCGCTCCCCGAAAAAAACAACCCGCCTTTTCCCTGCTGAAAACTGCAACACCTAACCCTTCCTCCCTCAAGCCAAAAACACCCCTGAACTCCCTTATTGCCACCGGTTCGCCATCCCAACGCGAACCACCCCCCGGCAGCTGCCTCCGTGTGAAACCAACAGAGTCCATCGCAACGTGCAGATTCTCTTACTGAGCCACCGAGACTCAGAGAGGACGAAAAACGATGGGCAGGGCAGTCGAAGTGCATTCCACTGCGAACTCACGCGGAAACCCTGCCCCCCTGCATGTGAGCCATGTTCTGACAACCTGTCCCGCAGCCACACAAGTCCTGATCGTCAGCCCGCCTCGTACTCGAAAAACCACCCGCAGCATCACCCGCAGCATCACAACAGCAGTCCGAACCACACGAACACGCGAACGACGAACAGATCGCACCTCAACCCCATCCTTTTTCGTATCCATTCGTGGTTCAAAACCTCTCGTCACTCCCTTCCGCACCCCTCCCTCCTCCCCCCGCTCAACTGAAAAGTGAAAAGTGTTCACTGTCCACTGACCACCAATTACCCTCACACCCAGTTCGTACTCGTACTCAGTCCGCCCTGGCGGACGGTACTCGTACGCGATTGCCGCCAGCAACGGCAGAACTCTGCGAAGAATTCAAATTCGAGCACGAGTACGAGTACGATGAACGACTCGAACCGTCCCCAGCCACGTTCGTGTCAATACGTGGCTGAAACACCGTCCGCTAATCCCGCAACACAAATTCAAGCCCCCCACCCCGGTGCATTACCCTTCGCGTCTTCGCGGCTTCGCGTGAGCCTCACCCCACCTGCAAACAGGGGATGGGGGACACACCACTTTATACCGCCTGCACTTGTGCTGCACGGATGCCGTTGCCACCCGCAGTGCAACAAATCGCACACCCGCGGACTCCCGTCCGCGGCTCGCCTGACCGAACACCGAACACCGAACACCGACAACTGACAACTCCCCTACCCCCGCCCCACGTACAGCTGCTCCGTCGGCAACACAATCGCATTCAAAAAGTTCACACCATCCGGCATGTCCAGCATCGCCAGCGCCGCACGCACGATGCTTTCCACAGACATCATCGGCTCGTCGTCAGCCGCCAGCCCGGATTCCAGCCGACGCTCAACCAGCACGTTCCCCGGATGCAGACACCCCACACTGATCCCCCACTGACGACCCTCCAGCGCCGCCGCCTGCGTCAGCCCCTCCACACCAAACTTCGCCGCCGTATACGCTGCTGAATTCAGTCGAGGACGCTGAGCAGAAATGGAACCAATGTTCAGCACCCGGCCACGCCCGCGAGATTTCATCAGCCGAAATGCCTCCCGCGTACACAGAAATGAGCCCGTCAGACAGGCACCTATCACCCTGTCCCACGACCCCAAAGACAAATGCTCAATCGCACCGCCATCAAATGCACCCGCATTGTTGACAAGAATGTCCGGAATACCAAACGCTTCACTCGCCGCTGAAAACAGCGTCTCCACATCCCCTTCCACCGAAACATCAGCCACCACCGAACGCAATCGCTCACCACAAATCTCGCTCAGACGCTCCGTTGCCAGTCGCAGCTTTTGCTCAGAACGACCGCAAATCACCACCGCATCACCTCGCCGCAACAAAGCCTCCGCCAGCCCCAGTCCAATCCCGGAAGCACCGCCGGTAATTACTGCCGTTCGCGACATGAAGAATTTCCTTTCGATGGAACAAATGGGAAAGCCGATCTGACCGCCCGAGAATTTCAGACGGTTTTTTCAAAAGAAACGCGACTCTTCGCCGAACAGCGCCTACCAATTCCGTGTCGGAACCAATTCGGATCCACCACAGTCAAATTTCAGGCTTCAGGATTTCTCACTATGAACACTGCCCCCGCTTCACCTCGATCCAGACCGCGACGCATCAAAATTCACAGCCCCCCGCAACCTCCGTCCCCGTCCCAGGACAGCTTCAATGCCAGGTTTTCTCGAGTGGCTATGCTGGAAACCATGATCGAAGTGCAGCGGATTCGGACTCGCCGTCGCCTCGTCGCCGGCTTCCTGCTGATCAGTATCGGAATTGCTGCTGTAACCTTCGCCCTGACCTGGTGATCACGAACTGCACGACAGCATCGAACAGCCCGCACGATGCCTGGCCCATTCCGGGCGCTTCGCCGCCAGATGCTCCTTGCCAGACTGTTCGTCATACGGATACTGCAGCACCTGCTGCAGTTCATGAATCAGCGAAACATCACCCTGCTCAGCCCGGTCAATCGCCATCTGTGCCAGGTAATTTCGCAGCACAAATTTGGGATTGGTGCGATTCATCAGTTCACGGCGGTCAGGCTCGGTCACCTGGCAGGCCACCAGAACGGCTCGATAACGCCGCAACCAGCTTTGCAGACTCGCCCGCACTTCCGGCCCCACTGACTCCGGCTGATACCAGCTGTCCTCCATGCAGCTCAGTACCTCCTGCCATTCACTCACAGACAAATCCTCAGCCGCAGGACGCAGTGGTGCGGCTGCCAGGCGGCGATAGAAAATCGTCATGTCCGTCTCTGCCTGCTGCAGCAGCTCAGGCAGGTCGTCTGCCAGCTGCAGCACCGTCTCGTTCGGCTCCCTGATCCCGATTTTGGCAGCCATCATCTCCCGACACGCGAAATTGAATCGCTCTGAATAGGCGTCAATCCCGGACTGCAGTGGTTTGGTATCAGGAAACAACGGCACCAGCGCATTCGCAAACTGCAACAAATTCCAGAGCGCAATCTGCGGCTGCTGCCCAAAACAGTAACGACGACCGGCAGCATCGGTGGTATTCGGAGTCCATTCGGGATCAAAGTTCTCCAGCCACCCGTACGGACCATAGTCAATCGTCAGCCCCAGCACCGACATGTTGTCCGTGTTCATCACACCGTGTACGAAACCAACACGCATCCAGTGCACCAGCAAATCCGCTGTCCGCACACAAATGTCGCGAAACCAGGCTTCCCGCAGCTCGTCTGTCGGGGCCGCCGTAATTCCAAAATCCGCCCGCAGACAGTAATCCACCAGTTGCCGCAAAAGCTCAATGTCACGCCGCGCAGCCGGCAACTGAAAGTTGCCGAATCGCAGAAACGTCGGAGCCACGCGGCACACAACCGCACCTGGCTCACGCCGCGGATTTCCATCGTAGAACATATCTCGAGTCACCAGTTCTCCCGTCCCCGTCAGACTCAAGGCACGAGTCGTTGGTACGCCCAGAAAATGCATCGCCTCACTGCACAGGTACTCACGCACACTGGATCGCAGCACCGCCAGACCATCGGCCGTGCGGGAATAAGGAGTCGGGCCGGCACCCTTGAGCTGCCACATCCACCAGCGACCGTCCGGCCCCTGCATCTCACCCAAATTGATCGCCCGCCCGTCCCCCAGCTGCCCGGCCCAGTTGCCAAACTGATGCCCGCCATAACACATCGCAAACGGATCCATGCCTCGCAGCAGCCGATTTCCAGAAAGCACAGCCGCGGCAGTTTCTTCGGAACCAGCCGTCACCCCCAAAGTCGCTGCCAGATCATCCGACCAGGCCAGTAACCGCGGAGCACTCACCGGAGTCGGCAGCACCCGAGAAAAGGCCGCCCCACGCACCTGCCGCCGAAAATTTGCCGCCTCCGAATCCGCCGGCAAACCAGCCACGAACCGCCCCCGAAATTCCAACACATCCAGACTCTGCAGGCTCATAACTCACCCCACCCGTCACAAAACATCAGGCCGGCAGTGATACCGCCCGCGGCAGAACTTCCAGCAGGCGATCAATCTCCGCATCGGTGCCAATCGTGATCCGCAGTCCGTCCAGTTCACCGCCGTCCGGCAGAGCCCCCGCAAATCGCATATAACGCACCAGCACCCGCTCCTGCTTCAGACGCTCGTAAATCATCCTGTGACCGACAGCCGTATGACTGGTCCAGAGAAAATTGGCCTGACTGGGATGCACAGTAAAACCCAGCGAGGGCAGGGCAGCAGCCAGCCTGGCCCGAGTCGACAGAATTCTGTCGCGATTAGCCTGCATCCACCCCTGATCCTCCAGTGCCGCTGTCGCCGCAGCTATCGCCACCGCATCACAGTTGTAACTGTCCTTCACTTTTCGCATGCCGGAAATCAGCTCTGGAGACGCAATGCAGTAGCCAAAGCGAATGCCGGCCAGGCTGTAGGATTTGCTGAAGGTTCGAGTCATCACCAGACGCCCGTCGAATCGAGCGTCTCGCAAAAGCTCTGCACCCTGCGGCTGCTCAGCAAAGTCCCCATAGGCCTGATCCAGCACCAGCACCCCGTTGTCCGGCAGCAGCTCCAGCAATCGCTCTGTCGTCCAGCACGTACCCGTCGGAGAATTCGGGTTCGGAACAAAAAAGATCCGCAGCAGCTTTCGCAGCTCTGCGGCCTGCTGCGAATCCCACTGCCAGTCCCGACCCAGCAACAGACGCCGCACACCCGCACCCTGAATCTGCGCCAATGATTCGTACAACACGTAACTGGGATACGGATAACCAGTCTGCTGACCGGAATCGCAGAAAGAACGCATGATGATCGTCAGGTTTTCATCGCTTCCGTTGGCCGGCAGAATCCAGTCCGGATCAACCCCGTGCAGCGCGGCCGCTGCGCGACGAAAACCTGTCGCATCAGGGTCCGGGTAAACATTCAGACGCCCCTCTGCCATCTGCCGGATCGCCGCTGCCACCCGCGGAGACGGCGGATACGGGTTCTCATTGGTATTCAGCTTGACCCAGCCGGTTTCCTGAGGCTGCTCGCCAGGGACATAACCGGCCATGCGATCAATTGCAGGACGAAAAACAGACACCATAGCTGAAGACCCGGAATTATCAGGAACCAAAAAAATAACGGACACACTGACGCGGCACCAGTGCCCCGCCAGCATCAAAGCGACACCCGACAGCCAGGCAAGGTTCGGCAGGACAAGCACACCAGCAGACGACTGCACTCATCGGCATCGCCGTCAGTGTCCCCGCTCAGACTGTTTCTGACAATCACCCGGCCCCTGATTCTGCAGCAGCAGAAGAATAGCACGAAACGGGAAAACAGACTGGCCGTACAGGCTGCCCAGATTCACCAGCCGGCATCGCCTCCGGCAAAATCCGCCGATCCACCACCAAACCGCAGCATTACCCACTACCAATTGCAAAAAGAACTTCCGATCTTCTGCACAGGCACAGAGATTGCTGCCGTCCGGCACCGCACGGAATGCAGTCACCTGGAATTCACCTGCGACCTCAAGACTTACCAGCACACAACAGAAACAGAACCATGAGACTTTTGATTACCGGCGGAGCAGGCTTTATTGGCAGCCACATCGCAGAGCAGGCCGTTGCCAGCGGCTGGACTGTCGCCGTAGTAGATGACCTCAGCAGTGGCCGTCGCGAAAACGTCCCCGCCAACGCCCGCTTCTTCCAGTGCGATATCCGCAACCTCGCCGGACTGCAGCAGGTGTTTGCTGACTTCCGCCCGGAACTCGTCAGCCACCAGGCAGCACAGGCCAGCGTCTCCGTCAGCGTTCGGGAACCCGTCCGCGACGCCGAAATCAATATCATCGGCTCAATCAATGTCATGCAGTGCTGCGTTCAGGCGGCAGTGCGGCAACTTGTGTTTGCCAGTACCGGCGGAGCAATCTATGGTGAAGTCCCGCCTGGCACCCGCGCATCGCTCGCCACCACACCGGTGCCCCAAAGCCCCTACGCCTGCAGCAAGTTTGCCGTCGAAAAATACCTCGAATCCTTCCGTCGCGAACACGGACTGAAATCCACCGTGCTGCGCTACGCCAATGTCTACGGGCCCCGCCAGGATCCCCATGGCGAAGCCGGCGTCGTGGCCATCTTCTGCAACCGAATGCTGGCTGGCGAACCGGTTAGTGTCTTCGCCCGCAAAACAGCCGGTGACCCAGGCTGTATTCGCGATTACGTATACATTGCCGACGTGGTCAAAGCCAACATCGCCGCCATGCAGGGACAGATCCCGGATGCAGTCCTGAACGTCGGGACCGGCATCGAAACCAACACCCTGCAGCTCGCCGAACAATTGAAACTGATCCTGCAAAGCGCCAGCGAAATCCGCTTCGGAGACATCCGCCCCGGAGATGTCGAACGGTCACTGCTGGACGCCGACCGTTTCCAGCAGCTGCTGGGCACCGCCACCACTGTACCGGAAGGACTGCAGCAGACCGCCCGCTGGTTCCGTGAACATCCACGAATCTGAAACGAACCAGACCCGTCCCATCAGAATTCGCAAAAACTCCTATTTCAGCAAAAACCACTTTCTTCCTAGACTCCCGGAGGCAAAGGTCAACGCACCGAAAACTCTGATGGTGTGAAACGTCAGTCTATGAGATTACGGCGCTCAAATTGCACTGGGATTCAAGCTCCAACGTCGCAGGTTGCTCGCCAGAAAGCTGCCGTCAAAACCCATGCAACTGCTTTTTTCTCCCGCATGATCGGTTCTTCCGTGCTGCACCAATTGATCTCACGACTGTCAGTCAGCCATCTTGCTCTATGCTTACCTGCACAGTCGCCCTGTGCTCGAGGCACCCAAAAGAGAGGGCCCCTGTTAAGTTTCCTTAGCGCATCGCTTATCATTCTGTGTTGTCAACCAGTATTCTCTGACACAATCGTTCTTGACGATTTCAGCACAGGCATCAACGGCACAGTCACTTTCTCCCAGGTGGCAACCCCAGGTACTAGTCCCCAAGGCAACCTAAACACTCCCAACACGGTGAGATTCCGCAGAAACACCAGGGCAACCTGGACCGACTCCCGTTCAGCACCCGCATCAATGCTGTGGGGTTCGCGATCAGCCAACTTCTCTCGCAGCGATACTGGAGCCGCCACTGCTGCTACAAGCGTGGCAATTAATGCATCTGGCTCCAGTGCCCTCGATATAGTCAACCCTGACGACACATCCGCGGTCATTTCGGTCTTGACCTACCAGAATTCGGGGGCAGCGACCGCAGTAGATCTTTCATCTATGGTAACATTCAACATTGATGTCTCAGCCATCGACCACGCTCTATCCACGACCTTGACACTCCATGACAACAGTGGTAACACTGGATCTGGCACCTTTTCCCTCTCAACCGCGACTCTAGGACCGCAATCCCTTAGTCTCGCATCCATTTTTTCTTCCATCAACTCGTCTCAGGTTGTTCGGGCCGATTTGACATTCACCGTCCCTGTTGGTGGCGACATAAAACTGACCTCGCTGTACTTTGCCCCAGTGCCGGAACCCTCCGTGATCTTCTTCGCCACGATCACCTTAGCTGCGCTGGCGATACGACGCCGACGTTTCGTCTGGAACGCCCGCAGCAAGCAGGTTACTTCTGCGGATGGCAGAATCTGATCTTTCTCGCCACCAGCACAGCGGGATTTGACAGTCGTCAGCGGACTCTTCACCGCGGAAACTGCGGTTTCAGAACGCTCAGGCAAGGGAATACTGACCGTCAATGGATTGCTCGCCGAAAGCATCCGTGCGCCCACTCAGTGAAAATCATCCAGGGGCTCGTTTTGCCGTCATAATCGGTTTTCGGTAACAGCACTTGCTGTCCCCCTCGCCTCCATCAAAGCCAGTGTCGCCACGCGGGGCCTTCTCGACAACTTTGGCAATCCGCACGCAAGCCCGGCAAAAACATGCCTGAGGCCACACTCCGGCCCCCGGGAAAGCCGCACCACCCGACCACCCGAATATCCGCTGCAACCGTTGCAAAGCTGCCTCTCTCTGTTTGTCCCGCTGTTGGCCTTTGGCATCATTTGTTGCACTAACTCTCCACCGGGGGAGGCCTCACGTCAACAACATAAAAAATTCCTCCTGCGTGCCCCGCTTTGAAAAAAAAGATGTGAGGTTTACTGCGCAGATGGTCTGCCCCCGGCTCAGCACAGACTAACCTTCCCCTGCTTAGAGAGGGTCTGATTAAACTTCCAGCCACCCCTGCCTACGGAACCAATCAGCACGTAGGGAATTGACACCATGAGCAAACAGTGTTTCGTTCGCAGTCAGATTCTGGCAGCCTGCCTGCTGGCAGCATTCTGCGATGTCGCCTCGTCAAAGGGCGACATTATCATCCTCGACGACTTCTCGACCCCTCTGCAATTCAACGATGGCCAGTTTTCCAGATCGGACAGCAGAAACGATGTCTGGTTGCCGGAAGTTGTAATTGCACCCGATGTCACAGCGTCATGGTACGATGAAGGCGCTGGCATTCTGGGGGGGCGCAGAAATGTCGTGGCCCAAAACGCGGCAAACTCCAACCAGAGTTCAACGATCTGCATCGATAACGGTTTTCTGTCCGTAGATTCACCCTCCTCCAACTTCATCTGCCTCGCTTGTCTGTCCTACAAGTTCACCGGAATCGACGTCGCTTTCCACCACGTCTTCCTGATCAACATCTCTTCTATGGATACGCCGGCGGTCGGCAACATAGGGGGTGTTCTGAAAATCAAAGACAACGTCGGAACAATGGCCATCGGAACCATTCCTGCTGCAAGCTTAAAAGTCGGAACAAACAGGTTCGAACTCTCGGGAATGTCCAACTGGTCAAGTCTCAATAAGACGAACGTCACCTTTGCAGAATTATCATTCACCACCGCCTCTTCGGCGGCTGACTTCGTCGTTGGCAGAATCGCCTTTAGCACCAATCCAGAGCCCACAACCTTTACGGTCATGCTTGCAGGTTTCGCGTGCTTCGCGTGCACAGGGCTGAGAAAACGGTGGCTACATAACCGTAGAAAAGTGACCGCAGCCTGAGCCTGAATCGCTTCCTGATTCTCCTCAGAAACTGCCCTCGAATACCAACAGCGACTGAAGGGAATCGAACCCTCACCAGGAGCTTGGGAAGCTACTGTGCTGCCACTACACCACAGTCGCAGAATGAACAGCCCCGAAGTATAGACGCTCCCGCACAGCAGTGCAACCGCGGGCCGTCAGCCAGTCACACCTTCCCGGGAACGCTGCACGCAAGGTCAGTCCCACGGAGCATTCATTCGGCTGAATCTTCGCTCCGTC
>JBJTPZ010000207.1:0-3293 GCA_046075365.1 Planctomycetaceae bacterium
GACGGTCGCGACCACTGGCCATACTGCTACACCGGTGTCATCGCCGGCGGCGGCATGAAACGCGGTTACGTCCACGGCAAGTCCGACGAAACCGGCTCAGCCCCCGCCGAAAACCCGGTACACCCCGGCGAACTGCTGGCCAGCATCTATCACGCCGTCGGCCTGTACCCCCGACGCACCGTCTACAATCACCTCAACCAGCCTCGCGAAATGGTCAAGAACGACGCCGTTATGCAGTTCTTCGCCTGAACGCTGGCTGACCAGTCCCTGACCACAAACGCCGGTGCCATGGGCTCAAACCCATGGCACCTTGCCTTTTCAGACGCCTGCAAACACGCCGCACAGGCACCACAAGGCCACCTGCATGCAAGACACTGTGACTTCTGACAGACCCGTTCGCTTTGGACTGGTGGGATTCGGAGCCTGGGGCTCACACCATGCCCGCGCCATCCAACAGACTCCCGGCGCAGAACTGGTCATGATCGCCGCCAATTCCGCTCAGTCACAAACTGCCGCAAAAACCGCCTTCCCCCACGTTCCCGTCACAGCAGACTACAGACAGCTGATTGCCAGTCCCGACATCGATGTGGTCGATATCGTCGTGCCGACTCACCTGCATGCCGAAATTGCCTGCGCCGCACTGCAGCACAATCACCATGTGCTGCTCGAAAAACCCATGGCCGCCAGTGAAGCTGACTGCCTCCGAATTCTGGCCGCCGCTGATGACTCACAAAAACTGCTCGGCATCGGCTTCGAACTGCGAATGTCCGCCTTGTGGGGCCGAGTCCACCAGCTGATTCAGGACGGCGCCATCGGCACTCCACAATACTGCCTCATCGAACTTTTCCGCAGACCCTACCGACAGGGATCCGCAGGCTGGCGGTACGATCGCAGCCGAGTCGGTAACTGGATCCTCGAAGAACCTATCCACTTCTTCGATCTGGCCTGCTGGTACTTCAGCCAGCTGGGGGCTCCCGTCGCCATTCAGGCACGCTCCAGCTCACGCGATCCCTCCCGCCCCCTGCTCGCAGATAATTTCACTGCAGTACTCGACTTCCCCGGTGGCGCCTGGGCCGTCATCAGCCAGACACTCGCTGCCTTCGAACACCACCAGACCGTCAAAATCACAGGCACCGCAGGATCCCTGTGGGCGTCGTGGAGCGGAATCATGGATCGCACCACCACTCCCACCTTCTTCCTTAAACAGGGATCAGCGGCCACCGGAGAATCATGGCTGGTGGACTGCGGCGGCCCGGCCGGAGAAGTCTTTGAGCTGCAGCAGCAGATCGCCCGGATGTGCGACGCGGTACGCGGCAAACAGCCGCTGCATGCCGATGGACTTGACGGACTAAAAGCCGTTCAACTGTGCCTCGCCGCTGAACTTGCCGCACAGTCACCTCAGCACTCTCTGAGCCTCGACCCACAGCCCTGATCCTCAAACGCCAGCACGGAAGTCCGATTCATGAACTCCAGCACGGAACGATGGTATCAGGGAATCACTCGCTATCAGTGGACGGTACTCATCATCGCCTCGCTCGGCTGGGTCTTCGATGCCTTTGAGGGTCAGTTGTATAACATCACTCGAGCGGACATGTTGCCACAACTGCTCGAAGTCGCTCCGGACAGCCCGCTGGTCCGTCTGTGGGGCGAACGGCTGCTGGGAGTTTTTCTGCTGGGAGGAACACTCGGAGGCTGGCTGTTCAGTTCACTGGCTGATCGCTGGGGCCGACGCCCGGTCATGGGACTGACCATCCTGTTCTATTCTGTCTTCTCCGGACTCACAGCATTTGCCACCAGCATTGAACAGGCCGGTGCTCTGCGATTTCTGGTCGCCATGGGAGTGGGTGGCGAATGGGCCGTTGGAGCCGCTCTGGTTTCAGATGTCTTCCCGGCCCGCGCCCGCGCTCAGGCCGGAGGCATCTTCCATGCCACCAGCGTGGCCGGACTTTGGCTGGCCGCCGCAGCCGGACTGGCCGTTGGAACAGAATGGCGCACCGCCTATCTGCTGGGAATACTGCCCGCACTCCTGTGTGTCTGGGTGCGAGCAGGTCTGGAGGAACCGGAAAGCTGGCGCCGCGCGAAACTGGAACACCCCGATCAGGCCGGCAGCTTCCGCGCCCTGCTGCAGGACAGTCGTTACCGAGGTCGGGCGATCGGGGGAGCACTGCTGGCAATGGTCGGACTGGCGACATTCTGGGGAGTCGTCATTGCCGGACAGGATCTCACCGCTGAACTGCTGAAAGCCCGGCAGGACCCCGCTGCAGCCGCCAAATCTCGCATCGCCTTCGGCTTTGTGCAGACGGCCGGCGCCGGACTCGGCATGCTCTGCTTCGGACCACTCTCAGAAAAACTGGGACGACGCGGCACCTTCGCCCTGATGCACCTCATGGCTGCTGTCCTGACACCCGTCATCTGCTGGGTGCCGTTCCGGTTCAACAGCTATCCGCTGATGCTGTGCCTGCTGCCGCTGTTCGGCTTCTTTGCTCAGGGCATCCATGCCGGCTACGCCATCTATTTCCCCGAGCTGTTCCCGCCGCACCTGCGGGCCACCGGAGCCGGCTTTTGCTTCAATACCGGCCGAATACTGGCTGCACCAATGCTGATCTGGGGATCCGCCGAACTCAAACTGCGAATGCCGCTGCAGCAGGCCGTCACACTGCTGGGAGGACTGTTCGTACTGGGACTGCTGATCCTGCCGCTGCTGCCCGAAACCAACACCCCACGAAATTCACAAACCCGCAACCCGGCAAACTAGTGCCTTCAGACATCTGACTCAAAATGCTCACACCCAAATACCCGCTCCCTCACGGTCGCGGCTCGACTGACCACTGAACACAAAATCCTCCCCTCGCCCCCGTGAAACGTGGAAGAGGGGTCGGGGGTGAAGGGGGCCATAGCATCCATGCCATAGAGAGCAGATGCGAGAAAGTTGAGAGGAGAGCAGACAGTTCACCACACACCACAGCAGCCCCCCGCGTTTCCCTTCGCGGCTTCGCGTGAGACAAAACTGCCCCCCAGCCCCGCAGCGGCGATCTCCAGGCATTCCAAAACGCACGGCACAGAACTCGGGCTGGAAAGCCCGAGCTACGGAAAGCAGCCACCCGCGGACTCCCGTCCGCAGCTCGCCATACTGACCACCAACCACTACTCCCCGATATCCCCAGCCATCACCACATACAGCCGCTCAGGTTTTATGTGCTTCCGCAGCGCCGCATTCACCTGCTCAACTGTCAGGTCCCGAATCTGCTGATCTGCACGCTCCGCAAACAGCATGTCCCGGCCCACAAACGCAT
>JBJTPZ010000208.1:0-9229 GCA_046075365.1 Planctomycetaceae bacterium
CAAAGTCTGAATCAGGTAACGCGAAATGCTTCTGAACAGCTGGCTCTCATTTGCTCGTCGAAATCTCTTTACGACCGGCGTGCGTCGAGTCAACCGCACCAGAACTCAGCAGCCTGCTCGTCTTGAGCCGCTGGAAGAGCGGAAGATGCTCGCCGTGAACGCCCTGGTGATCAACCAGGACAATTTCGAGCGATTCACGAATCTGGCGGGTGGCCTGGTGGTGACCAGCTCCAGCATGGCTGGTCCTGACGGGATCCTCAGCACCGGCGACGACTTCAACGCTCTGGTGTTGCAGGGGATCAGTCTGACCCCGAGCAGCGGCGAAGCGATCTCGATCAACCTGTCGGGCATTCCGCTGCAGCGACTGGCCTTTGACAGCGTGGTGGCAGAATCGGGCAATCGTCTGGGGATCAACATTGATCTGACTGGTGTGACCGGGCTGCAGTCGGTGGCGTTTGACAATGTGGATTCCACGAAGACGGGCCGTGGTCTGGACCTGCTGTTGTCCAATACGGACACGCAGTCACTGGTGATTCAGGGCAGTCGTTTTGGTGGTATTCTGGTGACTGCGACCGGTGGCACGGACATTCGCAACGGTTTGATCAGCAACAACATTATTGATGCACCGGCTGGTGTTGAGGGAATTTTGCTGGACGTGCAGACGGTCAGCGGTCAGATCAGCACTGCTGACGGATTTCGGATTGAGAACAATCCTCGCATCGCGACGCGGGATCGCGATGCGGTGAAGGTCACAGCCACGGGAGTTGTCGACCCGGGGACTCGCGAGACGATCACATCGCTGAACAGTCTGGTGATTACAAACAACGCATTGACGGCTGGTTCTGCGGCGGGTGCGGACGTGCAGTTTCGGGCCGAGGGCGACACCTTTATTCAGCCGTTCAATCTGACGAACACATCGGTGCGTGGCGACCTGTTGCAGACGTTTGTGTTTGATTTGCGGGATATCGGTCTGGTATTTGATCCGGATCCGGTGACTGGCAAGCCGTTCACGGCCGTGAACAATACGGGCACGTCGACTGGCGTGACCGGTTCAGTCTTGAGCAACAACAATCAGACCCTGACTGTGACATTTTCGGACTTCAATCCTGGCGAGACGCTGCAGTTTCTGCTGGACATTGACCTTGTGGGCAACATTCCCGCGTCGATTTTCGGCAACCAGCTGATTGGTGCGGACGTCACGTTCAATTATACGCAGAACAAGCAGATTACCGGTCAGATGGCGGGCGACCCGGACCGTCAGTCGGGTTCTCAGTTTTTGCCTGGCGCCGTGGTAGCCGGTCTGGCGCACGGGATCAATCTGGACGCTTCGGCGGTTCCGTTGCGAAACCTGCAGGTGACGGGCAACACGGTCACGGGTTCGCAGGGTTACGGCCTGTTTTTGAATTCGCGGACTTACAGTGACGTGACGGGTCTGATTGAGGACAATCAGATTTCCGGTTCGGGTCGTGACGGCATTCGGCTCAGCATGTCGGACAGTCGGTTTGCGGGCGGTATTTTCGACAACAACGTTGCGAACAACGGCGGCGTGGGTTTGAACCTGCTGCCGGTGACAACAGCGTCCGGTCGGGTGCAGAATGTGACTGGCGGTCGCAACGGTGCTCCTTTTGTAGTGACCTCGGCCAACCATGGTCTGCAGACGGGTCAGGAAGTCATTTTGCAGGGGATTCAGGACGGGATTTTTGGCCTGAACCACAATGCGAACGGTCGCTTCCTGGTGACTCGCCTGAGCAATAATACGTTTTCGCTGCAGGGCACGGGGATTGACTGGGGTCGTTCGAACATCTTCGCGGGTGGCGGTGCCTGGTATGTACCGGATTTCCGCGGCGGTTCATTGGCTGCTGATGCGGCGCGTGGTTTTGCGCAGATTGACCTTCGCGTGGACGGTGCTGCTCAGGCACTGACTGCTGCGTCGAACACCGCGGACATCGAGATTACCTCTGTCGCTCACGGATTAAGAACGGGCGATCAGATTCGGATCACTGGTGTGCAGGGCAACAGTGCAGCGAATGGCACGTTCCGTGTCACGGTTGTTTCCGCTGATCGCTTCCTGCTCAAAGGGCAGGCGGGGAATGGTGACTACACGATTGGCGGATCGTTTGTCCGGCTGTCCGAAGCTGCGGTCAATGGTGACGTTGTGCGTCAGGGTGTGGTTGGTAACCTGTTCACAGGCAACCTGGGTGGCGGTATCCGTTCGGTGTCTGAGGCGGGAACGACAGTGCGGGCGGACGTGGCCCGCAATACGATTTCTCAGAACGAAGGCATTGGCGTTCATTTCCAGTCATACAGTTTTGGTTTGGGCACGGCACTGCCACTGCCTTCCAATGTGCCCACCAGCACGGTGCAGAACCAGGACCTTGGTTTTAATGTGAACGTGGGGACCGAGTCTCCGGGCCAGGGCAACATTACTGGCGGCGGCAACACTCTGCAGGGCAATCGCGGTGCTGCTGTTGCTCTGGAGGCACTGGATTTTGGCACGGGTTCGTTTGAGATCTGGAACAATACGATTTCATCCACTAAGACTCCCCCAACAACCGCGATTCCGTATGCTGGTGACGGGGTTGCAATTCGACTGGACGACAGTTTGATCAATGCGGACGCATCGGCATTGCTGCAGCGGTCTGTCATTCGGAATAACGTGATTGGTGTTGACAATCTGGGCAATGCCGGCAACGGGTTGTTTTTCCAGATGGGCGAACGTACCAGGATTCAGGATCTGGACGTGATCAACAACACGTTCCTGAACAGCGGACGTGACGGTTTCCATTTCGAGCGAACTGAGGACGCTCGACTGAACTCGGTCAAATTCGAAAAGAACAAGTCGACGAACAACGCGGGCGACGGATTTGATATTTTCGCGAAGAATACGACGCTGGACCGTCTGGACTTCAACATCAACGACAACTTCATCGAGGACAACGGTCAGTACGGGCTCCGCGTGGATGCTCTGGCCGATGCGCGACTGGATATTCAGTTCGACAGCAACTCGGTGAAACGCAACGGCAGAACGCCTGGCGGAACGGGATTCCATCCGATCGATGGAGTGGCGAATTCCGCGGGTGCGGCGGGTGGTGTGGGTATTCGCGCCTTCCAGCAGATCGACGTGCTGTTCAATGCCACGGATACGGCGATCAACGACAACTTTGGCGACGGTCTGTCTCTGGACGCTTTCAACTTCTTTGACACGCTGGTGTTCCAGAGCTCGTTTACTCGAGTGACGATGGACGGGAACACTCTGACCGGTCTTCGTAACCACGGTGCGGGTTTTGGCAGCTTCACAATTGTGGACAGTTCATTCAGCAACAACGGCGAGGACGGTCTGCGGTCGGTATCGATTGAGGACAAGTCTGACCCGTATGATCGCCGAGTGGGCGGCATGGACCTTGACCTGTACTCGGTTAATTCCACCTACAACAGCAATGGTAAGGACGGGGTAAAACTGGGTCAGGGCATTTCGGCGGCCTTCGGCAGTGGCGTTGTCGCAACGGGCAACACGTTTGATTTCAACGGCCGCAACGGCCTGATGATTACTCAGCATAACAGCCCGTACCTTGATAATCTGAACAATCAGGGGAATGAGCGTCGCCGCATGGTGCAGGTCAACTATGCCTCAATGTCGGGCAACGGCCGCAACGGTATTGACATCGGCATGGATGCTCTGCAGGAAGGCGGCAACCTGCAGCATGGTGATGAAGTGGCGACCGATGTGTATGTCACGATCAACAATGCGGATATCCTGAACAACGCGGGAGACGGACTGGAGTTTCTCGGTGACGACACATTTGAAGTGGGCCGAGTCCCTGGTGGCGGGCAGGATGTGGCCGCCATCTACAACTCTGCTGTTCAACTGCTGAATTCCCGCGTGGCTTCCAACAGAGGTCGAGGCATTGACATTCTGAACCGCCATCAGAGCGACGTGTTTGTCACGATTCGAAACAACGACGTGCTGGGTAACGGTCTGGAGGGTATCTATGTTGTCAACACTGCCTCCATCAATCAGCTGCAGGGGACTTCTGCTGATCCGCTGACGGTGTACATCGACGGGGTGAACACGGCCAATCCGAACATGGAGCTGCGTATTCAGGACAACCTGATTCAGTCCAACGGTGATCGCAGCCGTAGTTCGCGAGTTCCCACACGGTTTGAATTTGGCAACAATGACGCTTCGGGAGTGGCAAATCTGGACTGGGGTCCGGCCACCACCTTTGTGGCTGGTACGCTTGGGGGCCTGGTGGTTCGCGCCGGAACTGCGGAGTCGGCCGGTAGAATTCGCGTGGGGACTCCAGGGCTGGAGCTGGGCCGTGCGGGTGTAGACGCCGAAGTGTGGAACAATCTGTTTGACGGTAACGTCGGTGCCGACGTGTTCTTCGACAACTTTGTCAGCCACATGCCGCTGCAGTCGCAGGGGCTGTTTGATGCCTCGCACACTCCCCGCTTTAGCTGGGATCAGGGTTTCCGCGACCCGCTTTCCCGCTTCGACCTGTCCTTCCGCGGCAACATCGGGAACTCGCTGGATGTCATGAACGGCTTCGCGTTTCTTGACAACCAGGAAGATTACTTCAAGTCCCGCAGCAACGGCGGCAGCACATCGCCTCCCAGTGACCACGCACATACTGACCTGAATCCGAACGGTCACTTCAATTCGATTCTGCCAACGGACCGTCGCCGCAATGCGACTCGTACGGCCGGCTTCCTGACGGACGTTGTTGGTGATATTCCCAGTTCAGTACCGATGATCGCCGATGACGGTTCAAGTGTTCTGCCCGGCTGGTCCTATGACGGTCTGGGAACTCCAACGTGGCGAGTTGAACGCGACTTTGAAATCGCGGGATTCCGTCAGATTGATCCGACTGTGGGCTACAGCAGCTTTAACACCATTGTGACGATGGACGGTCTGTTTGACTATCAGTGGGACACGGGTGTCAACAGCTCTGCGTTCATTGGCTCAACACCATACTCGCTGGATCGCGGTGACATTTTCAACGTGTTGCCTGGCGAAGACCCGATTGCGCCGGACAGTCTGGAAAACAACAACAGCTTCGTCGGTGCCACGCGACTGGGCACCATCAGTGGCAGCTATTCGGTCAACAACCAGGCGATCGGCGGCAATCTGAACATTCACACCAAGACGGATCGGGACTATTACCGCTTCACGGCGGCCGCAACCGGAGACCTGACGGTCAACCTGAATCTCACTGATGCACTTGGTGATGATATCAGTTTCATGATCTACGAGCTCAACCCTTCGCTGCAGACTGAAGAAGTCGCGATGTCTCGGGACATTGACGGGACAACTCAGTTCATCAGTGTGACTGCCGGCAGCAGTGGTTCCATCGTGGTTCCAGTAGTGGCTGGTCGGGAGTACAGCATTGAAATTCTGGGTGGTGAACTTGAGAACGTCGGGACGACGTTTGACGGCAAGCCGTTCGTTTTCGGCACGACCAGATCCTACGACCTGACGATTGATGCTCCTGTTTCCAGCGGTGGAGGTGGTGGCGGTGGTGGTGGCGGCGGTGGTGGTGGTGGTGGTGGCACTGGTGGTGGCGGCGGTACCGGCGGCGGGGGAGGTTCGCAGAACAATGGCGGATCGAAGCCGGGCACTCCGGACGTGCAGTCAATTGGCCCGGTATCGCCGGATCCTCGCAACACAGCGTCTGGTTCGGTGACCATCACGTTCACAGAAGACGTGACGGGTGTTGATATCGAGGATTTCCGGCTGTCTCGTGACGGCGTTGACATTCCGCTCACGGGCCTCAGCGTGACAGCCCTTTCGGCTTTCCAGTACAGCATTGATCTGGGGGCTCTGACGGGCGAGCCGGGTGTTTATGCACTGACTCTGGTTTCAGCAAAGTCGAATATTAAGGATGTTGACACCAACCGGCTGACCTTGAGGGACGGTTCTGGTGCTGAAGTGCCAGTGAAGTCTGATATCTGGACGGTGGAGGTGACTGCTGATTCTACGGCCGATCTGCCGGACACGAATCCCGGTGACGGACTGGCTCGTTCGATAACCGGCGAGTTCAGTCTGCGAGCGGCGGTGATGGAGAGCAATGCCAGCCCGGGCAGTGACTTTGTGACGTTGCCTGCTGGTGTCTATCAGCTGTCGATTGGTGGTACTGGTGAGGACCTGGCGGTAACGGGTGACCTCGACGTCACGGGAACCCTGACGATTCGTGGTGCGGGTGCATCACAGACCTTTATTGATGGCGGTCTGCTGGATCGAATTTTCCATGTCCATCCGGGTGCTTCGCTGACTTTGGAAGGTTTGACGATTCGGGGTGGTTTTGCGGGTGACGGTGGTGGTATTTACAACGCCGGTACGCTGACTCTGCGGGGCGTCAACGTCATTCGCAGCATTGCCGGCAATCAGGGTGGCGGTATCTTCAATGCCGGCACACTGACTGCCACGTCGTCTTCAATCTCGGAAAACGTAGCTGGTTCCCGCGGCGGCGGCATCAACAATACTCACGCTGTGACTCTGATCAGCACAACGCTGGCGGATAATTACGCTGTTTCGCGCGGCGGTGGCTTGTATCTGGAGCAGGGTGCGGTGCAGTTGGGTGCTGCTCTGATCAATGTATCAGTGATCGGAAATGAGGCTGGTTCCCGCGGTGGTGGTATCTTCAATGATGTCCCGGCCGTGCTGACGCTGAGCAATACGATTTTGGAAGGCAATGCCACGGACGCCGATCTGCCGAATTCCACGGCATCCACCAGTCGTGAAATCGGCGGTGGTTTGCGTTCTGGCGGTTTCAATCGCATTCAGGTGCTGGATGCCCTGTTCACATCTGCGGCGTCAGCCGGGCTGCTGACGACGGATAAGTTTGGTCGCGATGCGGCTCCGCTCAGCGATGTCACTTCGGCTCTGACCTATTCGGTTGGCAGCGGAGTGGGCATCCATCCGCTGATCGCGGGTGGCGAGGCTGTAGATGCCGGCAGCAACGAACTGTTCCCTGTCACCGTGACCAGTCCGCTTACCAGTCAGCTGGATGGCGTTAACAATCCGCGACTGATTGATGGCAACCGGGACGGTCTGTTTGTGATCGACCAGGGTGCGGTGGAGTTCCTGACCAATACCCCGGTGTCGCTGTTCACGGCTTCGCCGAATCCGGCAGCCCTCGGTGAAACGATCACTTTTGACGCCACCCGATCCAGCCATCCGAACCCTTCTTCCGGGCGTCGGATTGTGAAACTGGAATGGTTCTTTGATTATTCACCGGGCAGCACTGTACCGGATCTGACGACTGGTGGCGGGGTGCGTACTGCCACCAGAGTCTACAATACTGCCGGACGGAACAGTTACATCGTACGACTGGTGGTCACGGACGATGCGGGTAACTCGGACTTCAGTGAACAACAGGTACTGGTCGGAGTCCCGAACAAGCCCGTTGTGACTCGACCGTTCACGGTCACCACCGATACGACTCCGGAATTCCGCTGGACAGCCAGCCCGGCTCGTTACACTGTGACGCTGCGTCAGACCGGTGTAGCGGATCGAGTGCTTGCGACAAACCTGACGGCCACTACGTTTACTCCGACCGACGAACTCGCTCCGGGTGCATACAGTGTGCTGATCACAGCCACCAACAACATGGGCAGTGCGACCAGCGATCCGCTGACGTTTGCAATCACGACGCTTGGTCTGACGGCCCCGGTGGACGGTTCATCGATCTTCGATGTGACTCCGATCTTCCGCTGGGTCAGCATTCCAGGAACTTCCCGCTATGAGCTGAAGGTCAATCGCCTGCTGCCGATTCCGAAGACGGACGTGATCAGCGAGGCATTCATTGACCGCAACAGTTTCGAAACGAAGGTCTCACTGGGGCTGGGAACCTTCGAATGGCAGGTGCGGGCATTTGACGGTGATGGCGGAGTGGGCGCGTGGAGTCCTCTGTCCCGGTTCACAACGACGACGCCGCAGTTCATTACGCCGCTGTCTCCGGGCAAGGACGGTGTGATTCGGGCCACCATGGACGACACCCCAACCTTCTCGTGGACGAACCTGAACGCCGCTCGGTACGAGCTGTGGGTGAACCAGGTCGGTGGTCTGACAAAGATCATCTATCAGAATGCGGTAGTTGGCACGTCGTTCACACCTGTGACGCGGCTGCCAAACGGAAACTTCGATGCCTGGATTCGTGCCCTGGCTGCAGACGGCGAGCCTGGTCTGTGGAGTCCGCGTCTGCGATTCCAGATGGATTATCGACTTGGTCCAGTCACCTATGGCCCGGTCGGAAACACTACGGATACGACTCCCGAGTTTTCCTGGCAGGCCATTGAGGGTGCAAAAGAGTATGACCTGTGGGTTGATAACCGCACGACTGGAGTGGCGCAGGTGATTCGCGTGAGGGTGCCGCATGTGGCGGGTGCCGAGAAAATCACGTATACGCCCACAACGGCCATGCCAACCTCCAATTACCGCTGGTGGGTCAAGGCCGTCGGACCGGATGGAAGGTCAACGGCGTGGAGTATTGCGAAGGACTTCCTGGTGCCGGTGCCGAGCATCGTCAGGCCTCGCGGAAATATCGGCACCAACCTGCCGCTGTTCACCTGGAACGGTGTGCCTGAGTATGTGTCCTACGATCTGTGGGTGGATAACCTGACGACCGGGGCCAAGCAGGTGCTGCGAGTTACTGATGCGAAGCCATACAGCTTCCAGACGGTGCTGCCGTTCGAGAACGGCACATTCCGGGCGTGGCTGCGAGGCTTTGATAAAGACAACAATGCTTCGCAGTGGAGCAGTCCGGCTGACTTCACCATAGCGGTGGGTGTCGGAGTCGCTCCGGTCCTGCAAAGTCCAACTCGCTTCGCCGGAGTTCGTCCAAACTTCTTCTGGCAGGCAGGTTCAAACGCCATCACGTATGAGATCCTTGTCAAGGACATGACACAGACTTCTCAGCCGACTGTCATCAATGTGCGATTCATCAACGGTACATTCTTTACGTCGACGGTGAATCTGATTCAGGGACGTAACTACCGCTGGTGGGTGCGAGGCCTGGATGTGGATGGCAATGGGCTGCCGTGGAGCCAGCCGATGACCTTCACGGTGGTGTCGAGCGAGCAGCCGAATATGGCTCCGGTTGACATGCCGACGCTGGACGGTGCGATTGTGCCTGCCGTGTTCGACCTGCAGCTGGAAGGCTGGAATGCGGACGGAATCCGCAGCTTCGTGACGGCTCCGACCGGTGTTGTTGCTCAGGTGGACCTGCCG
>JBJTPZ010000209.1:0-2298 GCA_046075365.1 Planctomycetaceae bacterium
CACGTTGGCTCGTACACAATGCCTTTCTCCTTGCAGTACTGCAGAACGGAAGCCAGTTTGATCCTGCGTAGTCTGCCCGTCTTTTTGTTGTCTATGAGCACCCCTCTTTTGATCAGCCGCCAAATCGTACCCTTGTTCTCACCAATCGCTTCAGCCACCTCCGTAATCGTGAGCTCGTCACAATGAGCTGGCGGAGTGCCTCGAAGTTCTTGAGTGATAAACGAGTCCAGCACAGAGGGACTCGCTCTCTTCGCCGCTCCCCACGTGGGCTTAGGGGGATTTGCCCATGTGTGTCCCTTCCAGCGGGCGGAAGGCACGACCTTGAGCATCGACTTGATTTTTGCCATGCGACTGTCCGACGGTACTTGCTCCGGCTGCAGGCGTTTGGAACGAAAACGCACAAGTGCAGAATTAAAAAGCTCATCATCATTAATGTTGCACGTTTGCTTGCAGAAGTCGCGAGCTTCCTCGAACCAGTTCTCAAAGGCGCGCGTTTCATCATAGACCTTCCTCCATTCTTGATTGAGGGCGTCCGACTTAGCTTCCAGCTGCTTCACTTCATTTTCCATGACCTTTCTTTTGGCACGTGATTTCACAACCGGTAACTGCTTGTTTAGCAAGTCGATTCTTTCACCCAGAAGCAATCCTCTTGTCTCCCAACCATTGACTCCGGCTTCTCTAATTTTCTTTTCGCACTCACAGCGCACCCAATTGGCAGCCAGCGTGCACAGAACATCCACCAGACCCGTAACACGTCGGTCTTTGAGTCCATCCACATCACTTGCTTGTGTGCCAACCACAGTAGTGCTCCCAAGATCAGTACATCGCATCCCGTGGGCTGCAGAGGGAGTAACGCGGGAAGGTATCTCGCTTGTCGGGAGCTAACCTATCCCGCGTTGTGCACATTGTCCCCTGTCAACCAACGGCCGCTGCAACCTCCACAGCGCGTTCCAGAGTTGCTTTTGCGTAGACTTCAGACATGGCGAATTCAGCGTGCCCCAGAGCCGCCTGGACGTGCTCCAGCCCGAATTTGGTACGGATCTCTTGCCCAGCGGCATGGCGCAGCTGGTGAGGCGTCCACGGCGGAATATCATGCTCCTGACATGCACGTCGCACGGCCAGCGTGTAGGAGTCTCTTCGAATTTTGAACACTCGGTCGTTTGTCCCCAGTGACTGCATGCGACGATTCAATATCACCTGTGCTCTGGACCCGATCGCGATGATCCGACGATGGCCGTGATGCTCCGTTTTGTGACCGTCAACGTAGTACAGCCAAACGTCATTGGATCGATCGATCCTGGCTGGAGTGATCAGCAGCAGTTCCCCGGCCCGTGCGCCCGTCAATCGCTGTACGTCAATCAAATCACGCACCAGAGGGCTCACATGCTTTCTGACCGCTTCTACCTGTTCTTCTGTGGCAGGTGTCCTGGCTGGTTTGTCCTGCGCCTTAGTGCGTCCTGACAGCAATGGTGAAACGGCCTGCAATCGCTGGAGCGTCACAGCGGAGACCATTTCATTCTCAACACCCCAGCGGAAAATTGAACGGAGACGCCCAACATTCTTGTTGATCACCGACCGGCACCACCCGGCCGCTACCATTTTTTCGCGAACTGACTTCAGCATCAGCGGACCAAAAGCATCCACAGGCGTGAACCCAAACAGCTCAATCAATGGCCGCGCAGCAGATTTCAGGCAATGGATTTCGGAGGTCGGTTTTCCATTTTTGACGTAGTGGCCTGCTGCATGTCGCATGAACGCAAGTACCAATTCATTGGTGGTCAGTCCACATTCGGCTGAACATCCAGTTGCCTTCCTCGCCCCCGAAAACGGCTCCAGGGCCTGGCCACTGGCATATTTCGCTATGATCTCACCGTAGCGAACACGGGATTCTTCGGAACCGTATTCACCGAGATAGTAGTCCTTGCCGTTAATGCGGACGCGGGCCTGCCCGGTCGGCTGGTGGAGCAAATACGACGGACAGACGTTCGATCTTCGTGCCATGCGCGAGCCTCCCGTTCATTTCGTGGTAGTACTACCACGAATGGAACTGAGTTTTCGCCGCACTGACGAACGCCGTCAGGTATCGTAACTGTCGATTCAGCAAGGGTTTAGGAAAAATCGGGCTAGCGGGATTTGAACCCACGACCTCTTGACCCCCAGTCAAGCGCGCTAGCCAGACTGCGCTATAGCCCGATAAAGCAACCCACAGCAGTCTATCAGGAAGGGCTTGTGCTGGCAAATCGATCTGTCAGATTCCCGGGAATCTGACCGGGCTGGAGACCAGTCACCCCTAAAACA
>JBJTPZ010000210.1:0-3378 GCA_046075365.1 Planctomycetaceae bacterium
GGAGCAAATTACACTCTTTCTGCCACCTCAACCAACAACAATCCCATCTCAGCCCCCGACTTTGACCAGAACTCCGGCATCGTCACCCTGCGTTTCAGCCGGGACATACCCCCCGGAGACTATTTGCTCAGCCTGACGAACCTTACGGACATCTTCGATAGACCAATCAACAATCTCGCCCCGATCAACATCACCAAGGTGGTCTCATCAGTCTCCCCGGACACTACTCGTGGAATTACCGGCCTGTCAGGTGACTCCCCTGAATACAAAGAATATACAGATCCCCGGCAATACTCCGAGGGGTTCAACCCCTCAGACAAAGTCATCTCCCGCGTCGCAAGACTGTATTACTTCCGAGATGCCCACCGAGTCGTCCAGCTCGTCAATCGCAAAGCACAGTCGTTCAACCGTGCGGCCGTAGACGCCCAGGAACAGGTCGCTGATGCTGCACGCAAAAACGCAGACCGGTCTACACTTGATCGCCGCGAGGCAGAAAACAGCGCTGTACGAGCCGCCAAAGAAGCTCGGGCTGCTGAAACTGCACTTGAGGAACACCAGCAGGCTCTCATCGCCGGCCGCCGCACTCTGGCAACCCTCACAAATGATCTGGCCCAGGTCGATAGCGTCATCAGGGAACTGCAGCAACAGGGTTCAGCCATCCAGTCCGAGTTCACGCTGGAGGATCTGAGCAACCTTGAGAAGCTCGAATCCAGGCAGAATGCAGGCCTCACCGAAGCCGAACGTACTCGGCTCGCTGAACTGGAAGGTAAGGAGACACGAAATCCGCCGCTGACGGCCGCTGAGGACACTCAAATCAAACAGTTGCGTGCCAAGCGCGACAATTTTCCCGATCTCACACCCGCCGAATCTGCTCAGCTGCGGACTCTCCAGAAAAAACGAAATGATGGACTGCGACGTGACCAGCTATTGGCTTCCGCCCCCGGCGTTCAGCTCTCCGACCTCGACCTTGCTGACACCACGATCCCCATTCGCCGCCTGAATCAGACCCGCGATGCACTCCGCCAGCAGATCCGCGACACTGAGAGCAATATTCGCCAGGAAGAAACGATTGTCAGACAGCTGACATCCACCGTGCAGTCCGAGCGTGATCAGGAAGTCAAAGCCACTGAAAAATGGGAATCACTCGAACAGCAGGAGCGACTTAAGCGAGACGAACAGTTCCGTCGCGAGGTCGCTGCCGGCTCAGCCGATCCGGACACCTACGTCGCCGGGAAGCCCGGATCAGATGACCCAGTGGCCCAGGTGTCACTTGCCGTTGCCGGTGAAGGACTGATTCAGATGCGCGGCCCGCGAAAGGGCGTCAATGAAGTTCACCGCATGATCAACGAAATCGACTCGCCCGTCGGACAGGTAAAAGTTGCCATCCACACGGTGCAGGTCAATGGCGAACACGGTGACAGAATGCAGGAAGTTGCCTTCCGCATTCAAAGCTATATTGATCACTCCCGTTTCCTGACCATGCAGTCCAGCCAGCTGCTGAGGAATGCCGTTGTGTCTGTCGCCAGCCGACGCGCAGAAGCCGTGGCTTCGCAGTGCCCGCCCGGAGCCTCGCAGCAGCTGATGATGCAAAAATACCAGGAAGCTTTCTTCGGAGCCGATTTCATACACGAATTGCGCGAACTGGACTCCGAGTTTCTGCAGAATGGAAACAAACTCCTGTCGCTGCACTCCATGGACACCACCAGCCTCTCCAACGCTCTCTTCCTCATGGCCCTCGCGAAAAATGACGTCAGACAGGAGATTCTCGGGGAGTTTACCATGGGGCTGCAAACGCGACTGCCCCAGTACGAACTGCAGTTCTATCAGGGCTCAGCACCAAAACCAGCGTGGCGTGATCGAACTCTCGCAGAAAAAATCAAGCCCGGCGCGATCCGCGAGAAGCATCTGGCCCCCTTCGAAATGATGGCTCAGAACGCTCAGTTCGCCTCACTGCGAGGATTCTTCGATGTGGCCGTTTCCGGCCCCGATACGATGACGCCAATGCAGCGAGAGTTCGTCAAACTGGCACAGATCTTTAAGGCCAGGCTTGTCACCGAAGTGGAACTGAGACAACGGATTCTGGAGCGTTCTCTGATTGAGGAGCGAATCGGAGATTATCGTAAATCATTAGCAGACGCCGCCGAAAAGGAGAAATTTGGACTGCAGAAAAAAAATGAGGCCATGCAAGCGGTGCAGAAGTCCGCAGAAAAAATCCGAATCGCCTCAACCTCAATGCTGGCTGTAGCGAACGATATCGCCCTCGAAGTTCAACAAATCAGCCAGAGATCAGCCCAACTGCCCGACGCCATGACAGCACTTGGCCAAATTTTCAGCGAATTTGATTCCAACAAGAAGAGTCTATCTGCGCCCTCCAACATCCTTCGTGAGATAGCGAAACGAGGCAGTGGCGAGGTGCTGGATAACGTTATTCCTCCCAAAGCGGAAAACAAAGATCTGGAATTAACCATTCCTACAAATAAAGATGGATTCAGCCTTCTAGACAAAGAAATGGATTCGAAAACACCTAAACAGCAACGTTCCCTCATGTTCGTCTTTTCAGATGAAGAAGTCCGCTTTGACTTGGTCGTGGGTGAAAGATTGGGCCTGACATGGACCGATGAAGAAAAAGAAAAGCTGAGGCAAGACTTGCTGAAATTCCTCGAAGAGTTTTTAAGTTTTCGGGAATCTTGCCGCCAACTAAACTTCTCACTTGATTATCGAAAAAAACTCGAACAGCTTGATGAAAACCTGAAAACGATCACGAAAGGTCTTGAGTCGCCTATACCCGACTTTCTACAAATTCTATGCTGCGCGAATTGGTCGCTTAATTTGTGTTGTGAAATCTCTGAGCATGTGAGACTTACTGCCGAAGCATTCAGTCTCAAAGTCCGCATGATGAATATACAATTCCTCGACGTTGTCCGCCGACCACAAACAGTTGAGCAGCTGCTGATCCAGTGGAGCGGTGTCAAACGCGAGGCTCTAAGGTGGCTTGATCCGTCTGCCCCTGCACACAAGTTATCCTCGGATGGGAAGTCTAATAGATACAGTGAAGCCCGACTTTTAATTTCTGGAATAGATCAGTTGCTGGGACTTGGCTCGCCTGGCGCCTCTGTGAGCTTTCTGGATCAGGTTGCATCTTTCCAGGCGGCGACCGCTGCCGCCGAAGATCTTAGGCAGCCACTCGATCACAAGAAACTGCTTGATATGCTGATCGACGACGCCGAAGAGACATGCATCGAATTGATCGAAGGTACGCGGGCCCAGACTTCAAATATTGACAACTACCTGCAGCGGCTGGGACTGGCACTTGAAGATGACTTCAACAAACAGTTCTACCAGCCCGCCTTCCGCCGCGCTCAGGAAGCCAGCTACTTC
>JBJTPZ010000211.1:0-46693 GCA_046075365.1 Planctomycetaceae bacterium
TCAGCCAAACTGCAGCTGCAGCAGCAGGTCACGCACGTCCACTGCTCGGATCTGATCCCGCTCTGCAGCACGGCTGGAACACAAAAACACCGGTCCGTCGCTGTGTTCCCGACCGACATCCGGCAAACGACCGTGACTGCCCTGCACAACCTCGGCCCGCAAACCAATCACATCCATATAATAGCGAAATCCCAGCAGCTTCCGCAGCAGACGCGCAGCCACTCGCAGCTTCGGAAACCGCAAATCCGGATTCACCAGCAGCTCCGCCGGGTCATACCCCGGCTTCCTGTGAATGTCGACGGTCCGAGCATAATCCGGCGCCAGCGAATCGTCATTCCAGAAGTACCAGGTGAACCAGGCATTTCGAGCCGACACGCAGACCAGCTCTCCGCTCCGCTCGTGGTTCAAACCAGACTCCCGCAGACCGTCAGCATCCAGCACCCGCTCGATACCGGGTGTCTTTTCCAGCAAACGACGGACCGCCGGAATCTCATCAGCACGCTGCACGTACACATGTGCCACCTGATGATCACTGACGGCAAACGCCCGCGATGCGCCGCAGTCCAGAGTCTCCCAGCCCAGCGGCTCGCGACGAACTCGCAAATAACCGGCCTGACGCAGCACTCGATTGATATGAATCGGCTGGTCGACCTGAGTAATCCCGTACTCAGACAGCACCACCACTTCCGCCCCGCACTCCTGCGCCGTGTCGATCAGTTTGCCGGCTTCCTGATCAACCAGACGAATGTCGGCCGCTATCCCGGGTCCCTGCGGACCAACCCGCTGCAGGTTGTAGTCCAGATGCGGCAGGTAAACCAGCATCAGCGACGGACGCTGCTGACGGAACAAACGACAGGAGGCCTCGGCAATCCAGGTCGTACTGCGAATGTCGGCTGTCGGTCCCCAGAAGTTGAACAGCGGAAACCGGCCCAGCTGCGACTGCAGCTCGTCACGCAGCTCAGGAGGCTCGCTGTACAGATCCGGAATCTTGCGTCCGTCAGCCGGGTAGGATGGCCGCGGAGTCACGGACCAGGCCGTGTCAGCATACATATTGTACCACCAGAACATCTTGGCGGTGCGATGAGTCGGATCACGCCGAGCCGCCGTCTGATACAGTTTCTCGCCCTGTATCAAATGATTGGACTGCTTCCAGAAACCCACTTCGGCCAGATCCCGAAAGTACCAGCCATTCGCCACGATCCCGTGTTCCGCCGGCATCCGCCCGGTCAGCAGCGTGGCCTGGACGGAACAGGTAACGGCCGGCAGCACTGTCTGCAGCGGTCGCTGAAAACCGGTGCTGGCCAACCGCTGCAGATGCGGTGTCTCTGAGCCGATCATTTCCGGCGTCAGACCCACAATATTGATCACCATCAGCGGACGATGCGAGGCAGCAGCCATACGGCTTTCCGGAAAGGAAGCGGACTTTCAGAAGCAAACACGGGGAGAAAACAGGGGGAATTCTAACGACTGACCGGCTCGCTGCCCCACATTTCCAGAAAAAACCTCACTTTGTGCGCTGAACTGCCGACGCAGGCCGGCTGCCGGTGGAGAACACCGGAACTGTCTGATAGATTTCCGTTATAGTTCGGTGGATCAGTCCCACAGCAGTCATAGTCCGCATTCGGAAGGCCCGGGTTGCCATGAATGAACGCGAAAAAGGCGGTGCCGAGTGGTATCGCAAAGGCACAGAAGCAATGCAGCACAAAAACTGGAATTACGCGGTGGAGTGCTTTACCAACTGCACCCGCCTCGTCCCGGACAACGTGCTGTATCGCCAGTCCCGCATTGGCTGCATTCGCAAATCTTACGGCGACAACGGCTCTGGCGCAAAAATGGCATCAATGCGGCTGATGGGTGTCCGTACCCGCATCAAGAAAAGCCGCCTTTCCAAAGACTGGAAATCGATCGAACAGGCCGCTGAAGAAGGCCTGCTGGTCAATCCGTGGGATGCACAGCTGTTCTTCGATCTCGGCGAAGCCCTTGTCGGACAGGAAAATCTCGGTGTCGCCCGGTTCGCCCTCGAAAAGGCCGTCGAACTGGACCGCGACAACGTCGACTACAACCGCACACTCGGCGCATTCCTGTTCGAACGTCGCGATTACAAGCCGGCACGCCAGTGCTACGAACGCATTTACAAGCTGGTGCCGACCGACAGCGAATCACGAGCCATGCTGGGGCGCATCGACGCCGTCTCCATGCTGGACCGCGGAAAGCTTGAAGAAGCCGAATCCACTCGAGATGTCAAAGTGGAACCCACACAGCCGGCCAATGCCTACGAAGAAGATCGCCGCGCACGCAAGGGGCAGCCCAAAGCCGCCGACGCACCCGGCGAATCTGCCGAAGCCGACCTGATCCACGCCATCCGCAAGGATCCCGCCAACGTCGGCCTCTACCTCAAACTGGCAGACCTCTACAAAGCCGCTCGCGATTTTGGCAAAGCTCAGGATCAGCTCACCAAAGCACTCGAACTGTCACCCAACAATGGCGAAATCCGCGAACTGATCCTTGATGTGCAGCTCAGCAGACTGCGCGAGGAAGCCAGTGAAGCCGAAACCCGCGCCCGCGCCAACCCCGGCAAGGAACGCCTTGTCGAAAAAGCCCGCGGACTGCAGCAGGACGTCGTCCAGAAAGAACTGGAATTCTTCACCCTCGGCGTGGAACTTAACCCCACCGACCTGAAAAAGAAATTTGAACTGGCACAGCGACTGGCTTCCCGCCACGTTAAACAGTTCAGCAAAGCCATCCCGCTGCTGCAGCAGGCCGCCAGCAACCCCAGCCTGAAAACAGACGCGCTGGTGCTGCTGGGCGAATGCTTCGCTCGTGACGGCAAAAGTGATCTGGCCCGACGACAGCTGGAAAAAGCCATCGAAGGTCTGGCATTTGCCGATCGACCTGACTCGTTCAAGACAGCCCACTACCTGCTGGGAAGACTGTACCAGGCTGCCGGAAAAAACGAACAGGCTGAACATCACTACGGCGAAGTGCTGGCTGTCGATTACGAGTACAAAGATGTGCTGAAACGCATGGAAGAACTGGCAGGCAGCGGCGGCTCAGCACTGGACGAATAGTCCCGCTCAGGCCGTATGCGAGAACTGATCACCGATGTGCCACGGATAGAACATCCGCCCAATATCATCGCTTAGCTTCCGCAGGTATTCCATGCGGAACTTGTCGTAGATGGTATCCGTGGATGACCGTGGCACTTCTGTGGGATACACGCTGTTCAATTCGCGATAAAAGATCTTGGTGCCTTCGCCGTCAGTTTCCATTTCGTACACACTGACGATGGCATCACAGCGTCCTCGCATCAGTGCGTTCGTGTCACGCTCGTACAGTGAAAATTCGCTCACGTCCACATAAATCACGTAGGTCACATCAAATTCAGCACCGATATCCACCGCGGTGTCCCAGTCCGGATTCTCATCCAGCCAGACCCGGATTTCATCGTAAGGCACTACGTCAATCTTGTTGTTCGCCAGCTGCACCGAAACAGCCTTTGCCAGAATGTGATCAACGTTTTCAAATTTGTACTTCAGATCATCAGGCGCATAACACACCACAGCCACTCGGACATCCTTGTCTGTCATCGACTTCTTTGTCTCTTTTTCAAACTGCGGCTCCTCCTGCGGCGGACCGCCGATCAGATATCCCAGCAGCAGCATGTAATTGCAGCCCGGGGCCGTGACCAGCAGCAGACCGATCAGCAAGCAGCGCAAAGCCCGCCGCCAGCCTTCGCGCCGACCGCAAACGACTGAAACGGAATTGGTTGAGCAGAAGTCAGGAATCATGAGCAGTCCGTGGCAGGGAAAGGTCTGAAGGGAGATGAGCAAAAAACAGGCTGCAGATCAGGAAATCACCTCGCTGGCACGATGGTCATACAGCAGCTGTGCCAGACTTGTGGAAACATTCTTCATGAAACTCTCAAGGAAAATCCGCTCCGATTTGTTCTCTTTCTGAATCGGAAATTTCGGATAACTCATGTCGTAGGTGTTGTCGAAGATGCCGGACGGCGAACCCGTCTTTTTGCAGTCCAGAATCTCCACCCGGCAGGACATGCGCCCCTGCTGCAGATTGCTGCTGTTCGGCACGTCCACCTCAAACCTCGTGATGGTGACGTGCACTACAAAGTCGGCCTTGAACCTGGCAGACAGCTCGCCGAAGTCACCCCAGTCTCCGTTGTCATCCAGCCACGTCGCAACATCATCCGAATCCACCACTTTCACACCGCGAGTTTTCAGCAGGTGCGACATTCGGTCCACCAGATCGATCTGGATAGCAGGAAACTGATTCAATACGCCATGCGGAGCAGAACAGGCGATCAACAGCGTTTTTTCACCCTTCGTCAGATCTATGCCGGTCGATCGTCGAAACTGGCTTTTCTGCTTTGGATCGCCAAAGAACATCTTTCCGGCCATCACAAACAATGAACAGCCCGGCAGCGCCGATACTGCCAGCCCGGACATGCCCAGCAGCAGCAAACGACGCCTTGTGACGCCGGAAGCACTCAGTTGTTCATTGCTGTCCACTGCTTGTCGCTCCACTGAATTCGCCGCCTGCGAATTCGGCTGAACCGACCGCGAGGCACCCTGACTGTCAAATCTTCCAGTTTGCAAACACCTGCATGCCCCACCGCAAGGCGGCCAGCACAGACCACAACATCACCAGTCCAGGCAACAGTCTGTTCAGCCATGCATTTGCTGCAGCACACCGCCCCGTCAGCGACAGTGCCAGCACCGGCCAGCTAAGTACCAGTCCTGCAGCCAGCAAAAAACCGGCTGCATTCGCCTGCCACGCAGCAGACCACCGCCCCCGCACAAAATTTGCAAAGGCTGTCGTCATACCGCAGGTCGGACACCGCACTCCCGTCGCCCGCAACAGCAGACACTCAGGCAAACCAAGCTGCCGATGAGTACCCCTGCCGGAAACATCAGGATGCAGGATCCATGCCAGCAAAAACACGGCAGGAATCATCAGCACCAGCAGCCAGCGGACGCGCTGGCCCGTGAACCCGGAATGCTGCTGAGACTTTGCAGTGTCAGACGTCACAGGAGCCTAACCAGCCTGGGGTTGAAGGGACAATAGACAGCTTGAGCCAATTTCGGGGGCGGTGACAGCGAACTGCAGGAACTGCCTTCACAAGTCACAAAACCGCGGAAAATCCTGCCGCTGTGATCAAATTTCGGCGAGATCTGCCAGTTTCCTGAACTTCCGGCGTTTACCGCAAACAGCAACCCCGCCAGAATCCGCCCCGACGCACCAAATCCCACTCTATCAGATCAGCTGGCTGACGCCAGGGAGCATTCACAGTATGACGGCCTCGCTCGATGGCTGCCGCTTTTCCATACCCAGATCCCGGCGCCTGACCTGGGACCTGCTCCGGCTGCATCGCACGGTCCCCCTGTGTGCACACGATCGACGGATGCCGCTCGGCCCGCTGGCTGAACTGCGAACTGCTGCTCCAGCCAGAATTTCCTGGGCCGCACTGTTCATCCGGGCGTTTGGGAAGGTCTCTGCCGAAATCCCGCAGCTGCGACAAATGTGGCTGACCTGGCCGTGGCCGCACCTGTACCAGCACCCGGAAAGCGTCGCTGTGCTGACCGTACACCGCGAATTTCAAAATGAACCCTGGCTGTTCTGGGGCCGCATTCGCAGCCCCGAACTGCGGTCCCTCACCGACCTCCAGGCCTGCATCGACGACTTCCAAAATCAGCCGGTGGAAACCCGCTTCTCCCGTGAACTGCAGCTGGCAGCACTGCCCACGCCGCTGAGACGAATCATCTGGTGGTGGAATCTGCACGTTGCCGGGGCGGCGCGAGCCCGTCGACTGGGAACTTTTTTCCTGTCCACACTGGCCGGACGAGGCGCTGAAATTCAGCTGCCGCCCTCCGTCCAGACCGGCTGCCTGACCTACGGACCGCTCGATGCTCAGGGAATTTCCCGAGTCACACTGGCCTATGATCATCGAATCATGGACGGCGTGCTGGCCGCCCGCATCCTCGAACGACTCGAACAAATCCTGCTGCTCGAAATTGCTGCCGAACTGCAGCTGCAAAGAACGCCCTGAGACCGCAGAACGGGCGGGCTGCAACGGTCGCCCTGATCTGCTAATCTGCAGTCAGAGTTCCAGATCTGTCCCGTCGCCCGTGTGCGGCTTCACTGTCCCGGCTCATCGCTCATGCATTCCGCTTCCGTCACGCAGCTGCTCGCACAACTGAATTCCGGCACCCTGACATCTCGTCAGCTGGTGCAGGCCTGCCTCGACCGCATCGCCGAATTCAACCCCCGGATCAACGCCCTGGTGCACGTGGCGGCTCAGACAGCACTCGAGCAGGCGGATCAGGTGGATTCAAAAAGAGCGGGCGGTCAGCCAGTCGGAATTCTTGCCGGCCTGCCGATTGCCGTGAAGGACAACATCTGCGTGCGTGGTATGCCAGCCACCTGCGGCAGTCGCATGCTGCAGAACTTTATGCCTCCGCACTCAGCACATGTCATTGAACGCATCACTGCTGAAGATGGAATTCTGCTGGGCAAACTCAATCTCGATGAATTTGCCATGGGTTCATCTTCTGAGACTTCCATCTTTGGTTCGGTCCGTAATCCATGGAATACGCAGCTTTCCGCCGGAGGCTCCAGTGGTGGCTCTGCCGCCGCCATTGCTGCGGGCTTTGCTCCGCTGACACTGGGGTCTGACACCGGCGGTTCCATTCGACAGCCGGCCTCCTTCTGCGGTGTCACCGGACTGAAGCCAACATACGGTCGAGTTTCCCGGTACGGGCTGGTGGCCTACGCCAGCTCACTGGACCAGATCGGCGTGCTGGCCCGTGATGCCGCCGGCTGTGCACTGCTGCTGCAGGCCATCAGCGGTCATGATCACCGTGATTCCACGTCACTGAACCAGCCGGTTCCCGCCTGGTCCACAGCTGACAGCTCACTGCAGGGCCTGAAAATCGGAGTGGTCCGCGAACATTTCGGACCAGGTCTGGATGCGGAAGTGTCCGCTGCAGTGCAGGCGGCAGTCGGGCAGTTACAGGCAGCCGGCGCCGAAGTGAAAGAAGTTTCGCTGCCGAATTCACGCTATGCAATCGCCACCTATTATCTGATTGCCTGCTGCGAAGCCTCCAGTAACCTGGCGCGATACGACGGGATTCACTACGGACACCGAGCTGCCGACTTTCAGGATCTGACCGACCTGTACTGTCAAAGCCGAGCCGAAGGATTTGGAGCGGAAGTCAAACGCCGCATCATGCTGGGCACCTATGCACTGTCAGCCGGCTACTACGATGCCTATTACCTGAAGGCGCTGAAAATGCGGCGTCGCATTCAGGACGATTTCGCAGCCGCCTTTCAGCAGGTGGATGTGCTGGCCGGCCCCACGGCTCCTTCGGCAGCATTCGCACTTGGGGCAAAACTCAGTGACCCCCTCGAAATGTACCTCAGCGACATCTGCACCATCAGTACCAACCTGGCCGGGGTCCCGGGAATTTCCGTGCCCTGCGGGATCACTGCTGACGGTCGCCCGATCGGACTGCAGCTGCAGTCCGCGACTCTGCAGGAATCTGTCCTGCTGCAGGTGGCCGGCAGTTTTCAGCAAATCACCGACTGGCACCTGCGGCAACCCGCACTGGTGTAACACAGGAACCGCTTCATGACTATGGCACAGTCCGGACGACTGGCGTTTCGAATTCTGCTGCTGCTGGTTCCAGTGGGAATTCTGCAGCACAGCTGGTACTGGTACAGGCTGCCGGAATCCGTTGCCACGCATTTCGGACCTGGGGGACAGGCCGACAACTGGATGCCCAGGCTGCAGGCTGTGCTTGTGCAGGCCGGCTTTCAGGTCGTCTTTCCGTTTGTCATGCTGCTGCTGGGGCGACTGACATACGTCCTGCCGGTGTCGATGATCAATATTCCATGGCGGGAGTACTGGCTGCAGGAGGATCGCCGCTCAGACAGTCTGGCATGGATGTCCGGCATGCTGTCATGGATCAGTGTGGGTATGTCGCTGCTGATGCTGGTTCTGTCACACCTGACATTTCAGGCCAATATGACTCGACAGCCCCTGCAGATGGTGCCGTTTTTTTGTCTGCTGGGAATGTTCATGACGTTTGTGTTCAGCATGGTGCTGCTCAGTTTTCGGCGCTTCAGTCGTCCTCCGAGCTGAATCCCTCTGTTGCTGCAGACAGACATCATCGGGCTTGTCACGGTGCCTGCGCCACAGGTTCCGGCAACAGGCCCTGCGACTTTGCAATCACCTGCAGCAGGCTGCGATTATCAAGAAATGGTTCTTTGCCACGAAACGCCCAGATCACCTGGCCGTTGCGGTCCACGACGAAAGTACCGTGATCCATCAGCTCTTCTGATTGCTCAGTGGCCGGATGAAACACGTCCCATTCCGCAGCCACCTTTCGATTCTCATCAGAAAGCACAGAAAATGCAAACCTGCCGTACTGCTGAAAACGTGCGGCGGTGTGCTGCGGCGAATCAGCACTGATGGCGACGATGTCCGCATCCAGTTCACGGAAGTAATGCAGATCACGCTCCAGCGACACCAGCTGTGCAACGCAGTGACTGCAGCCGTAACCCAGATAGAACACGACCACCATGGGCCTGCGCAGTCCCAGCTGCTTCAGACTGGCCAGTTGCTGCCGGTCATCCGGAAGCGAAAAAGCGGGAGCCGGCTGGTTCAGCAGCGGATGCTGCTGTGAGGGCACTGCAGCGAAACTGGAATTCAGAATCTGCCACAGAGTTTCCGTCAGTCGCTCGCGCTGGGCCACCCGAATGTAAGTCTCAGCATCCTTCCGCACATTGCCACTTGAAACCAGCCCGTATTTCAGACAAATCTGCCGACAGTTTTCCAGAAAACCTGCATCGGCAGCAGCCTGTTCAACGGGGTTTGCGGCGTGGTACAGCAGCACCGCCGCGTAGAACGAAGCCACGGCAAACAGCAGCATCAGGAAGATTTTCGTTCCTGTGTCACGCTCTGCCGGGACCGGCGACTGAGTTGCATCGACCTGTTCAACGGGCTGCTGAGTACTCATATAAAGGCCTCCGGGTCGCATTCTGCGCATGCAACCCGGAAAATTTACAGATTTGCGGCCCATTGCTGCGGGGATTCTCAAAGCTGCCCCCAGGTAGTCTCAGGGCCCGGAATGACCGTTATCTGCAAAGAACCGCCCCTTTTAATCACTACTGCCGGCAAATTCGGTGAACCTGCGGCTGGGCGCAGGTGTCCGGAAAATGCGGAAATCTTCCCGGTTTGTCGGGTTCGCCTGCAGCCTGGTGTCTCAGGTGTCGAAATATCGCCTGAGTTTCTTGCATTCGTCCTCCGCAGGCAGTAGTCTGTCTGCTGAGGAAGGTTCCTGATCCTTCTGGATTGGGGTCGTAGCTCAGTCGGTTAGAGCGCCAGCCTGTCACGCTGGAGGCCGCGGGTTCGAGTCCCGTCGACCTCGTAAAAAAGCCCGCAGTCGATTTTTCGGCTGCGGGCTTTTTTCGTTTTGCAGTCCACTTCAATTCCGTCAGCAGGCTCCTAATGCCCGTGCAGCCGACTGCGAAAGACAAAATAGGCTGCGCCCAGCAGACAGCAGGCAGCCCACAGGTAATCCCACGAAGGCTTCTCTTTCAAATACAGCCACGCAAATGGCACGAACACAGCCAGGGAAATCACTTCCTGCAGGATTTTCAGCTGCCCGACATTCAGGACCTGATGACCAATCCGGTTGGCCGGCACCTGAATCAGGTATTCGAACAGGGCAATTCCCCAGCTGATCACAGCGGCAATGAACCAGGGTTTGTGTTTCAGGTCCTGCAGATGACCGTACCAGGCCATCGTCATGAACACATTGCTCAGCACCAGCAAAACGGCAGTTGTCAGAATCTGATTCATGATGAAGCTGTGTTTCTCTCTGCAGAAGTCCTCACAAAATCCTGGCATGTTCAAGTTTTAGCCGATCCGGCGGCACTGCTGAAGCACAGTTTCCCTGGGGGATATGCGCGCACAGCAGCAGGCCGATACAGCTCCCGAGTCTCCGGAAAGGCAGCAGCGAGCCCTTGAGACTTTGTGTCTTTTTCATTGAAATGTCCCTGAGCTCTCGTCCCCTCAACAGCTTTTCCCGGAATGTTCTGTGATACGCGCAACACTGCTGGTCACCAAAGGCTCAAATCGCGGCAGTCGATTTGAAGTGACCTCTGCGCAGGACGCGGTGATCGGTCGCAGTGTTGACAGCAATATCCGCCTCGATGACTCAGAAGTTTCCCGCCATCATGCCCGGCTCAGTTTCGACGGGCTGCATTTTGTGCTGCGAGATATGGGCAGTGCCAATGGCTGTCGGGTCAACGGGCATCCGGTCAGGGAACGAATCCTCGAGGACGGTGACACGCTGGCACTCGGTACCAGCCAGCTCACATTTCAGCTGTCGGATTCAGCACATCCGGCAGTGGCAAACGCCGGTCAGATTCGATTTGTTGAGGACTCTGGAAAGCTCAGGACCGAAGCGATTCAGCAGACTCTGACTTTCGACGAGGCTGCTCCGGTTCCGGTTGAGGCCACTCAGGCGGGCCTCGATCTGCTGTACCAGGTGGCCGAAGAACTGGTGACTCCGGTGCAAACACTGGAAAATCACCTGCAGAGCATTCTGGAACTGACGATCTCGGCGATTGGTGCTGATCGCGGCTGCGTGCTGCTGCGGGATCCGGTCGGAGCAGACCTGACGGTGATGGCCTTTGCCCGCCGCAATGGCGGCTCGGGACTGCATACACAAATGCCCGTTTCGCGATCAATCACTGACTATGTGCTCCGCCACGGCACCGCGGTGCTGACTTCAGACGCCAGTGTGGACGAACGATTTACGGGTGGTCAGAGCATCGTGTCTGAGGGCATCTGCGAGGCCATCTGTGCCCCCATGCGCGGACGTGCTGACCTGCTGGGCCTGTTTTACCTCGACACTACCACAGCACTTGAGCAGGCAATGTCCGGAACACCGTCCGGACGTCTTACGGAAGAACATCTGCGGGTTGTCGTAACCGCAGCCAGACAAACAGCGCTGGCTATTGAATCACGCCAGTTCCAGGATGCTCTGGTCAAGGCCGAACGTTTTGCCGCTATGGGCCAGACAATCGCCGTTCTTAGCCATCACATCAAGAACATTCTTCAGGGTGTTCGCGGCGGCAGTCACCTGATCCGCATGGGACTTGATCAAAGTCGTGAAGAGCTGATTCGGCAGGGCTGGGGCATTGTGGAACGCAACCAGACTCGCATCTACGATCTCGTCACAGACATGCTCAGTTTCAGCCGTGATCGTGTCCCGGTACTCAAGCTGACCGACCTGAATAAACTGGCAGCGGAGGTCGCCGAGCTGGCAGCCGCCCGTGCGGCGGAATGTGGCGTGACGTTTGAATTTCGTCCGGCCGAAGAGCTGCCGCTGGCCAGCTTCGATGCCGAAGGGATCCATCGGGCCATCCTGAACATTGTCGGCAACGCGGTTGAAGCGGTTGAAGGTGTCGAACGCGGTGCTGTGGTACTGCAAACCGGCTATGACCGCCTCGCCGATATGATGCTGGTGGCGGTCAGCGACAACGGCCCCGGTATTCCCGAAGATCAGCGTCAGTCCATCTTCAATGTCTTCGAATCTTCCAAAGGTTCCAGGGGAACGGGTATCGGTTTGCCCGTCAGTCGCAAGATTCTGCGCGAGCATGGCGGGCGGGTCCGAGTGGAAGGCGGACCAGGTCAGGGAACCCGTTTTGTACTCAGCTGGCCACGGGGCATGACGACTGTGCAGGACATCGGGACTTTGGTGCCGCAGGATGAAGGCTGATTTTCCAGGCTGAATGGTTCTCTGCATTCCAGTAAATCCAGGCAACTGCCGTTTCAGGAAAAACGATCGCATGGTGGCTGAATTTGGCGTGATCTTCGACATGGACGGTGTGCTGGTCAATTCCTATGAGTCGCATCTGCTGACATGGCAGGAATGCTGTCGCAGGCACGGGCGTGAATGCACAGAGGCTGAATTTCTGGCCGGGTTCGGCCGCACCAGCCGCGAAGTCATTCGCGATACCTGGCTCAACCCGCCTGATGATGCAGGCATCGCAGCCTTTGACGAAGAGAAAGAACAGGCGTGGCGTGAGCTGATTTCGCGGGACTTCCCGCACATGCCAGGAGCCGATGACCTGATCCGCTCGCTGGCTGCTGCCGGCATTCCCATGGCAATCGGGTCCAGTGGTCCTCCAGGAAATGTCGCAGCCGTAGCGGCTCAGCTGCATTCCGGACACCTGATCAGAACTCGCATCACAGGTGCCGATGTCATTCAGGGCAAGCCGCACCCCGACGTGTTCCTCAAGGCGGCCGCCGGACTGGGGCTGCCGCCCGCTCGCTGCGTCGTGCTCGAAGATGCACCCGTCGGAATCGCTGCGGCTCTTGCCGCCGGAGCCCGCTGTCTGGGCGTTGTTTCACGCGGACGCCGCTGGGAACAGCTGGCAGATGCTCACGATCGAGTCATGAACGATCTGCAGGAAGTCACAGTCGAACGACTGCGGCGACTTGTCCACGGCTGACCGACAGGCGAGACTGCGGGGTATCGAGCGATCTGACCGGTCGTCCGCCGGCTGTCTGCTGCCGGCTGACCTGTGCCCGGATCGCCTGCACCGCACAGGAACACAGTATGGTACACGGTAACTCCTTTTCAATTCTGATCTTTGGCGCTTCGGGCGACCTGACCTCGCGCAAACTGATTCCCGCACTGTTTCGGCTGTTCTGCCAAAACTTCCTGCCACCGGGCTGCCCCATCATCGGTGTGGCGCGCCGCGAAAAAACGCACGCAGAATTCCAGGCCGAAATGCAGCAGGTTGTGGCCAGCCGGATGGGCGACAAATTCGATGCCGTCGCCTGGCAGCAATTCGCCGGTCACCTGTACTATCAACAACTGGACATCGCCAGCCCGGCAGACTATCAGCAGCTGCAAAGCGATCTGCAGACCATTGAACTGGCCGCCGGTGCAGGCACAGAACCTGTCCGAGTTGTTTATCTGGCTACCGCTCCGACACTCTTCGCAGCGGCCGTTGAAGGTCTGCACGTCGCCGGATTAATCCCGCCTCGCGAACAATCCGGACGACTGCGTGTCGTGGTGGAAAAACCGTTTGGACGCGATCTGGATTCCGCCATCCTGCTGGCAGCCGAACTGGACCGGCACCTGCTGGAAAACCAGATCTACCGCATCGACCACTACCTCGGCAAGGAAACCGTCCAGAATATCCTGCTGTTCCGCTTTGGGAACGCAATTTTTGAACCGCTGCTCAATCGCAGTCATGTGGATCATGTGCAGATCACTGTGGCTGAGTCGCAAGGCATGGAAGGTGCTCGCGGCGGTTATTACGACACATCCGGGGCACTTCGGGATGTCCTGCAAAATCACGTGCTCCAGTTACTCTGCCTGATCGCCATGGATCCCCCCAGCCTGTTCCAGGCTCGCGAAATCCGCGATGAAAAACTTAAGGTCCTGCAGGCCCTCAGGCCTGGCTCAGCTGGTGCCGTCAGCACCTGGGCTGTTCGCGGGCAGTATGCCGCCGGCCTCGTGGGACGCCAGCCTGCACTGGCCTATCGGGAAGAAGACCGAGTCAGTCCGGCTTCCAACCGCGAAACCTTTGTGGCCATGAAAGTACTGATCGATAACTGGCGGTGGGCGGGAGTTCCGTTCTTCCTGCGCACCGGCAAACGCATGCCACGGCAGCTGACCGAGATTGCCATTCAGTTCAAAAACCCGCCACTCAATCTGTTCTCGACTGTCGAGTGTGACGGGGATCTGTGTGATATCGTGGAAACTCGCCCAAACCAGCTGGTGCTCAGAATTCAGCCCCAGGAAGCCATCTCCCTGAAGTTGTCAGCCAAACGACCAGGCATGAATTACCACGTTCAGCCAGTCTCCATGGATTTCGATTATGGCCAGCATTTTGATACAGTGCTGCCGGAAGCTTACGAACGACTGCTGCTGGATGTGATTCGCGGAGACTCAACTCTGTTCACTCGCAATGATGAACTTGAAGCAGCCTGGCGATTTGTAACTCCGGTGCTGAAAGCCTGGGAATCCAGTTCTTCATCACCAGAACTCTACGCGGCTGGCACCTGGGGACCAGCCGCAGCCGACAGACTGATTTCCGAACATCGCGCCAACTGGCGTGCCCCCCGCTGACACCCCCCTGCCCTGCGGCCATTTCACCCTGGAAAACTAACATATGTGGAAGTCCATGCTGCTGACCTGCGGATGCCTGCTGCTGTCAACGCTGTCCGGATTCGCTGATGATGAAGCCCTGCAGTCTGCTCTGAAAAAAGCCGGGGATAACCGTGCCCAGCTGGAACAGGCTCTCGCTCAGGCACCTGCCGATCAGCAGGCCGGCATGAAGTTCCTGATCGAAAACATGCCGGACACCGACCTGCAGTCACTTTCAGCCGACTTCCTGCTGGAAAACAGCCGGCTGACGTGGCAGGCACTTCAGGAATCTGCATGGGCCGACAAAGTGCCGCAGGACATTATCTTCGATTCGCTGCTGCCCTACGCCAACATCAACGAGCGTCGCGACGCATGGAGAAAAGAATTCTTCGAGAAGTTTCGACCGCTGGTAAAGGACGCAAAGTCCCCCGCTGACGCTGCCGCACGACTCAATCAGCAGGTCTTCCCCATGGTCAATGTCAAATACTCTACACAGCGAAAAAAAGCCGATCAAAGCCCCCTCGAAAGCATGGAAAGTGGACTCGCATCCTGCACCGGACTTTCGGTGCTGCTGGTCGATGCCTGCCGTGCCGTCGGGATACCCGCCCGCATCGTGGGTACGCCGCTCTGGTCTGACAACAGCGGCAACCACACATGGGTCGAAATCTGGGACAACGGCTGGCACTTCACCGGGGCCTGCGAACCCACAGGAAATGTGCTCGATCAGGGCTGGTTCATTGATCGCGCCTCAAAAGCTGTCCGCGACGAGCGGCGGCATGCCATCTACGCAGTCACATTTCGAAAAAACGGTCAGACATTCCCCATGGTCTGGGCGCGAGATAATACCGATGTCTTTGCCGTCAACGTCACCGATCGCTACACCGCACTCAGATCACCAATCCCCGAAAATCATTCGGCACTGCGAGTCCGCGTAATCGGACCTGCGGGAGCGCGTGCAGCGGTCGACGTCCGAATTGTGGATGCTGCCGGAAAGGAATTGTTCAGAGGACGATCAAAGGACGATCGTTTCGATTCCAATGACCACCTCACAGCAGCAATACCCACCGGAACAACAGTGACGGTCAGTCTCGTTGATACGGAAATCAGCAGCCAGGTGGAAGTGCGGGACCGCGAACAGCTGGTAGAACTGCAGCAGCCCTGATTCCTGACAGACTCCAGTCTCTCGTTTCCCGGAAATCAACCGCATTTCCCGGCACCAACCCGGGACTTGCCTGGTTTTTAACTGTACGGATGGACCTCCCACAGAACTTTTCGCTTCCATCCGGTCTTCATCCGCGGTCCAGAACCTGATTTCCGGGGGTTGCTCATGCGTCTGCGCACATCTCACCCGTCGACTGACTTAAACAACCGGTTAACTCACGCCGGCTGGCTGCTGCCATCATTTCTGGCGGTCTTTCTGCTGACGGACACAGCCGCTGCTGATGACTTCCTGTTCTCTCACGAGCAGGTGCTGGGAACGACTCTGGAACTGACCATCACGTGTGCGGATCAGCACACGGCACAACTGGCAGAACGTCGTGCCCTGCAGGAAATCGATCGACTGGCAGCGATCTTCAGCAGCTATCAGACTGACAGTCAGTTTTCGCAGTTCTGCGGCCTGCCGGCGGGCCAGTCCATGCCGGCAGCACCAGAGCTGCTGCGACTGTTAAAACGCTGCGAAGACTGGACACGGGTTTCCGCGGGGGCTTTCAATCCCGCGATAGAAGTGATCAGTCGTCGCTGGCGGCAGGCATCGTTCGACGGTGTCGAGCCGTCAGCGGTCGAACTGCAGCAGCTTGTTGCCATGGCCTCGCAGAAACACTGGCAGTGCCAGGTGGAACGGGGGCATCTGGTACGTCGCAGCGAACAGCCTCTGACACTGAATGCAATTGCCAAGGGTTCGATCATCGATTCTGTGGTCTTGTGTCTGCAGTCTGAGTTTCCGCAGATCGACGGACTGGTGGTGAATATTGGTGGTGACCTGCGAGCTGCGGGCGCAAGTGACTGCATGGTCACGATTCCTGTTCCGGCCCGTGATGCACTGAATGCCGCACCGCTGGCGGTGCTGCAGTTGTCTGATCGGGCGATTGCTACCAGCGGAACGTCTGAGCGCTCATGGAATGTGGCCGGGCGACTGGTATCGCACATCCTCGACCCTCGCACAGCCACTCCCTGTGTGCATGTCCCCAGTGCATCTGTGCTGGCGGCGGATGCCGAAACAGCGGATGTACTGGCAACGATCTGCAGTGTGCTGAAGCCTGCGGAATCGGTGCGTCTGATTGAATCGATCCCAGGTGCGGCCTGCTGTCTGGTCACAGAGGGTGGTGCGGTGCTGTGTTCGGCTGGCTGGCCGCTTCAGGAATCTGCTGGTCAGACGACAGATGAAAAACCGCCTGTGGGAACTGCAGGCTCTGCGGCAAAATCTCCTTTTGAACTGACGGTTGATTTTGAGATTGCCAAAGCGGCTGGTGGTGGTCGTTATCGACGACCGTACGTGGCGGTCTGGGTGGAAGACTCGGATGGTTTCCCCGTCAAAACGCTCAGTCTGTTTCTGATGGCCGACAATCCTGGTCCGCGGTGGCATCGGGATTTGCGGCGGTGGTACTCAAGTGATCAGGTAAGGCAGCTGGTGGACGACGCAAAGCTCATTGGCACGATTTCCAAACCAACTCGCAACCCCGGCATGTACAAGGTGGCGTGGGACGGTCGGGATGACAAGGGGGATCTGCTGCAGAAGGGCAAATACACTCTTTACATCGAAGCTGCTCGCGAACACGGCTCGTATCAGCTGATCAGGCATGCGTTTGAGCTGGGTGGAGCCGACTTTAATGAGCAGTTGAAAGGAAACACTGAAATCAGTGCTGCCTCCATCAGGTATACGGGAAAGTAGGCTGCCGTGAGCACCAATGAGGCAGTGGCGAAAGCGGAACCTGACAAGTCCGGACAGGGCAAAGCAGCGCGTCGCTGGTTGCAGCGACAGCTGGCTGTCTGGAGTCGCTGGCTGCATATCTATTTGTCGTTGATTTCGTTTGGCGCGATTTTGTTTTTCAGTGTCACCGGACTGACTCTGAATCATCCTGACTGGTTTTTCAGCGAATCGACCAGCACTGTCGAGGGAAAAGTACCCCGTGAATGGCTGCATCTGCAGCAGTCGCCTCCGCCGAACTGGGACGAATCCGACTACGGCCATCAGGTGGACCGGCTGGCGGTGGTCGAGTCTTTGCGGGGGGAGCACGGGCTGTCGGGACGAATGTCCGAATTTCTGTCATTTCAGGACGAGTGTGAAGTGACATTTGAGGGTCCGGGCTATGCGGCCACGGCTCGGATTCGCCGTGATGACGGGTCGTATTCCCTGTCAATTGTCAGCAATGACCTGATTTCTGTGCTCAACGATTTGCACAAAGGGCGACACACGGGTGCGGAGTGGTCCCTGGCAATCGATATTTCCGCCGTTGTTTCCTCACTGGTGGCGATCACGGGCCTGATCCTGGTTTTCTTCCTGAAACTGCACCGAAAGCTGCGGCTGACTCTGGCAGTTGCCGGCATCCTGCTTATTCTCTGGATGTTTCGGATTGCCATTAACTAAGAAGGCGCAGCATGTCCGCCAGTGAACACTCGACCGATTCCGCAGCCCACTCTGATCCGCTCCCGGCTGATCCGGCTCTGCTGCAGCGCACTCATCGCCGGCAGCCGGAAGACCGTGAGCTGGGTGTGCAGCCACTGGCCGCACTGATGCAGGGGCTGCAGTTATCGGCCAGTGACCTGGTCTCCGCATCACCACGGCAGCTCACACACAAAATGGTTTCTCGTGCCGTGAAGGGACGCTGGCTGACGATCAATTCACGGCGACAGGTGCATGAAGCATTCTGTCTGGCCACCGGCACAGCCCCACACATTTCAGAACTGTTCAACTACTAGCATTCGTTCGGCTTACGTCGCGGATCAGATCTGTCATGGACTTCCACTGTCAGCATTTTTCCGCCCGGCGCTGTCAATCGTGTGATCATTTGCCGCTGACATTCGCCGGTTCTGTCAGCCAAAAACAGAATTTGCTTGCGCAGTTATTTCCGGGTGTGTCACTGCAGCCGCTGCAGCACTGCAGTGACCCGAACGGTACGCGTATCAGAGCGCGGATGGCGGTGGACTGGAAACAGTCATCGCCGACTTTCGGCTTTTTTGATCAGCAGCAGCGAGTGGTTCCGGTGGAGGACTGTCCGCTGCACCACCCATTGATTTCTCAGGCTGTTCCGTTTCTTCGCGAATTCCTGCTGCGTGCCAGACTGACTCCTTTTGATCCTGATCACAACACTGGTGAATTAAAATTTGCGGTGCTGACAGCAGCTCCGGACTCGGAAAGCCTGATGATCCAGTGGGTGCTCAGGTCCCAGGAAGCGGTCTCGCGAATTCGCAGTGCCTGGCGCAGGCTTTCGCTGGCAGACCGTGGCTGTGTGCGGGTGATGGGCATCGGCATTCAGCCCCTCCGCACCTCGCAGATTGCCGCGGAACTTGAACTGAATGTCTCGGAAGAGTCCAGTCTCAGAATTCGTTTTGGCCAGTTATCGCTGTTTTTTGGACCTGGCAGCTTTATCCAGACCAATCACGAAATAGCAGCCCGCCTGTATCAGGCCGCGGGGCAGCGAATTGCAGCCGGCGTTCCCGGACCGGTACTCGACCTGTACTGTGGTGCCGGAGGATTCGGGCTGATGGCGGCCAGCCATGGGCGGGCCGTGCTTGGACTGGAGAAATCTGCGGCAGCTGTTGAAAATGCCCGCAGGGCTGCCGTCGAAATGGGGTTCACCGCAGAATTCCGTCAATGTTCGCTGGAATCTGAGCAGGACTTGCTGAACCAAAGCTCAGGCTTTTCCACAGTCATCTGCAATCCGCCTCGGCGAGGTCTGGATGCGGCATCACTGGAACTGATTCAGCGACTGGCGCCTCAGCGATTGCTCTACTCCAGCTGTTCCCCACTGACTCTGGCCAGAGACCTGCGGCTGCTGGCCGGAAATTTCCGCCCCGTCTGGATGCAGGGTTTCGATATGTTTCCCCTGACCGAACATTTCGAGGTGCTGTGCGAACTTGAACGAACGGGCGGTAAAAACTGACTGCCCTGCCCTGCAGGTTCGATTTTGCTCCCGGTTTCCCGTATTGTCTGCGGAGTAACACCAACAGTTTCCTGTTGCACGGAGCACGAATCATGCACGGCCACGCCTATGTGGAGCGGTTCATCAACCTGCTGGATCCGGCAGCCAATCAGATTTTCAACATGAGTGTCGCGGAGGCGGAGGAACGTATCGGCAGCGGGGATCCTGCCCGAATCCGCGAAATTGAGGGCCAGTTCGCTCTGGTGCACCGCCGCGGTCGCACCATCCGAATGGCACGTTCCATTGGCCGCCCCATGCGCTACTTTCTGGCCAAGCAGGTGGATGGTCCCTGCCTGATCGTGGCTGAACGGATTGATCAGATTGCCGGATGGCTGAAACAGGAAGGCCTGGACGGGCAATTTCATCCTTCCTACACACGCATGGTGCCGGCGCATTACCTGCAGGAACTGTCACTGCTGGGCTGCCCGGATCCCAGTCCCGGCCAGACTCGCTGGTTTACCCCGGAACGCAATCGGCTGCCCGCCAGCATCGATGAAATCGGTCGTATGTACATCGGTGCCTTGCAAAACGAGATTTTTCGCTGGCTGGACAGCTTCGATTCGCGTGAACCGATCGGTGTGATGTTCAGTGGCGGCATCGACAGTGGAGCTGTGTTTCTCACAATTTACGATGCACTGCTCAAACGCGGCGAATCTCCTGCCAGACTGAAAGCATTTACACTGACACTGGACGGAGCCGGTGCTGATGCTCAGCAGTCCGAACAATTTCTTGCCGAACTGGATCTCGGTTTCTTTCTGGAGGTTATCGATGTGCCTGCGTCAGCGGTCGATTACCGCGAAGCGGTGCGGCTGATCGAAGACTACAAGCCGCTGGACGTGCAGGCTGCGGCTATGGGCATGGCGCTGTGTCGGGAAATCCGCAGGCGGTACCCTGACTGGCGATATCTGGCAGATGGTGACGGGGGTGATGAAAATCTGAAAGACTATCCGATCGAGGAAAACAGCGAACTGACGATCCGCAGTGTGCTGAACAATCCGCTGCTGTATCACGAGGGCTGGGGCGTCCAGGCCGTCAAGCACTCACTGACCTACAGTGGTGGTCAAAGTCGTGGCCATGTGCGAACGTGGGCGCCTGCTGCTGCCTCGGGATTTCGCGGTTTCAGCCCGTTTGCTTTGCCAAATATCATTGAAGTTTCCGAAGGGATACCTTTTATTGAGCTGACTGACTGGGATCATGGCCGGCTGTATTCATTAAAGGGCGAAGTTGTGCGTCGGGGGATAGAGCAGGTCACCGGATTGACTATGCCGATTTTCGAGAAGCGTCGCATGCAGCACGGCGCTGCTGCTCCTGCCGCTTTCTCGGCACTGTTCCCTGCCAGCGAACAGGCTTATCGACGTGCATTCCTTGACCTGTATGCCCAGTAGTGCTGTTTCAATCAGAAAGTGACACGCGTGCCGCTGCAAACGATTCAACAGGCCATCCTCGCGATTCAGGAAGGTCGAATGGTGATCGTGGTTGATGATGAAGACCGCGAGAACGAGGGCGATTTCGTCTGTGCTGCCGAAAGCATTACTCCGGAGCAGGTAGATTTCATGCTGCGTGTGGGACGAGGGACGCTCTGCGTACCCGTTACCGCCGAAGACGCATCCCGCCTGAAACTCAGGCCTGTCGTCGAAGAATCACTCAACACTGCGCCCAATAAAACCGCCTTCCTCCGTGCTGTCGACCATGTCACAGCGGGGACGGGAGTCAGTGCTGACAATCGGGCGCGAACAATTCGGGCGCTGGCCAACCCCGGTTGTCCTGCCGAAGAATTCCTGCAGCCGGGGCACGTGAATCCATTGCTGGCGCTGGACGGTGGCGTGCTCCGCCGGGCCGGGCACACAGAAGCCACAATCGACCTGCTGCGACTGGCGGGCTGTCGCCCGGTGGGCGCACTGATCGAAATCTGCAGCCAGAAAACTCATGGTATGGCGGACCTCGCTGAACTGCAGGAAATCTCCAGACAGCACAACATCCCGATGATCTCCATCGAAGAGCTGATCCGTTATCGCCGCATTCGCGAACAGCTTGTGACTCGAGTGGTTTCTGTGTCCTTGCCAACGGCAGAGTTCGGTACCCCGCAGCTCATCGGCTACCAGGTTGCCCATGAATCCCAGGAACCGCTGGCGCTTGTTTGGGGTGATCTGCGTTCAATTGAAGCACCGCTGGTTCGTATGCACTCCAGCTGCTTCACCGGAGATGTGCTCGATTCACTTCGCTGCGACTGTGGTGATCAGCTCAAAATGGCCATGTCCATGATTCGCGACGAAGGCGCCGGGGCTGTGGTCTATCTGCCTCAGGAAGGTCGTGGAATTGGGCTGCTTGCAAAGCTGCGGGCCTACCAGTTGCAGGACGAGGGCCTGGACACAGTGGAAGCCAATCACCGCCTGGGATTCAAAGCCGATATGCGTGATTACATGGTTGGCCTGCAGATTCTGAAGGACCTGGGACTCACCAAAGTTCGCCTGCTGACAAACAACCCCAAAAAAACAGATGCGTTTGTTTACGCCGGAGTGGATCTGACAGTTGTGTCGCAGGTACCGATCGTGGCTCCTCCTCACGCCTGCCGCGCCAGCTACATGGCTGCCAAAAGAGACAAGATGGGACATCTGCTGCCGGAAGACGTCGTTAAACTCGCGCCTGACGGTGGCAATTCGTGAAACAGCATCTGCCTCAGTGGCTGAGAATCGGGTTGCTCAGCTTTGGCGGTCCGGCTGCCCAGATTTCCGTCATGCATCGTGTTGCTGTCGACGAACAACGCTGGGTCAGTGAAGCCGAATTCCTGCGTGCCTTGAATTTCTGCATGCTGTTGCCCGGACCTGAGGCACAGCAGATGGCCGTCTGGCTGGGCTGGCGAACTCACGGGGTCCGCGGTGGCCTTATCTCCGGAACCCTGTTTGTGCTCCCCGGCAGTCTCATCATGCTGCTGCTGAGCTGGGTGTACGCCCAAACGCAGGGACTGCCGACCATTCAGGGACTGCTGCTGGGACTGAAATGTGCCGTCCTGTCAATTGTGCTGCAGGCTGTCTTTCGACTTGCTCGCCGCGTCCTGAAGTCCCGTTTCCTGATATTTATTGCTGTGCTTTCCTGCCTGGTGTCTGTGCTGAAATTGCTGCCGTTTCCGCTGCTGATCCTCGGAGCAGCTGCACTGGGGCTGATCCGGAACCGCAGACGCCCTCACACCGGGCTGCATTCGACAGCAAGTGATCAAAGCCACGAACGCCCCGCGGACATTCCGCTGCACAGAGAAACTCGCCGATTCTCCATCACTCTGGCCACCGGACTGCTGCTGTGGTGGCTGCCCGTAATTTGCTGCGGGCTGCTGGCCGGCTGGGCCAGCCTCTGGGTGCAGCTTGGGGTTTTCTTCAGTCAGGCGGCCGTGCTGACATTCGGCGGCGCCTATTCGGTCCTGAATTATGTCAGTAATGTTGTGGTAGACAATTTCGGCTGGCTGACGCGTGCCGAGATGGCAGATGGACTGGGACTGGCGGAAACCACCCCTGGCCCCTTGATTCTGGTTGTTCAGCACGTTGGATTCCTGTCTGCATGGAAACAGCCCGGGGCAATGTCACCAGGTCTGGCCGGCACTCTGGCTGCAGCCCTGACCACCTGGGTAACATTTGTCCCCAGCTTTCTTTGGATCCTTCTCGGAGCGCCCTGGCTCAGTCGCCTGAATCAGCTTGGCTGGCTGGCTGCGATTATGAGTTCCGTTTCCGCAGCAGCCGTGGGACTGATTGCAGCTCTCGGTGCCGGGCTGGCAGCCAGTACTCTGTTTTCCGGGGAACTTGATCTGCTGTCGGGCCCGTTTTCGCTCAGAATTCCCGACCCCCGTCTGCTGCAGCCGGCGGCGGTGCTGCTGACGGCCCTCAGCCTCACGCTGACATTTGCGTTCCGTCAGGGTCTCGCCATAATCCTGATCTGCTGTGCATTATTCGGCTGGCTGCTCAGTTGGTTCCTCTGAACTGCTGACGACGTGCCGGGGTCTCTCTGGTCTTCATGGAGCGGGTGCCGTGAAAGCTGCTGTCTGTTTGACTTTCCTGCTTGTCAGTCTCTGCTGTCATCAATGCGCTGTGGCAGGTACTGGTCCATCCCCCATGAACCCGCCCGGGCTGATCTCCAGACAGTTCATTTACGAACGGGCGCCCTTTCCCGAATGCCACGCCTCAACAATCGTCGAAACTCCCGCAGGACTGGTAGCAGCCTGGTTCGGGGGCACGGAAGAGAAGCACCCGGATGTGGGGATCTGGATCTCGCGATTTCGCGACGGTGTCTGGTCAGCTCCGGTGGAAGTGGCAAACGGAGTGCAGCACACATTTGTTGATGGAAAAGTGCACCGACATCCAACCTGGAACCCGGTGCTCTTTCAATACCCCAACGGTCCGCTGGCTCTGTTCTGGAAATGTGGTCCTGACCCGGCATCGTGGTGGGGAGTCATGTCTCTTTCGACGGACCATGGAGTCACCTGGACTCAGCCATGTCGGCTTCCCGAACATATTGACGGACCGGTTCGCAACAAGCCGATCCTGCTGCAGGACGGCACACTGCTCTGCGGCAGCAGCACTGAGTTTGACGGCTGGCGCGTGCATTTTGAAAAGACATCCGACTTCGGACGAACCTGGCAAAGGACTCCTGCCATCCACGATGGTCGCACGGTTGGAGCCATTCAGCCGACGCTGCTGACTCTGTCTGACGGCCGCATACTCGCTCTCTGTCGCAATCAAAACGGCAACGGAGCAATCCTCGCAACCAGCAGCAGTGACGGTGGATCCACGTGGACGGGCCTTGAGCCCACAGCCCTGCCAAATCCAAACAGCGGCATTGATGCCGTCACGCTCAAATCGGGCGCACATCTGCTTGTCTACAACCACACTCATCGCGGCGAGGGTTCACCGCGTGCACGTGAAATGATCAATCTGGCATGGAGTGACGACGGACAACGCTGGAAAGCTGCCATGCTGCTGGATCGCGAAGCCAAAGCTGAATTTTCTTATCCGGCCATCATCCAAACGGCCGACGGCATGGCACACATTACCTGGACATGGAAACGTCAGCGAATCGTGCATCTGGTCGTGGACCCCACAAAACTGGTACTCCGTGACCTGCCCGGCGGCTCATGGCCCTCTGACCAGTGACCAATGGAGTCATTTATGGAAACGGTGACAGGGGCTGTCAAACGCATTGTTCCCCGCCGGCGAATCACGGGCATGTCGGCCGTGCTGCTGCCTTTTACCGATGCAGGGCAAGTTGACTGGGTCAGCTTTGACTCGCACGTGACACGCACCTTTGCTGCCGGACTGCAGCCCGCCGTGAACATGGACACCGGCTACATCAATCTCATCGACGACAGCACTCGACTTGAGGTGCTGCGTCGCACAAAAGACATCGCCTCCGGGCGAACTTTTGTGGCCGGTGCATTTGTTGGAGATGCGCCTGGCAGTCCGTTCAACAGTGCTGCGTATGCGAATGCGATGCAGCAAATTCAGGACGCTGGCGGCACTCCCGTAATCTTTCAGTCCTTTGGACTGACTCAGCAGCCTGATGACGCGATCGTGGAATCTTATCGGCAGCTGTCGGCTTATGCTGACCGTTTCATTGGCTTTGAACTGGGCCAGATGTTTGCTCCGTTCGGACAGATTTACAGTGAACGGGTTTATCGAGGGCTGCTTGGGATTCAGCAGTGCCTCGGCGCCAAACACTCCTCACTGGAACGATCTGAAGAATGGCTGCGACTGACGTGGCGAAACGAAGTGCGGCCCGATTTTATGGTGCTGACTGGCAATGACCTGGCTATCGACATGGTGATGTACGGCAGTGACTATCTGCTGGGGCTCAGCAGCTTTGCTCCGGATCTCTTCGCACTGCGTGACCGTTTCTGGCTTGAAGGGGATGCTCAGTTTTATCAGCTGAACGATGTTCTTCAGTATCTGGGATTTCTGGCCTTTCGCTCACCGGTACCGGCCTACAAGCACGCGGCAGCCATGTTTCTGCAGTTACGCGGCTGGATTCAATCTTCGACACCACATCCGGCAGGATTTCGCCGACCGGAAAGTGATCGGGAATTGCTGGCTGAGGTACTGGCAAAGCTGGAACGCTGGATTTGACGCGACACCTGCAAAAATCCCCCCAAAATTTGTCGTCGACTGAACGTCTGCATTGGCATTTGCCGGCTGAATCTGAGACAACAGGGCTGGGGACACACGCACTTCTGTCGCATGCCGGGACGGCGGCAACCCAATTTCCTTCGGGACGGTCGAAAATGAATCGACAACGACTTGCAGCTGCCACAGCAATCATCGTTCTGTGTCTTACGGCGGTTGTGACCGCGCAGTTCAGCCAGTTCGGCCAGCGTGGCAGATCCCGCAGCATGTACGGATCGGACGGACGTGTTGAACGCAACGGCGTACCCGACTGGAAACTTGACCAGAACTTCGCCAAAGATGTCTTCACTTTTGCCCGCATCCGCTATCGCAGCATGGGCCGCTGGGGCTGGCAGACTGATTACCCGGATGCCGATCTCAACTTCTCATATCGACTGCAGCAACTTACGTCCCTGCACACGGACCCGGACGGAGTCATTCTGGAACTGACAGATCCGAAACTTTTTGAGTACCCCTTCATCTATATCATTGAACCCGGATATATCTACCTGGAAGAAGACGAGCGGCAGGCACTGCGGTCCTATCTGCTCAACGGCGGATTTCTCATGGTCGATGACTTTTGGGGTGACGAAGAATGGCAGGGCTTCTACCGCGAAATCAAACAGGTGTTCCCGGAATTTGAGCCAGAAGAACTGACTCTCGATCACCCGATATTTCACTGCGTCTATGACCTTTCCGAACGACCTCAGATTCCAGCCATCGGCTACGCTCGCCAAATGGCCAATGGTGAAGTCTATTCAGCGCAGGGCTACGGCACCGAGGAAGTTCATTACTGGGGGCTTTATGATGCAAATCGCAGACTGATGGCTGTGATCTGCCATAACACTGATCTCGGTGACGGCTGGGAGCGTGAGGGAGAAGACCCGTGGTACTTCCGCGAGTTCTCCGAAAAAAAAGCCTATCCGCTCGGAATCAACATCATTTTCTATGCAATGACTCACTGATTGATCTGAAAGCTGATTATGACAGTGGCAGAACTAAGTGCAGAGCGCGAACGGGAACTGATTGCCGAGCTGCGCAAATTCCGCAGCAAGATTGATGCCGAGCTTTCGCGCGTGATTATCGGGCAAAAACCGGTCGTTCAGCAGCTGCTGATCTCACTGCTTTCAGGCGGCAACTGTCTGCTTACGGGAGCTCCCGGCCTTGCCAAAACACTGCTGGTGAAAACCATCGCTCAGCTGTTTGACCTGCGATTCAATCGCATCCAGTTCACCCCTGACCTCATGCCCGCCGATATCACGGGCACTGAAGTGCTGGAAGAAGACGGCAACGGTGCTCGAACTATGCGATTCATTCCCGGCCCGATTTTTGCAAATGTCCTGCTGGCCGACGAAATTAATCGAACACCTCCCAAAACCCAGTCCGCCCTGCTCGAAGCAATGCAGGAACACCAGGTCACAGCTGCCGGACGGCGTTATCCTCTGGACGAACCATTCTTCGTCCTCGCCACACAAAATCCCATCGAGATGGAAGGAACATACCCGCTCCCTGAAGCCCAGCTGGACCGGTTTATGTTCAATGTGATGATCGAATACCTGTCAGAAGATGACGAAACCAAAGTGGTGACTCAGACCACTTCTGAACGCCCGGCTCCTGTTCAGCCGCTGTTCAATGGGCAGACACTGCTGGAATTCCACGAAGTCGTGCGACGAGTCCCGATTGCCGAAGAGGTGGCTCGTTATGCGGTCCGACTGGCCGCAGCTTCCCGACCAGGCCAGCCCGGAGCCCCTGACTTTATCAATGAATATGTCTCGTGGGGTGCCGGTCTCCGTGCCGGCCAGTTCCTTGTGCTCGGAGGCAAGGCACAGGCACTGCTGGACGGTCGTACTTTCGTCTCGACCCGCGACCTGCAGGCCATTGCTAAACCGGTCCTGCGACATCGCATCCTGCCAAACTATCGCGCCGAAGCCAAAGGAGTCTCTGTTGATTCACTCATCGATCGGCTGCTGGAAGTAGTCCCTCATCCGAAAAATGAAACAGTGACCTGACCGGACCTCTGCCATGACCGCTGAATTAATGAACCCTGCGGTGATCATGAGCATTCGTTCGCTGGAAATGCGCGCCAAACTGGTGGTCGACGGATTTCGCACGGGACTCAATCGCAGCCCCAAACATGGATTCTCCGTCGAATTCTCCGAATACCGCCAGTACGCACAAGGTGATGACCCCCGCTTCCTGGACTGGAAACTGTTCGCCAGAACTGATCGCAGTTACATCAGGCTGTTCGAAGACGAAACAAACCTGCGCTGCTGCATTCTGCTGGATATCAGCTCGTCCATGACATTTTCATCCGTCGGCTGGAACAAACTTCAGTACGCCTCCACTGTGGCCGCTTCACTGGCATGGCTGATGAACCGGCAGGGAGATGCTGTTGGACTGACTCTTTTTGATGATCAGGTCCGCAGTGTGATCCCCCCGCGATACCGTCCCGGGCACTTCCGCAGACTCATGACCACTCTTGAAGAACCCGGAACGGGAGCTCAGACAGATCCCGCCGCGGCTCTGGAAGATATCGCCCGCAGGCTCCGCAAAAGAGGCCTCGTAATTCTCATCTCAGATCTGCTGTCGCCCGTACAAAAACTGGGGGACGGCCTGCGCATGCTGCGAGGCTGCCTGCACGACCTCGTCGTGTTCCAGATTCTCGACCCTGCTGAACTGAATCTGCAGTTTGATGGACCACGCCTGTTTGAAGATCTCGAGACAGAACAGCAGATTTTCGCAGACCCGGATGTCGTCCGGGGCGAGTATCTGCAGAAGCTTGAGGAGCACAATCGCATGGTTCGGGAAGAGTGCGAAACCGCCGGAGCAAGTCTGCGAATGCTGGCTACCGATCAGCCTCTGGAATTGTCGCTGGCGGAATTCCTGCAGGCTCGACGACAACGTCGCTGAAACCAACAACACCAGATGTTTTGGGCCGCGGAAAACTGCCGCTGCTCTGTTCCGGGAGTGTCACTGAGATGTTTGAGTTTCTGGCGCAGAACTTTGCCATAGCCGGAGGCATGCTGGCAGCCATTCCGGTACTGCTGCACATGCTTCGACGAACGCCCGCTGTCCGCATGCCGTTCAGCCTCGTCCGCTTCCTCTCACCAACACTCCCCAAAACCACTCGCCGTTCACGCATTGAAAACTGGCCGCTGATGCTGCTCAGGATTCTCGCCGTTACTCTCATCGCACTCGCATTCTCCCGCCCCTTTCAAAGACTTACCGTCACACAGACAACAAATACACCTGCCGGTCGCCGCATCGCCATTCTGCTCGATTCAAGTGCCAGCATGCGACGCGATGGAATTGCCGAATCCCTGCTGCTCAAACTGCGGGAACAAACCGCTGACCTCCAGCCCGCAGACGTTCTCAGTATTTCCAGCTTTGCACAGAGCACCACCCCGCTGCTGACAGCAGACGAATGGCGTCAGACAGACCCCGCCAATCGAACAGCACTGCTGCAGCGAGCAGAACAGCAGTGGCAGCCGGACTGGTCAGCAACCAGTCTGGACTCCGCACTGCTGGAGGCCGCAGAAGAGGTATCGCGGGAAAGACCGACTGATTCCGCTGATGCCGCTTCAGTAATTGTCATCACTGACTTTCAGGAAGGCAGTCGCCTCGACGGCCTCCGGTCTTCAGCATGGCCCGACGGAGTCCGACTGGAATTACAGCTGGTCAAACCTGCACAATCCGGTAATCGAGGACTTAGTCTGGCTGAAGATCAAAAATCCGGACGCATTCGTGTCCGAGTCACGGCTTCAGGTGATGCAACCACGACTGCCTGCACGCTGCAGCCATTCGACGAACAGGGCAAACCCGTCGGTCAGCCACTCCCACTCGACCTCGCACCAGGCCAGCGACGCACTGTCACAATGCCGGACGCAACAGAAGAACAACCACGCATAGCAGGAGTCGAACTGATCGGAGATCCACACCCATTTGACAACGTCGTAGACCTGCCCCTGCAGCAGCAGAAAACCAGCCGCATCCTGCATGTCGGCTCAACAGATGCCAATGACGAAGAATCAATGAGGTATTACCTGCAGCGAGTCCTGGACGGACAGGAAGCTGAGCCTCTGGAACTGCTGGACCTGCTGCAGCCTGACGGAATCACGGTACCACCACCCACAGGATCAAAACTGGTCATCCTCACCGACACTGTCCCGGACAGTCTGACATCAGCACTCAAACAGATCGTGAACGACGGCGGTGTAATCATGGCCGCAGTGAAATCGGTCGAGATGGCAGCTTCCCTCAACAGCCTGCTGCCCGCTGGCCTCCAGTGGACAGAAGCCGAAGTGGCAGACTATGCCATCCTGACGGCCCTCGACCTCGATTCCCAGCTGCTGGCTCCCTTCGCAGATGCCCGGTTCTCCGACTTCTCCTCGGTCCGATTTTGGCACTACCGACAACTGCAGGGCCTGCCAGCTGATAATTCAGCTCGAGTGCTCGCTCGCTTCGATTCCGGCAGCCCCGCAATTGTTGAAATTCAAACGGCAGGTCGCGGTCGAATGTTCCTGTTCACCTCCGGATGGAATCCGCAGGACAGTCAGCTGGCTCTCTCCAGCCGATTTCCACCCCTGCTGCTGCAGCTGGTTCGCATCGCATTCCCGGCACAGGCCGCGTCACAACTGCACGATGTCGGAACAACACTCAGCACCTCAGAACTTACCCAGGCAAAGCAGTGGCGGCTGCAGCGCCCCGATGGAAAACTCGCAATCGATCAGTCATCGGCAAACTCCAGCATCCTCCTGAACGAACCCGGACGCTGGATCCTGTCGGAAGAAACTCAGGAAGGCTCCAAAGTTTCCAGTCTGCTGGTCACAGTCGCTGCAGCCGAAAGTCGCACAGAACCGCTGCCGGAAGGACAATTGCAGGCACTCGGACTGGCTCCGGATGTGGCTGTCGTTCGCACCGACGAACCTGACAGACAAACCGCCGAAAACAGTGCCGAACTGGACGCTCAGGAACTGGAATCAAGGCAGAAATACTGGAGATTCCTGCTGCTTGCCGGGATGGCCTGCCTGCTGCTGGAATCAATTCTGGCCGCATTTTCGGAACGCAGACAGGCGTCGGCCGCCTGACCGCGGGCATCAACGCAAATCCACTTCAGGAATTGACCGGACCGTTCTCGTAAAACATCCCCAGACGGCGGAACTTCTGGTAACGACGTTCCAGCAGGTCATTCACCGGCATCGGCTCAAGATTCTGCAATGCCTCAACAAGCCGACCTTTCAGGGTTGCGGCCATCTTGAAGTGATCCCGGTGAGCACCACCAAGAGGTTCCGGAATCACCTCGTCCACAACCCCCAGTGACAGCAGGTCCTGACTGGTAAACCGCAGCGCCTTGGCTGCTTTGGGAGCATGCTGTGCACTCTTCCACAGAATACCCGCACAGCCCTCGGGACTAATCACCGAATAGTAGGCATATTCCAATACCGCCACATGATCGCCAATGCCAATCCCCAGTGCCCCGCCAGAACCACCCTCGCCGATCACCACACAGATAATCGGGACTTCCAGGGTGGACATATCGCGGAGATTCACCGCAATGTTGTACGCCTGACCTCGTTCCTCGGCACCTACACCCGGATAGGCCCCCGGAGTATCAATCAGACAGATAATCGGCAGACCATAACGACTGGCCATTTCCATCTTCTGCATGGCCTTGCGATAGCCTTCCGGATGCGCACATCCGTAACAGCACTCATTCCGCTCACGCAGATTTCGACCCTTCTGATGACCAACAAACATCACCTTGCGGTCAGCCAGTCGAGCAAACCCGGTGACGATCGCCCGGTCATCACCGAAAGACTTATCCCCGTGCAGCTCAACAAACTCGTCGAACACCAGCTCGATGTAGTCGGGAGTCTGCGGGCGATCCGGATGCCGCGAAACCTGCACAACCTGCCAGGGATCCAGATTGGCGTAACGCTCGCGAGTCATCTGCGTGAGTTCCACACGCATCCTGCGCATAATTTCCTTCTCTGCCGGCGAAGGGTCCTGCTGAGCCTCAAGCTTCAGCAGACGCTCTTCCAGTTCGTACAGAGGTTTCTCAAAGCTTAATTGATGCAGAGCAGCCATCAGCGGTCATCCACCGGAATCAGTCAGTAATGCCGGAAAACTCCGGACCAGGGTGCGAAATTCTAACCTGCCGCCCTCGGTCGGCAAACACGGAGCCTCCGGGGGAACAGGTGATTCCCGCGAGATTTCGGTAAATCAGGCGATATCCGGCAGCTCGCTCCAATCCTCAAGGTCCGCCACCTGCTCAGCAGGTCTGGCCGCAGCCGCCGGCCGTCTTTCCAGCGGTAAATGCACATTTTTCGGCACCTGCGGAGCCACAGGAGGCACAGGAGGCACAACGGCAGGAGCCGCTGGCGCGGACTGAACCGCCGACACTGCCGGTGGCGGAACCGCCACCGGCGGTCCGGTCGGTGGCACCATCGGCTGAGGGGCCATTCCCGGCACCATACCTGGCTGCGGCATCATCCCCGGCATCATTGGCTGTGGCATCATCCCAGGCATCATCGGCTGCGGCATCATCCCGGGCATCATGCCCGGCATTCCGTAGGCCATCGGAGCAGCAGGAGCAGCAGGCTGAGCCGGAGCAGGTGCAGCACCGGACTTTTTCGGAGGGGCCATTTCGCCAATCGGTGCCGTTGTCCGCTTCGACTTTGTGGGCTTCAATGGGGCAGCAATGCCTCGCGATACGCGATCCGCATCCGCTCGGCTGTCCAGTCGCTTGTCGACACTCAGACTTTCATTGGCCTTCGCTTCCTTGACCTTCCTGTCGTGCAGCTCTACCGGATCTTCAAGAAACACCCGGCAGTTGCGAAACAGGGACATCACATCACGCATTTCCTGAGGCCTGTCTTTGGGCTTCTTGGACAACATCTTCATCAGCACCATATCCAGTTCCGGAGTGCAGTTTTTGTTCACTGCCGAAGGCGGTGCCGCCTCTTCGCTGATGTGTTTCTTCAGCAGATCATTTGGGCTCAGGCCCGCAAACGGCGGAGCCCCCGTGACGATTTCATAAATTGTGACCCCCAGACTGTAAACATCAGACTGAGCAGTCGGCGGACGCCGCATGATGATCTCGGGCGCGATGTACGTACGAGTCCCCATGATGTTCTTCTGCTTGCCAGCCAGCAGCTTCATCACACCCGTTGCCAGCCGACACGCCAGGCTGAAGTCAATCACTCGCACTTCACCCGTTTTATTCACCAGAATATTGTCTGGCTTAATGTCCCGATGCAGCCAGCCCTTTTCATTCAGATGCACAAAAGCCTGACAGACCGCCTCAACGATCTTCTTCAATCGAGACTGTGTCTCTGGCAGATTGGCAGAAAGCTGAGCCTTCAGGCTGGGAGCACGAAAGTAGTCCATCAAAAGAAAACCGTGATCCCGATTCATTTCCAGCTTGTGAAACCGCACAAAACCTGGGTGTTCAAGCTGGGAACCAACCTTGAATTCGTGCTTCAGCACACCCTTCGCCTCAGCATCTTTCAGCTTTTCCGGCAGCAAAAGTTTCATCGCCAGGGGTACAGTGCCCCCCTGCTCTACGACCTCCCACACCTGCGTTGAGCTGCCAGAGGCAATGCAGTTCTTCAGTTCGTATCCGCCAACAAGATTCTGGTTCTCGGCCACAAATCCAACCCTCACGGAACTACTGGAGGCAGTGTGAGACAGGTGTCCCGACAAACCGCGGCAAAGCCGTCGTCAGGCCTGTACACGCGGACTGATTATCGGGTAGATCATAGGCTCAGATTGCCCGGAACGCGAATTCAATTCTGCCAGTCGGCGGAATCTGACTCGGGATTTTTCAGGATTTTCGGGGTAAACCCCAGCCGATCCCACGCCACTCTGCACCCACTCGCTCCTGAATTTGTCCGCTTCTTCCGATTTTTCCAATTCTTCTCTGCTGTTTTCCGCTGCTCCACCCCGCTATAAAAACACCCCGCAGTCGGATTTTCTGACTGCCAGAATCCCCCTGCTACCGGTCGGACCCGCCCTATGTTCCCCATCCAGCACACCCCGTTCACCACAGTTTTCTCAGCACTCGCTGCGGTTCTGGTAAACTGTGCAGCACTCATCAATGCTGCATCCGTCTCCGCTGCTGACGAGCCCGGGTCAGCCCATCACGAATACTCCGGAGCTCTGATACAGCCCGGTGATGGAGACGGACAGGTACTCCGCCGCTTCGAAGTCCAGACCTTCGACTCACCCGTTGCCTGTTTTTTCCACCTCTCCGACGACCTGCGACAGGGTTGCCCGTGGCCCGACAGTTTCGGGCTCACAGGACCGTCAACCCCACAAAACCAGCTCCAGCCTCATCTGCTCTACCCCTATGACGGAACCCCCTGGTTTCTCACACTGCCGCCCCTCAAAGTAGCTCTGCCCGCAGAAATTCAGCCCGGACATTCGTGGAGTCAAAACGGCTGGCAGCTCTCCGCCTCAGAAACCAGCACGATCGAAAATGTTCAGGTCTGGCAGCTCGAAGCTCGTGAGCCTCGAGGACGACGACAGAGCCTGCAGGTTGACGCCGCCACCGGAATCCTGATCAAAGCAGAAGCCGACATTTTTATGGGACAGGGCGACCAGTTCCTCCTGACGCTGGTGCGGTCCGGAACTCGAAAACTGCCGGAAAACGAAAATACGGCCGTCAACCAAACCCAAAAGGCTCTGCTCCAGCTGCAGACAGCACTCGGACGTCGCCCCGACGCCCAGCTGGCAGAACTGTCCCAGCGCCAAATCGGTGATTCGGTCGCTGCCCTCGAGGAACTTGCAAAACTGGCCACAGGCACAGCACTCGAACGACTCGTCAGACAAATTCGCGCTGACGTCGAGATTCAGAAAAAACGCCTTGAATCAGCCGCCGGACGTGCCGCGTCACTGATGAGCTCGCAGGCACCCGCATTCAAACTTAACCTGACAGCCGGAGGTACGCTGGACTCAGAATCCCTCAAAGGCCGAACCGTCATTCTGCACTTCTGGGACTACAAAGACTCCCCGCTCTCCGAACCCTACGGACAGACCGGATACCTTGAATTCCTCTACAACCGACGCCGCACGCAAAATCTGCAGGTGGTTGGCGTCAGTACAAATGCTGATCTGCAGGTTCCAGAGAATCTGGCACGAGGACGCCGAGCAGCACGCAAAATCGCCGAATTCATGAACCTCAGCTACCCCATCGGGTACGATGACGGGACACTGCTGAAAACCTTCGGTGATCCCCGGGAATCCCGAGGACAACTGCCCCTGTGGATCGTCATCGGTGCCGACGGGAAGGTCAGACACTACCACCCCGGTTACTACGAAATCGATGCAGCTCAGGGGCTGAAGGAACTGGAAGCAGTGCTCAATGAAGACGCCGGGAAATGAGCCCGGCAAAGCTCAAAAATTGTACGCCGGATTTTCCTTGTCAAAGTCACGGTCTGTCAGCCGCAGATCCGGCTGTATGTCCATGAACAAATAATCCTCAATCACCGGCGGCTTCGCGTCTTTTTTCTTCGGGAAACCGAACTGCTGCACCCGCACCGGCAATTTGGATTTCTCGTCTATCCACAGCCTCGTCATCTGGAACGGAAATTGACGCCGCGGCTCCGGATGGCTGCTTTCAATCACCCGACACGTGTAACCTTCATATTTTTCAATCTTCGCATCTGAAAAGTATTTGACGTCGCATTCGCCATACTTCGATTCGCCCTCCCACTGTTCGATCACTGCCTGCACCATGTTGGCCAGACCGGCCTTCGTGATCGGATAACGGTTCTCCGCCTTGACTCGCGAATCTTCCGGAGACAGTGATAATGTGCCAATCAAAGCTGCCAGCCCGGTCTCATGAACCAGCAGCTTGTTGTCATTTTGGCCACTGACGAAAATCACCTCACGCCCCTCTCGAGGCTCCTGGAACAACATGTACACGCTGAATGGCTCGTGACGAATCTTGAGCTTCATCTTCTGCGAAATCAGGTCGTCATCCACAACCTCTTTCTTCGCAAAAATGCACTCGTAACCACTCATCTGCAAAACCCGGCGGTGCGCTTCACGAGCCAGCCTAAGTGCCGGTTGCAACGGATGCTCAGACGCCTTCTCGTCAAAAGCCTCTGCCCCGCCCAAACCGGCCACGAAACTGGCACCCACAGCCGCAGCAGCCCCCATGAACACACGGCGCCGGGACCAGCCTGCAGCAAAACCGTCAGTTGCAGCCATCACACCATCCCCCGCAAATTCCAACAGCATTCCCAGCGACAGGTTACTCGCAGACACAAAACCACCTGGGTTATATTAAAACCATCGAGGATTCCCGGGGCTGTGTCCAGTCAATCACTCAGGATCCGCTGCCCCGGCACAAAGTCCAGCCGGTATGGGCTTCAAATCCTTTAATTCATCGCCCGGCGCACTGCCCGAGGTGCCTTCAAACCGGAAATATCGGCCAAATCTGCCGGAGTGCCCCCTGGTCACTTTTTATCGACAACGCCCTTCTTCAGGGAAGCCGAAAACTGCAATTGCCCGAAATTCCGCCGGACCGTAAACTCCGGCAGGAACTGCCGATGGAATGGCAGTGAAAGTATGTCCTGGAGTGGCGGGAATGGACTCCTCTAGAAGTGGCCTGCTGTCGACACTGCTGATGACGCTGCCGCTGATCATCGTACCAGCGATCGCACTTCTGCGCCCGGCCGGCGGCCCGGCTGGCGTAGCTCAGACCACAGCGCAGGGTGCAGAATCCTCAGAAGATCTGCTGGGATTCGAGCAACTCGACACATCAGAAATACCGCCGACTGACGCTCCGGAATTCCCTGTCGAGCCAACCAGGGGCTCCCCTGAAACGGCGACAGAAAATTCCATCGATGACCTGCTGCCAAATCAGACCCGACCAAAGCCGGTCGAGCCCAAAGAACCTCAATCCAGTGACCCTTTTCAACAGGCAGGGGATGCACCTGCCACAGAATCGCCCGACGGACAGCCCGAAAATTTCCACGAAGATGCAGCCACAGAAGCAGCTCTGCGTCAGCTGAATGCCATGGGGGCCATACGCGTCCTCTGGTTTGTTCCCGGAACTACGGAAAATCACGGCTTCGCCGCATTCTTCCGCGGTGAAACCGAGCTGGTACGATATCGATTTGAAGCCATCGGCCCCACACGCTCCGCCTGTGCCGAAGACGTCGTGCAGCAGGTAAAACACTGGCGTCAGCAGTCGGCACGCCGTGCAAATCGCCTGAATTAATGAAACTGCGAACGGGTGGAAGATTCCGAGGACAGTGATGCTCGATCGTAACCCAGTCGGTCTCCAAAACCTTCGCAGCCTGCAGCCCCGGTATTACACCACCGGAACAACTCGTGCAGAACGAGAAAACATGCTGATGCGAGCGTCAACGGGCGGGCGCCGCAGCTCCGGATCCGGGCTGCTGCAAGCGGACGGCAGCCTCATTCGTACAGTCCGAATCGCCAGACTTGAAGCGGCACTGCTGATTGCTGAAGGAGCCGTTCCTGCCAGAAAACTGGCTCAGTCCGCCCGCCTGATTGATGGTCGCGAGGTGCAGCAGCTTGTCGCAACGCTCAACGAAAGCTACGACCGCACTCGCTCAGCATTCCGTATCGAACAGACAGCCGCCGGTTATATCATGATGACCCGCGCAGCACTCGCACCATGGCTCGATCGACTCCATAATCGACAGGCAGCCGCTCGACTTTCACCGCCCATGATGGAAACCCTGACCATCATCGCCTACCAGCAACCCGTAACGCGAGCCGACGTGGAGGCCATCCGCGGGGTTCAGTCGGCAGAGATGATTCGACAACTGCTGGACAAAGGCCTCATCCGGATCGCAGGAGAAGACGATTCGCTGGGGCGACCTTTTCTCTACGGCACGACAAAACTGTTCCTGACCACCTGGGCACTGCGACAGCTGGAAGATCTGCCAGGTTATGAAACCCTCAAAAAACCCGGCAAAAACTCGGAACCCGCACTCCTGCCATTCCCCGAAGATGACGAGGCAGCCGCCTGACAAATCACCATGACTGAACTGTTTCTGGGCTGCCCCGTCTGGGCCTGCGAATCCTGGAAGGGATCGCTCTTCACAGCCACGGCCGCACGACGCGACTGGCTGCCTCAGTATTCATCAGTGTTCCGCACAGTCGAAGGCAACAGCACGTTCTACGCACTGCCTCCGCTGGAACGATTTCATGAATGGGGCGCTGCCGCTGCACCAGGCTTTCGTTTTTGCCTGAAGGTCAGTCGGGCCATCACCCACGATCGCCGGCTCCGCATGGCAAACAATGAAGTTGCCGCATTTGTAACCGCAGCCGAAGTCCTCCAGAGCCACAATGTCCTTGGACCGTCTTTCATTCAGTTGCCCCCCGATTTCTCTCCAGCAGAAGCACCGGTCCTGCTCAGCTTTCTGAAACAGCTGCCTGACCACCTTCCGTGGGCCCTGGAAGTTCGACATCACGGATGGTTTGACCACGGTCGACAGGAACAATGGCTGATCGAACAGCTGACTGAACGCAAAATCGACTTCGTTCTGTTCGACTCCCGCCCTTTGTATTCCGCACCGCCGGCAGACGAAATTGAACGGATCTCCCAGTCACGCAAACCCAAAACTCCGCTGCGTCACACAGTCACCGGACAACATCCGTTTCTACGAATCGTCGGCCGTAATCAGGTGCAGCAGACTCTCCCATGGCTGGCCGAATGGGGCCCTGTTATCGGCGGCTGGCTGCAGCAGGGACTGCAGCCTTTCATCTTTACACATGCTCCGGATGATCGTTATGCCCCGGATTTCGCAGCCCTGATGCACGCGCAGATCAGCCTGGCATTTCCACGGCTTCCGACACTGCCACCGTGGCCAGGAAAACAACTGCCATCCATTCGCCAAAAGTCACTGTTCGACTGAAATTTTGCCACGGCAGAACAAGGCCCCAGGCTACGCCCCAGGGCCTCGCAGCGCATCCGCAATCCAGTCCAGATCCTCGGCCTGCACGGACGCCGCTGCCGCACTTCGAGTCGCTCCGGCAGCCGTCAGTGCATTCATAACCAGCACACGCAGCACACTGGCCAAAGGACTGGCAGCTCCGCTGCGCAGAGCATTCTGCACCAGCCGATGAGCCCGATTCAGCACCACTTCATTGCGGCCCGTCGGCGTCTGCCGAAAATGGGCATCAATCAGACGCTGAAAACCAGTCGGAATATCACCCTCTCGACGCAGCTCTTCGAACGTACGAGCCAGCTCGTAGCGATCATTCAGAAAAGCCACCACGGGAGGCCCGGAAGCCAGTGAAGCGATCATCACACGCGCATCAGTGCTCGCAAAATAATCCTGCCAGCCGGACTGCAGATCTTCAGGATCAGTCATGCCGAGTACAATCCGGCTGAAGTTCTGCGCCGACGGAGTCGCCTGACGCAGCTCAACTCCACCATCCTCATCCACCAGCATCTCAGCCAGCAGACTCTCTTCGAAACTGCGAACTGCATGCACACAGGGAACATTGATCCTGCTGAACAGTTCGTCCAGATAACGCTCCTGACGACGGTCTGCATTGTACCAAATCACACTCTCAAGATCATTCTCGTACAGCGGGTCCGCCGCACTCTGCTGCAGAATCTCGTCCAGCAGCAATGGTCCCTTTGATGTCTGAAATCGATACACCCGCCGCAGCAGATAACGTAATCGCACCTCAGACAGCGCTGCACCGGCAAAATGATAACGATGCCACGTAACGATAGACTCCAGACGCGAATTCGGCTGGTCCGCCAGATCCTCCAGATGCTGATAAAGATGCTCTTCCAGAGTCCGACGAAGCGCTCTGAAGTTGTCGTCCCGCACCAGATCCTCGCGACTGGCCACAGGAGTCCCGTCTTCCAGTTCCAGTATGCCGCGAAAAAAACTGCCCCACGCCGGCAGCAAATCTCGCACCCGCCGCGAAATCACCATGCGACGCACTGTCACCGCAACCGTGGATTCATCAGCAAAACCCGGAGTCCTCTGAGGAGAAATGTACAATGCACCAGCAATCGACAAAGGCTGCTCCATCCGAATCGGGATGACATCCAGCGGTGCTTCATTGAAGTAGTCCGCCAGAGCCAGCTCCAAAGATTCGGGTTCAGGAGTCGCCTCGAACCACGGCGCGTTAATCACATTCACTCGAGCTGGTCGATCGTTCACATGAATCGGCACAGGCAGAAAATCTGCAAACTCCCGAATCGCTGCCTCCAGTGACTCCAAAGACTCGCACCAAACGCGAAACTGAGGCTTCAGATGCAATGTCACACTGGTACCAAAGCGAGCACGCTCGGCAGAAGACAGACGGATCTCAGTCCCCGGCCCCGCCTCCCAGCTTACTCCCTCAGGACTGTCCTCACTGCGACTTTCCACTCGCAGAAAATCAGCCAGCATAAAAGCACTAAACAGACCGATTCCAAACTGACCGACCAGCCCCTCACCATCACCGGCAACGGAACTCTTCACCGCCGTCGAACGACGCCCCTTCAGGATTCCCGTCATCCCGATACCCAGCGTCCCAAGATACTGCTCCGCCTCGTCTGCGGTCAGTCCGATTCCGTCATCTGAAAATGTCAGAGTACCGGCTTCAGCATCCTGCTGGATGTCGATCCGACCGCGAAACTGCAGATCCCTGGCACGGCGTCTTAGAATCGCATCGTACGCGTTCTGAATCAATTCGCGAATCGGAGTATCCGGGCGGCTGTACAGCGATGATCCCATGATCTCGATGATGCCGGCGATATCCACTCGAAACGGGATCTGACGACTCCACACGCGACACACCCTGACATGCTCTGACGAAAATCCCCGACGGCGGCCTTCAGAAATGTCTGAACATTCACAACCGCAGCGGGAAACGAACCAGTCTACTGCTGAATCGCTGAATCCGCAAACATGCGGGCAACCTGCTGCACTTCAGGAAATCCATACCGCAGACTGCTTGTCTCCCGCACACTCCTGTGGCAGCATGCTCACTAAATCCTCACAGCGCAGCCGAACACCAGCTTCATCAACTGCCAGACCAGCCGGAAGAAACTCGGATGCCACCAGCCCCGGAAAATCCCTTCGAACCCACTGCTGAACCACAGACAGCAAGTCGTGTTCGTTACTTCGTACTGGCATGGCTGTGTGCACTTTCCGGAATTCTGTACCTCGATCGCATCTGCATCTCCGCCGCACTCGGACGAATCAGCGAAGAACTGCAGATTTCCAATACCGGCGGCAGCTTCGTGCTGATGGCCTTCACTCTCGCCTACGGACTTTTCGAAGTGCCGACCGGCCGCTGGGGCGACCAGTGGGGCGCTCGCAAAATCCTTACACGCATCTCCCTGTGGTGGTCTGCGTTCACCATTCTCACCGGTCTCTGCAACGGCCTGACATCACTGATCATCATACGATTCCTGTTCGGCGCCGGTGAAGCCGGTGCCTTTCCGAACGCCGCCCGAGTCGTCTCAAGGTGGTTCCCGCAACAGGAACGCGGACGCGTCCAGGGAATTCTGCTGGCCGCCTCACAGACCGGCGGTGCCATCGCACCCTGGCTGGCTGCTGCTCTCATAGAAAACATCGGCTGGCGAATGACATTTGCCGCCTTTGGCAGCGTTGGATTCCTCTGGGCTTTCGGCTTCTGGCTCTGGTTCCGTGATGAGCCCTCTCAGCACACCTCCGTAAACCCAGCCGAACTGCAGCTCATCTCGGCCGGCACAACACGTCATGAGACTCCACAAAACAGTACATCGCGCGACTGGAAGAATAACCCACGCCCCAGGAACAGCACACCAAACCACGAACACGTCCCGCCTGTCCCATGGGCACTCGTCCTCGCCAGTCCCAGCGTTCGCATGCTCAGTGCCATCATGATCTGCGCCTCCTTCAACAGCTACATCTACTTCTCATGGTTTCCCCGCTACCTGGAAAAAGGACGCGGACTACTGCCAGCCGATGCCGGCATGATGACTTCCGTCGTCCTCGCCTGCGCAGCCGCTGGCACTTTCTTCGGAGGCTGGGTGGTCGACAGAATGCAGATTTCCAAATACCCCGCACGCAGCCGAATCGCCGGACCAACTGCATTTCTCACCGCCGCAGCATGCCTCTCCTCTGCACTGCTCTGCTCAGACTATCGCCTCGCCGTACTGCTCACAGGAGCCTCCTGCTTCGCCACCCAGGCGACTCAGTCGCTCTGGTGGTCCTGCGCCATCGGCATCAGCGGACGACACACAGGCGCACTTTTCGGACTGATGAACTCTGCCGGTGTCTTCGGAGCCATGACGTCCCAGCTGCTGGTCGGCCTCCTCGCTGACGCGCTGGGACGACTGAAGCTCAGCGGGCGTGCACAGTGGGACCCTATCTTCTACATCAACTGCCTCGTACTGCTCACCGCCGCAGGTCTGTGGCTGAAATTCGTCTTTAAACCAGTGGAAAACAACGCTCAGACATAGCCCTGAGTCGGAGATCACCGCGTGCCCATCATCGATATTCACAGCCACTACTGGCGCTACCCGGAACACTTTCAGGAAGACTTTCGCAGCCAGGCAAAACGAGCCCGGGCGGGCGTCGAAGTCGATCTCACCGTTACCTGGAACAGCTACGCACAGTCCGCTCCGACCGATGTACGCACCGTCGTCTTCGGAGGTAAAGCAAAACTGAGTGGCCTGTGGGTCGACGACGCCGACATCGCAGATTACGTCAGTCAACAGCCCGAAAAACTCATCGGCTTCCTCTCGCTGGACCCCACACAGCCGGGCTGGCAGCAGGAACTGCAGTTCGGACATCAGGAACTGGGACTGCGAGGAATCAAGCTGATGCCAATGTACGCCGGCTTCCGTCCGGATGACGAAAGGCTCAATCCACTCTGGGACTACGCCTCCCGAAATCAGCTTCCTGTGCTGCTGCATACAGGCACAACATTCATTTCTCAGGCACCGCTCGAGTTCACTCTGCCGCGACTACTGGACACCGTCGCGATACGGTTTCCCGAACTAAGACTGATTCTCGCTCACCTCGGACACCCGTTCGAAGGTGAATGCGTGGCCGTCATTCGCAAACATCCCAATGTCTATGCTGACGTTTCTGCCCTGCACTACCGGCCATGGCAGCTCTACAACAGCCTCATGCTGGTTCAGGAATATGGCGTCTGGCACAAACTTCTGTTCGGGACAGACTATCCATTCACGACCGTCAATGATTCACTCGCCGGACTGCGCAGCCTCAACAATCAACTGGAAGGCACCCGACTGCCAAGGCTCAACACCGAAGCCATCGAAGCCATGATCTCACGCGACAGCCTGTCACTGCTGGGGCTGACCTGACTACACCTCGCCGCTCAGTTCAACTCAACAGATACCTCCGTCCGCCCAGGAAAAGCTGTAACATCTGCAAATACCCTGACACAGCCCGTCGCATCTGCCGCCAGCGAGGAATGTGAGACCCGGATCCGCGGCACCGACTCTGACTCGGTCGGGATCGTCGAATCCAAAGGCACCCAGCCTCCATCCACGAAAGCCTCCACCCACATATGAGGCGCAAAAGCTGAAGCTCGGGGCACATACAGAAAACCTACAGCCACTCTCGACGGAATCTTTTCAGCACGCAAAAGTGCTGCCAGCAGAACCGCATGCTCCGTACAGTCACCTTTCAATGACTTCAGCACAGTCGATGCAGGCTGCTGCAACGTCGATAAAGCCGAAAATTGCATCCGACTGCTGACATGCTGCACCAGCCTGCGACACTTCTCACGCCGATCACTCGTATTTCCAGCAGCCAGCACAGCAGTCCGCAAAATCTCAGAATTCGCAGCATCTACCCACTTCCCCGAGCCCAGATACTCTGCCAGCTCAGAGGCTGTCAGCTTCTGCACTGTTCTGACTGCCGAATTGCTCTTCGCAGGATCCAGCAAAACCACCCGTATCTGACCCTCCTGACCTTCCTCCACCCTCTGAAAATCTGACGACTCAAGAATTCCTCGCAGCTCAGGCGAAGTCTGCACCAGCAGTTTTATTGTCTGATCAAAACCCCACTCCACCTTGCCCGTTACCGGCACCAGTGTTCGCAGCTGCAGATCCAGTGCTTCCGTATTCTGATATCCCAGTGCCTGCGCCGGCTCTGCACGCCGAATCGACAGCACAGCCCCCAGAACTCGCTGATCAGATCCCAAATAACGCTGGTTCTGAAAGATCAGAGTCGACGCTTCAACCTCCCGAAAATCCACAGGGCGAAACTCGTACTTCAAGTCAACCACGCCCGACCCATCTGTTTCACTCGTACGATAAACTTTCGAAGTCATCGCAAACTCCAGCTCGGCTGACTCATTGCTCTCCGGAAAAAATACCGGCGACGTCCAGACACGCGCCCCCTGCGGAAACGCCGACATCAGCCAGCCAGAAATCAACGGCGATCGAGGCTGCTCAGAACACTCCACCAGTGACTCAGAAGGACTGGAACCCGTGCCGTCCCGAACCACGAAGGCCCGCGAGGATTCCTGCCACACACCGCTTCGCTGTATTCGTAATCCATCAGCGGACGTGCGCTGCAGACTCCAGCGAAACAGACGGCCGTCCTCCGACTCCTCCGTCGTCAGTTTGGCACGCACTGAAAGATCGGCTCCCAGTCGCCTCAGTCGCAGCACCGTTTCCCGCTCAAACCTGCGCAGACGACCAGAAACAGGATCCTCAAACTGCCCCAATACCACCAGCTCGTGACCGGCAGGCTGCCCGTCGAATTCAATGCGGTACCAATGGTCGTCCGCCTGCAGCAAATTCGCATCCGACAGAAACAGCCTGCAAAACAACAGCAGCCCGCTCATCAGCAGTCGCGAACTTCTGGCACACAATACACACATCAATCCCTGCTCCAGTTCTCGCTGCTGTTCACTCTGACGGTTCGATCGGTCATGCAGATTATATCGCCCCAAACCGACCCGCGAACAGCCAGGAACCAAACAGCACAGTGCAAAAATCCGCCGCAAACTACGAATTCGGCAGATTTCCCCAAAAGCCCCCGCACACCCGACATCCAGGTGCTAGGCTCCAGAAAGTCATCTCAGCGTCCCACTCACACGGCATTCCGTGAGCACCGATCCTATGGGTTTTCTGCAGAACTTCCTCAAAACCGGATACCGCGACGGATCACCGTCCAGCGATGTCAGCAGCTTCCGTCAGCTTACTGAAGAGCAGCTTGAACAGCACATGCGCATCTCGCAGTACGGCGACTTCACACTGACCGATGCCATCCGTCCGGCTTACAGCCTCGAAATCGTGCCCAAAACCGGTTACCGCCACGAATGTTACAGTGATGAAGAAACCGGCGCACAAATCCCCGTGCTGATGGCGTCTGTCAGCAAAGAACGACTCTTCGATGTGTTCATGTCTTTGCTGGAACCGCTCGGATCCGTCGTTGACGTGGTCCTCGAAACCAGTCACGAACGTGCTCCCGGTCAACACTCAGACCTGTACCGCGAACAAATCGATATGCCGGTCCTGCAAAGCATCCTCTACGACTACGAGGAATTGCTGCTCAACGACGGCTGCTGCGGACTGGCTGTGCTCAACCCGGCACTCCCCCTCGAAGTACAGCTCGATGAACACAAACTGCTGTTCGTTTACGGTCGTCAAAATCGCCGCTGCGAAATGGCATTGAAACAGTCCCGGATTCCATTGATCGAAGACATGCGAGTCATCACAGAAGCCGAACACGTGCACAGTTCCAGCAATGAAATGCATGATCGCTTCCTGGAACTTTGCTGTCGACTTGGCATCGATATCTGACAGATCTCTGTATGAATAAGGTTGCCAGACAATCAGCTGCAAACCTGCGACACTGGTCTCCGCTGGCAGTCGCCTGCCTGCTGCAGGCCGGTTGTGTGGCGCTGTATCACCAGGCCGGCGGTACGGAATCATTCAAACCGGTCTCCAGCGAAAATTCTGCAACCGAAACAACAACGCTCTCACCACCTCGGTTCGATGAATCGCCCGCTGCCGATCCGCAGCCACTCAGGTTCGCCATGCAGGCTCCGGCCGCCCTTCAATGGAAAAACTGCGCACGATCCGCCGGAGGAAGACCATTCCAGTACTGCACAGTCGGTGACGGGACATTCCGTACAATTGTCGTCGGCAGCACAAATGGAAACGATCCCGCAGCACTGGAACTTACCGAGAAACTGGCAACACATCTGCACGACAACAGCCTGATCTACGGTGGTTTCCAGGCTCTTGTGATCCGGACACTCAATCCCGACGGGGCTGCGGAAAATCAGTCGGTCAACTCAAAAGGCCAAAATGTCAATCGACAGTTCCACGCCATTCCCAGCGACCGCAGCTTGAAATCCCCGGAAGCCGAACTGCTGATGCGGCTCATTGAGAACGAACGGCCCCATCGCATCCTGCATATTCGCACAGTCGATAATCCCGCCGGAGTCCTCGGAAGCGACACACACTCGGCACCGCTGACCTCCCGAGTCAGTCGATCACTGAGCTTTACCCGCTTTCTGTATCCACAGGATATTGTCCCAGGTACGCTTGAACATTTTTGCTCACGCGGCGAACTGTGCCAGGTGATTACTTTTGCATTTCCACGCAACATGTCGTCCACCGATGCCTGGAACCGCTACCAGGAAAGTTTGCTCAATCTGGTTCAAACAGACGGACAGAACGTGTCCCAGAGCAAATCAAACACCCCGGCACGCTGAATACCGCAGCACACAACAAAAAGAGGCCGGCGGAAAACCGCCGGCCTCAGCATAATCATCAGTTCTGCTGCGCTACCCTGACAACGCATTCACGACTGATAATCCTTCCTTCACGCCTGACACAACTGAGCTTTCCGCAACTCAGTAAGGCTTCGGCAGTGGAGTCGGATGCGGTTCTTTGCACTTCTCCGGAGGAGCTGCTGGTTCTTCAGCATGAGGTTCCTCAGTTGCTGGTTCCTCAGCCGCTGGTTCCTCAGTTGCCGGTTCCTCAGTTGCCGGTTCCTCAGTTGCCGGTTCCTCAGCTGCTGGTTCCTCAGCTGCTGGTTCCTCAGCGTGAGGTTCCTCAGTTGCCGGTTCCTCAGCGTGAGGTTCCTCAGCCGCCGGTTCCTCAGCCGCCGGTTCGCCATAAGCTGGCTTTCCAGAATTCGCTGACCCCTGTCCTTCGTTCCCGACAGGTTCTTCAGCGGCGGCAGCCTCTTCGTAGCCACTTCTTCCAGTACCGCCTCTTCAGTTTCTGCTGCTTCCTCAGTCATCG